>NZ_JAMYQY010000007.1:0-306906 GCF_040321125.1 Mesorhizobium sp. M0518
TGGCGCCACATCGGCCACCTCGTCGAAACCATCGAGGCAGCCGAATGCAAGAACTACTTCGAAAACGCAGGCTACGCTTCCGTCAAAATATGAAACGCTCTAGCCGTGCTGCGCGACGCGGTCGACCTCGGTCGCAAACTGGAGCCGAGCCAAGCCGAAGCACCGACGATTCCTCCCCGAAAATAGGAACGGACTTCAGCGAACGGGGTCGAGGCAACGCTGTGCGACAATTCAAAGCAAAGCCACTCCGGGCGGGCCGGAGTGGCTTTGTTGCAAGTGCAGTTCAGCGGTTGGCGATAAAAACCGCTTCCTCATCGTCGCGCTGCCTGCCTCCGAGGGCCGCGGCGGCACTGGCGATAAAGGCGCCGATGGCCAGCGAGAGCGCACCAAGCAGGGCAAACGTCGCACTGGCCTTCCTGGCGGTGTCGGCGGCCTGCTGCGCCTTGACTTTGGCGTCCTGAGCCTTGGCGAGGACGGCATCCACCCGGGTCCTGGCGTCTGCTTCAGAAAGCCCTGTGCGGACGGCGACCAGCTGCGACAGATACGTTTTGTCGTCTGCGGAAACCTCGCCTGCCGCTGCACCGGCGATCAGGATGCGCGAAGCCTGACCGACCGCAGCCGCATCGCTGTCCGGATTGGCGGCAGCCAGCCTGCCCGGATCAGCCGGACGGAACAGCGAATCCACCAGGTAGGAGGTCGCATTGTCTGCCGATGTGCTGTCGGCATTGGCCGAAGCTCCCGCCGATGCGCCCATGGCCGCGCCAGACGCGATGGTGGACACCGCCTGCACGCCTGAGCCTATCGCAGCGGAAAGCGCGGAGCCAAGCACGCCGACGACGAGCAACGTGGCCAGCGCCCAGGCAAGAAAGCCGTGTGCGGTGTCCCGGAAATAGACTTCATCGGTGTGGATGCCGACCCATTTGGTGCGCAGGCGTCCGGCAAGATAGCCGCCGACGCCGGAGGACAGCCATTGCACGATGACAAGCCAGATCGCGGTGGACGCCGCGAAAGTGGTCACAGATGCGCCCGATCCCGACCATGGCGACACCATGCTCAATCCCAGCCCCGAACCGAGCAGCATGAGGATGAGGGTCAATGTCGAGGCCGCGAAGGCTCCGGCGATGATCGGTCCCCAGCTGACGGCGGTGGAGGAGGACTCGGTTGAGGCGGAAACATCGACCGCCGACAGGGTGGACTGCATGGAAGCCCCCTATCGTACGAACAGCATGATCAGAATGATGATCGGAATCGGAATGCCGAGCAACCAGAGCAAAATGCCACGTCCCATGGAGGCCTCCTGTTAGAATATTGTGAATCGATGTTGTCACAATGTTCCAAGGGAACTTCCGTTCCGGCGCGTTGTAAAATGATTTTCTTGCCGCCAGCGGAACATTGGCGCGCCGCAGCGCGCCAATTCAGATTTGATGTCCAGATCAGATGTCCAGATTGGCGACCGACAGCGCGTTGTCCTGGATGAACTCGCGCCTGGGTTCGACCTCATCGCCCATCAGCCGCGAAAACAGCGAATCCGCATCGGTCGCGTCATTGACCTTGACTTGCAGCAGCGAGCGCACGTTCGGATCGAGCGTGGTTTCCCACAGCTGTTCGGCGTTCATCTCGCCGAGACCCTTGTAGCGTTGCATCGTCAGGCCCTTGCGGCCGGTCGCAAAGACCGCGTTGAGCATCGCCAGCGGCCCCGAGATGGTTTCGGAGACATCTTTGCGGCGCAGCACCGGCGGCGACCCGTAGACCTCGCTGAGGCGCTGTGCGTAGCGGTCGAGCTGGCGTGCGTCGGCCGAATTGATCAGCGCCAGGTCGAGATGCGCGTATTCCTTGACGCTGCGCACCGTGCGCTCGAACACATAGCCGCCGACGCCTTCATTCGAGGTCGACATGCGGCCGGTCCAGCCGCGCTCGGTGTCCTCGGCGATGATGTCGAGGCGTTTTGCAATCCGCTCCGCCATGTCGTTGGCGCGGCCGAGATCGGTGAACACGTCCGGGTTGAGCCCGCCGGCGATCGCCGCCTGCTCGACGACGCCTCTGTTGTAGCGCGTGTGCAGGCCGTTGATCAGCTGGCGCACCGCCAGCGCGTCGTCGATGGCTCCGCGCAGGTCCTGTCCGATGCGAACCTCGCCCGAGCCGAGGGTAAGCGATGCTTCCTCCAGTCCCGAGCCGATCAGGAACTCCTCGAACGCGCTCTCGTCCTTGATGTATTGCGAGCTCTTGCCGCGCGTCACTTTGTAGAGCGGCGGCTGGGCGATGTAGAGATGGCCGCGCTCGATCAGCTCCGGCATCTGCCGGAAAAAGAAGGTCAGCAGCAAGGTTCTGATATGGGCGCCGTCGACATCGGCGTCGGTCATCAGGATGATCTTGTGGTAGCGCAGCTTGTCGGCGTTGAACTCGTCCTTGCCGATCGAGGTCCCGAGCGCCGTGATCAACGTGCCGATCATGTCGGAGCCGAGCATGCGGTCGAAGCGGGCCCGCTCGACATTGAGGATCTTGCCGCGCAGCGGAAGAATGGCCTGATTCTGGCGCGAACGGCCGCCCTTGGCCGAGCCGCCGGCGGAGTCACCCTCGACGATGAAGATTTCGGACTTCGCCGGGTCGCGTTCCTGGCAGTCGGCCAGCTTGCCGGGCAGGGAAGTGACGCCGAGCGAGCTCTTGCGGGTGATATCGCGCGCCTTGCGCGCCGCTTCACGCGCCGCCGCGGCCTGGATCACCTTGTCGACGACCACCTTGCCTTCGCTCGGATGTTCTTCAAGCCAGGTGCCGAGCGCTTCGTTGACCAGGCCTTCGACGACAGGACGGACCTCCGACGAGACCAGCTTGTCCTTGGTCTGCGAGGAGAATTTCGGATCTGGAACCTTGACTGAAAGCACCGCCGTCAGGCCTTCGCGGCAATCGTCGCCGATCAGCGAGACCTTTTCCTTCTTGGTCAGGCCCGACGATTCGCCATAGCCGGTGATCTGGCGCGTCAGCGCGCCGCGAAAGCCGGCCAGATGCGTGCCGCCATCGCGCTGCGGGATGTTGTTGGTGAAGGCCAGCACGTTCTCGTGGTAGCTGTCGTTCCACCACATCGCCACTTCGACGGTGATTCCGTCGCGCTCCGCCTTGATGGCGATCGGCTTGTCGATCAGCGGTTTCTTGACCCGATCGAGATATTTGACGAATTCTTCGAGGCCTCCGTCATAGTGCAGTTCATGGCGCACGACATCGGCGTGACGGGCATCGGTCAAAATGATGCGCACGCCGGAATTGAGGAAGGCAAGCTCGCGCAGCCGGTGTTCCAGCGTGCCGAAGTCGAACTCGACCATGGTGAAGGTCTCGGCCGACGGGAAGAAGGTGATCTGGCTGCCGCTGCGGCCCTCATAGGTGCCCGGCTGCTTGTCCTGCTCATAGCTGCCGGTGGCCTTCAGCGGCGCGTCGGCATTGCCATGCGTGAAACTCATCTCGAAGATCTGGCCGTTGCGGCGGATTTTCAGCTTCAGCCACGCCGACAGCGCGTTGACCACCGAGACGCCGACGCCATGCAGGCCGCCCGAGACCTTGTAGGAATTCTGGTCGAACTTGCCGCCGGCATGCAGCTGCGTCATGATCACTTCGGCCGCCGAAATGCCTTCTCCGGTGTGGATATCGGTTGGAATTCCGCGGCCATTGTCGATCACGGTGACCGAACCATCGGGGTTGAGCGTCACGGTGACGAGATCGGCGTGACCGGCCAGCGCCTCGTCGATGGCGTTGTCGACCACTTCATAGACCATGTGATGCAGGCCCGAACCGTCGTCGGTATCGCCGATATACATTCCGGGGCGTTTGCGGACAGCATCCAACCCCTTCAAAACCTTGATGGAATCGGCGCCGTATTCGGCTTCAGCGCCGTTGTTGTTGTCGATCTGATCGCTCATGAAAACCTGTTGTCTGGATGCCGCTTGCACGGCGCGAAAAACCCGCTTCGAATCGCGCCTCTGATATGCACTAGATATAGGCGCAAAAGGCGGTTTTTCCAAGGTTTGCAGGCATTTCACGGGGAATGAGCCGGCTGTCCATGACAGCCTCCCGTCAGGCCCTATTTCACTTTGGCCAGCCGGTCCCTGAGAAACTTGATCATGAACTTATATCGCGGCGCCAGCCGCCCGCTGCGGTCGAGCTCCAGCGTCATGTCCAGCGCCTGGGAAAGCACGGCCTTGGGGTTCTTGGCGACCTGAGCGTAGTCGATCATGGCCACCACCAGGTCGCGCTGCCAGGTGGCGTTGTTTGGGTCGGACCGGGCGAGCTGCTGGCGGATGTCGAGACTGTCCTGGAAAGCCTGCCGCGCGCCTTTGACGTCGCGATGCTTGGCCTTGAGCATGCCGATCTCGGACAGAGTGATCGACAGGTCGCGTTGCCAGTCGGCATTGGCAGGGTCGAGCTTGGCCAGCCGGTCGGCGATGGCGAAACTGTCTGTATAGGCCTTGAGCGCTCCAGCGCGGTCGCCCTGTATCGCCCGAATGCCCGCTACTTTTTCCAAGCTGACCGAGAGGTCGCGTTGCCAGTCGGCGTTGGCAGGGTCACTGGCCGCCAGCACGCCGGCTATCGAGAGGGCTTGCCTGTAGGCGGCGAGGGCTGCCGGCCAGTCCTCTTGATCGCTCAGCGCATTGCCGATCTTTGCGTTGCCGACCGACAGGTCGCGCTTCAGCTCACTGTTGTCGGGGTCGCGGCCCACCAATTGTTCGACGATCGCATGGCCCGCTTTATAGGACGCGAGTGCGCCCGCCGCATCGCCGCGCTCGCGCTTGAGGTCGCCGATCGTATCATGGCTGACGGAGACATCGCGTTGCCGCTCGGCGTCCCACGGCTTCTTCTCGGCCAGCGCCAATCGGACCTTCAGGCTCTCCTCGTAGGCCATCTGGGCGTTGTCCAGTCGCCCCATGACCCGGGCAAGGCCGCCGATCTCGTCATAGGTGATGGTCAGGTCGCGCTGCAGCTCGGCGCGCTCCGGTTCATTATCGGCAAGTTGCTTCTTGATCGACAGGCTTTCCTGGTAGACTTGTGCGGCGCTGGCCAGATCGCCTTGCGTCACCAGCACGTTGCCGATCTTGTCGTCGACCATGGCGAAGTCCCCGAACCATGGCAGCCGATCGGGTTCGGCAGCGGTCAAATCCCTGAGCATGGTTCTGGCGGTCCGATAGTTTTCCAGCGCTTCCGGCAGGTCCCCTTGCGCCAGCTTGACGTTGCCGAGCTTGATGTGGCTGACGGCAAAATCGCGCTTGACGCTCGGGTCGGTTTCCCGGGCCGAACGCAGCTCGAGATTGGATACCAGCGCTGCAAAGGCGCGGCCTGCCGCATCGGTGTTGCCGACAAGGGTGTAGAGCTTGCCGAGTTCGTCCAGCGTGCGGATCTGGCGGTCGGCCTGGTCCAGGGTCAGATCGGTCTGCCCGGCCTCGCGGTAAAGAGCCAGGACCGATTCATAATCGTTGATGGCCGTGGCGTAGTCGAGGTCGGCGCGCGCCGCACCGCCGGACAGGAAACGCGTCGCCGCCTCGGACAGCGTGCGGCCGACGAAATTGGCCTTCAAGGCGTTGCGCGAAACATTGTCGATGTCGGCGGCCTTTGCGAGGATGGCGCGAGCCCCATCGAAGGCGCCGAGCGAAAGCTGCTCCTCGGCCTGCCGGCGCAGCTCCGTCACCTGCGGATCATCGGAGGCCAGCGTCCTCATTTCGCCGCGCACCTTGACGAAGGCGTCCGCCGCCTCGCGCAACCGGGCATTCAGGCTGTCCGCCGAAAGGTGGCTGGCGTCGGAGCTGATCAGCACGCCGTAGAGAGGCGCCAGCGGCATGTCGGCATCGCTGGCAACCTGCTCGACCTCACCGCGCATTTCCGGCGTCACGTCGGCCATGGCAAGCAACAGGCGCTCGCGCTCCGGCAATTGTTCCATGGCGGCCGCGGCAAAGAACAGCTTCGGCAGGCCGCTCTCGACGTAAGGCAGCTGTTTGCCCCGCGACAAATCGTAGACCTCCTGCTGCACCAGCGTCAGCACCGAGCGGATTTCGAGCCCGCTGGTGCCGAGATATTTGGTCAGCGCCGTGGTGAATGGCGAGTTCTGGCCGGTTCCGTCGGCCGCCGTCTCGCCGGGTGCTGCCGAGAAAGCGAACAGGATGTTTTCGGCGCGGCCAGTCCGACCAAGCCCCGGCCGGACATTTTCCACGACATCCTTGACCAGCGACGTCGCACCGCGCCCGTCACCCACCGTGCCCGAAAACGGATCGCTCCGGCAGGCGTCGAGCATGATCAGGCCGACCTTGGCGGTGGCGGCCACGGTCTTGCGCACCTCCTCCAGAGGCAAGCTGGTCTTCTCCAGCGCATCGAGCGAAGAGGGGTCGGCATCGACCGGCAGCAGCCGGTTATCGCCCGAGATTTCCACGCCGTGGCCGGAGAAGTAGACCAGCGCCACGTCGGCGCCTTTGGCATCCTGGCGAAAATCGTCGAGCGCGCGGCGCATGCGCCGCAGGTCGCGGTTGGTTTCGAGGACGACCTCGAAGCCGAGCTTCTTCAGCACCGCTCCCATCGCCTCGCCGTCATGAACCGGGTTGGCAAGCGGCCGGATCAGGCGGTAGTCGTCGTCGGCGATGATCAAGGCCACGCGCCGCTCAGCCGCCGCGGTGGCGGTGGTCATGAGCATCAGCAGCAAGGCAAAAAGCAAACGCAAGTCGAACCGCCCCCCGGCTTGTCCCTTTGCGCGAACATTCCACCTCTTTATGCCATGAGCAAGCCGGGCTTTTTGCGGAAGACCAGCGTTTTCAGGCAGCCCGCATAGGCTTCAAAGCCTCGCTCCAGCGCAACAGCTCGTCGAGCATGGTTTTGGCTCCGCCCTGCACCTGTTCGCCGGCGTTGAAAGCGCCGTTCTCGTCGAGCAGTTTCTGATACATCGGCAGGGCGACGCCTTCCGAGATCGGCATGACACCCACCGAGGTCAGCAGCGGCTTCAGCGCTTGCGCCGCGCGCAGGCCGCCGGAGACGCCGCCATAGCTGAAAATGGCGGCAGGCTTGTACTTCCATTCACGCGAGAGATAATCGATCGCGTTGACGATCGCCGGCGCCACGAAATAATTGTATTCCGGCGCCACGAAGACGAAGGCATCGGCGGCATCGATCGCTTTCGACCAGGCCTTGGTATGGTCGTTCTGGTAATTGCCGAGTCTTGGATGGTGCGGTTCGTCCAGCACCGGAAGCTTGAACGTGTCGATGTCGGTCAGTACCGGCTCGAATTTTCCATGCTCGCGCGCGAACGTCTCCAGCCACTTGGCAAAAACCGGCCCTGCGCGGCCTGGCCGCGTGCTGCCGATGATGATGTTCAACTGGTGCTTCAAGCTGGGCTCCTGCGATAGCGGTATCCATTGGTGACTGCCACCTAGGGCATGCCGCTCGGGGCAACAAGAAGGCACCTCACGGTAACCGGTCACGTTCCGGAGAGCAGGGCCTTGCCGTACGGTCACATGGACGCCTGCTTTGCGGCCCACTACATTGGGTCATCAGCGGAGCACAGCATGGACATCCAGCCCGCCCCCTTCATTCCCCCGGCGCCGAAGCCGCGCACGACGCCGCCCTCGACGCTGGAGATGATCCGCATCGTCTACCGCAACCCGCTCGAATTGTGGGGTGAACACACCTACAACGAGCCTTGGATTTGGGCCAATGGCGTTGGCGGACATCTGATCGTCGCCAACGATCCCGGCCTGATCCGCCATGTGCTGGTCGACAACGCCAGGAACTACAAGATGGCGACGGTGCGCCAGAAGATCCTGCGGCCGATCCTGCGCGACGGCCTGCTGACCGCCGAGGGCGAGGTCTGGAAGCGGTCGCGCAAGGCGATGGCGCCGGTGTTCACGCCGCGCCACATCTTCGGCTTCGCCCAGCCGATGCTGAGGCGCACGCTGGACTTCGTCACCCGCTATGAAGACGGCGGCACGTCCGACATCGCTCATGACATGACGCTGCTCACTTACGACATCCTGGCCGAGACGCTGTTTTCCGGCGAGATCGCTGGCGAGCCCGGCAGTTTCGCCAACGAGATCGACCGCCTGTTCGAGACCATGGGACGCGTCGACCCGCTCGACCTGTTGCGCGCGCCCGATTGGCTGCCGAGGCTGACCCGCATCCGTGGCCGCAAGACCATGGCCTATTTCCGCAAGATCGTCACCGACACGGTCAAGATGCGCGAAGGGAAATTCAAGCGCGATCCAGGTGCCGTGCCGCAGGATTTCCTGACGCTGTTGCTCAAGGCCGAGGGCCCCGACGGACTGACGCGGGCCGAGGTCGAGGACAACATCATCACCTTCATCGGCGCCGGCCATGAGACGACCGCGCGGGCTTTGGGCTGGACGCTCTATTGCCTGGCTGAATCACCGTGGGAGCGCGACCGGGTCGAGCACGAGATCGACCAGGTGCTGGCGCGCGAGCCCGATCCGACGAAATGGCTTGGCGCCATGCCGTTCACCCGCGCCGCCTTCGACGAAGCGCTCAGGCTCTATCCGCCGGCGCCGTCGATCAACCGCGAGCCGATCGAACCGGAAATGTGGAAGGATCTTTATATTCCGAAGCATGCCGCCGTGCTGGTGATGCCCTGGGTCGTGCATCGCCACAGGAAACTGTGGGACAGGCCAGATGCCTTCCTGCCGGAGCGCTTCCATCCGGGAAACCGCGAAAAGATCGACCGCTTCCAGTATCTGCCGTTTGGCGCCGGTCCTCGCGTCTGCATCGGCGCCAGCTTCGCCATGCAGGAGGCGATCATCGCGCTGGCGATCATGCTGTCGCGCTTCCGCTTCGACACCACCGCCGAAACCAAGCCTTGGCCGGTGCAGAAACTCACCACGCAGCCACAAGGCGGTCTGCCGATGCGGGTGACGCCAAGATAGGCGTGACCCCTTCAGGTAGCTGTAACGACTATGCTGCAGGCTTGCGCTGCTGGAACTGGCCAGCGGCGCGGTAGCGCCAGAGATAGCTGGGCAGGATCGTCGCGATCGATTGCGGCTGGATGCCGAGCCCCGCAAGCGTCCGGTTGGCCTTGGCGGCCGCGTCCGAAACGATGTTGTGTTCGCGCAGCTGCATCACCTGGTCCTTGGTCAGCAGCGGATTGGGCAAGAGGCCGAGGATCGAGGCCTGGATGTTGGCCACCCACCACGGCACCGGCACCAGCAGGCGCTTGCGCTCGATCACCTCGAGCAGCTCTTCCATGCATTCCTTGAAGGTGAGCACCTTCGGCCCGCCGAGTTCATAGATATGGCCGCCATCCACCTTGCCGTCGACCGAGCGCGCCACCGCTTCGGCAACGTCGCCGACATAGACCGGCTGGAACTTGGTCTGGCCGCCGCCGATCAGCGGCAGCACCGGCGAATAGCGCGCCATGTTGGCGAAGCGATTGAAGAAGCCGTCTTCGGGTCCGAAATTGATCGACGGCCGGAAGATCACGGCGTCCTTGATCGTCTCCAGCACAGCCTTTTCGCCAAGCGCCTTGGTGCGCGCGTAGTCCGATTCGGAGTCCAGATCGGCGCCAAGCGCAGAAATGTGGGTCAGGCCGGCGCCGACCGAGCGCGCGGCCTCGGCCACTGCGCGGGCGCCGAATTCGTGCACGGCGGAGAATTTCTGCCGGCCGCTCTCATGCAGGATGGCGACCAGATTGACGACATGGTCGGCGCCTTGCACGGCGCGGTCTACCGACCAACGCACGCGCACATTGGCCTGGACCGGCTGGATCTGGCCGACATTGCCAAGCGGCTGCAAATGGCCGGCAAGATCGGGCCGCCGGCAGGCGACCCGGATGCGATAGCCGCGCTTGGCCAGCGCACGCACGACATGGCGGCCGACAAAGCCTGACCCGCCAAAGACGACGACGAGCTTTGGGGTCTGCAGGATTTCGGTCATGGCTGGCTCCGGCGCTCGCAAGCTTGGCTGAAGCCGTTTCATAATCCGTTTCGTGCCAAAGGCAAAGGGCGACGCGTCGTCGCTATCAGCCTGTCAGAACGCTTTGCCGATACGGGCGTCGACCGAATGGCGGTTGCCGCCGCGAATGACGAAGAAGAGCAGGATCGCCGCCCACAGCAGCGACTTCTCCGCGCCCGAATAACCCTGGTCCATCGTAACCCAGTGGAACCAGACCGTGACCAGCAGCACGAACAGGCCGGCAAAGGCGGCCGGCCGCGTCAAAAACCCGATGGCGATGAAGATGCCGCCGAAGAATTCAGTGCAGGCCAAAAGCAAGGACCACAACGCACCCGGATAAAAGCCGAGACCCTCGACCATCTCGGCGGCGCCGAAAGGATTGGTGATCTTCTGCGAACCGTGGATGGCTAGAAACCCACCGGCGACGACGCGAAGAACCGTTTCGGCACCATCGTGCAGAGCGGCGTAAACCCTGCCAAGGGCCGGGATGACAAGGGCGTTGCGGGGATTGTCCGTGCTTGCCGACATTATAACTCCTCTGTTTTGCTCAATCAGCGCAAACGGCCGATCGGGTCGGCCGAAGTCAAATAAACAAAAGTTGACCAGAATAAGAATGTTTTACCATTGTTCGATCAAAACGCAGAAAACCCCGCAGAAGCGGGGTTTTCCGGGCGACGTCCATGTGAAGTCAGGGGCCGACGGAGCGGCCTGACCTGAGACGGTATCAGGAGGGCGTGAAGCAAGTACGCCCACCCCAGCCCTGAACATCCGACATGGTGCCACCAACCTTCTTGCAGGCGGCGACGAAATCGGCGCTGCAATTGGCGAATTTTGCATGGCCGTTCTTGCAGTAGTGATCTTCGGTGGCCCCGCCGCTCGGGGCAGTGATGACACCCGGGCTAGACGGCTTGGCCGGCGCGGCCTTCAAGGTGGCTGCCTGTGTGGCACCCATGAACGAGCCGAGCAGAAGGACGGCGGTCAGCATGGTGATCTTGGTGTTGGTCATGACAATTTCCTTTGATTTGGGTTGAGTTTCCGAGGCGCGAAGGACCGGCCATCGCGTGATGCAGGCTTTCGATTTCGGTTTGCTGCTTCCCCCGGTGTGGATCGGGCAAGCTCGCCTTGCCCTGGACAAAGCTGTGTCGCAGCAAGGCGCGGAAAGGTTCAGCGGCGCGCAAAGAAAATCGCACCGCACCGCGCCTGGGGCGGGCTGATTTCAGATAACCAATTGATATTTAATTATTATTCAGGAAGAGTAGCGTGCGGCGAATTCGGAAATGCGCTGCACCACCGCCTTGGATGCGGTGATGCCCCGCGCTTGCGCCTTCTCTGCCGCCTCTGCACGGGCGCGGCCCGGCACGTGCACGCCGAAGCGCCGCCGCAGCCGGTCGAGTTGGTCCTTCATTCGCTGCTCGAAATCCGGATCGAGCAGCTTGGGCTCGACGGCAAGCACGAACAGGCCGGTGCCGGGACTGTCCGGCCCGCCGCTGAACCATGGCGCGTCGAGCGACCAGTTGGCGCCTGACAGGCCGGCTGCCAGCACTTCGACCATCAACGCGATGTTGGCACCGCGCTGGCCGCCGAAGGCAAGCATGGCGCCCTTCATGGCGGCGGCCGGATCGGTGGTCGGGTTGCCGCTGGCGTCCAGCGCCCAGCCTTCCGGGATTGTCTTGCCCTCTTCGGCCGCTTTGCGGATGTTGACGAAGGCGGTGGCGCTTGACGACTGGTCGATGACCAGCGGCGCGCCGTCGGCGGCGGGTGCGGCAAACGACATCGGGTTGGTGCAATAGACCGGCTTGACCGAGCCCGAGCCGGCAAGCACGGCCGGGCCGTTGGTGGCGGCGAACGACACCAGTCCAAGTGCTGCCAGCCTTCCGGTGAAATAGCCGAGCGCGCCGCATGTATAGGCGTTCTTCTGCGAGAAGATGGCGACACCGAACAGCTTTGCCGCCTTGGCGAGGTCGTCGATGGTGCGGTCGAAGCCGGTATGCGCCAGCCCGCCGCGTGCATCGGAGAGATAGACCGCAAGCGCCGGCCGGGTGATCACCGGATCGGCATTGCCGTCGATGCGTCCGGCTTCCAGCGCCTCAAGATAGTCGATGAAATGCGACAGACCGACCGAGGAAAGCCCTTCGGCCTCGGCTGCTATGATCGAAGCAGCGAGCGATTGTGCCGCTTCCTCATTGGCGCCGGCGCCAAGTGCCGCCATCCGGCACAGTCCTTTTGCCTGGTCGAGACTGAGTTGCATCATGGCCGTCCTAGGGGAGTAAGGGAATAGGGGAGTACGGGAGTACGGGAGTACGGGAGTAGGGGACAGTGGGCAGTGAATAGCGAATGGGGATGGAAATGTGAATGTGGATAGTAACCTGATACTCCCCTACTCCCCTACTCCCCTACTCCCCTACTCCCCTCTAACCAATCTTGTTCGGGATCCGCGCCTCGATCCTGCTGAAGGCAAACACCAGAATACCGGTGATCGTCATGTAGATCAGCGCCAGCAGCAGCAGGGGTTCATAGGTGAGATAGGTGTCCTGCCGCACCTTGGACGAAACGGCGAAGATGTCGATGACGCTGATCGTCGCCACCAGCGGCGTCGATTTCAACTGCAGCACGGTCTCCCCGGTCAGCGTCGGCAGCGCCCGATAGATGGCTTGCGGCAGCCAGATGCGCCGGAACGCCTTCCAGCGGCTCATGCCGAACGCGCGGGCGGCTTCGAGTTGCCCCTTCGGCACGCCGGCAAAGGCGCCACGCATCACCTCGCCCTCATAGCCGGCGAACGACAGGGTCAACGCCAGCACGCCATAGGGCCAGGCTTGCCGCAGATATGGCCACATCCAGGATTCGCGGATCCAAGGATATTGCGGGAACAGCGAGCCCAGGCCGTAATAAAGCAGCCATAGCTGGATCAGCAGCGGCGTGCCCCGGATCACCGTGCAGAACACCTTGGCGGGCGCGGCGAACCAGAATGAGCCGGCGGCTTGCGCCAGCCCTAGCGGCACGGCCAGCAGGAAGCCCAGGACGCAGGTGACGGCCAGGATCCACAGCGACCGCCAGATGCCGATCAAGCCCATTTCATAATATTGCGGCAGCCAGTCCCAGCGCATGAAAAAGGCGGCCGACAGAACCAGGCCGAGTGCGATCAGGATCAGCACGATGCGGTGCGGCTGCAGCCACAGCGACGTTCGCGCGACGACGTTGATGATGGCAGCCTCGTTGGCCATCAGCGCGCCTCCTTGAGCGAAGGCATGCCGCGCCGCGACCAGGTCTCGACACGGCCGATGACGAGGTTGGAGAACAGCGACAAAAGCAGATAAAGCACGCCCGCCGCGAAAAAGAAGGTGAAATAGGCTTTGGTGACACCCGCCGCCTGCCGCGTCGCCAGCGCCAGCTCGTAGAAACCGACGACCGCCAATAGCGCGGTGTCCTTGGTGGCGATCAGCCAGAGATTGGCGAGGCCCGGTATGGCGAAGGGCAGCATTGACGGCAAGGTGATGCGCCGCAGCAGCAGGCCGGGAGACATTCCATAGGCGCGCGCGGCTTCGATCTGGCCCTGCGGAATGGCCAGAATCGCGCCGCGTATCACCTCGGTCGAATAGGCGCCCTGGACGAAGCCGAGCACGGCGATGCCGGCGGCAAGGCCACTCACGTCGACGCGCTGATAGCCCATGGCCGTCAGCGCCTGATTGATCAGGTCGGTTCCGGCGTAATAGAGCAGCAGGATCAGCACCAGTTCGGGCACCGCGCGCACGATGGTGGTGTAGACCGCCAGGAGATCGCGCACCACCGGCCCGCCATAAAGTTTGCCATAGGCGCCGCCGGTGCCGATCAGAAGGCCGAGGCACGTGGCGCCCAGCGCGATCTCGATCGAATGCAGCAGCCCGACCAGAAGCGTCCCGCCCCAGCCTGGCGGGTAGGGCGAGAGAAGCTCGGTGATGCCGGCCGCGGAGGCCGAAAGAAGTGCGTCGATCAGCGTCGCCCCCGAAGTGCTGGCCAACCGCCGACGGCTGCGTCGGCGGCAAACATGCCTGGGAAAGATCGAGCAGGGGGCATGGCGCTGGCGCCCTGCCCCCTGCTCATACGAGGATCGTCAGTTCGACTGTGCGCCGCCACCGCCGTAAATGTCGAAATCGAAGTATTTCTTCGAGATCTCGTCATATTTGCCGTTGGCGCGGATCGCCTTGATGCCGGCGTTGATTTTGCCCTTCAGTTCGGTGTCTTCCTTGCGCACGCCGGCCCCGACGCCCGGTCCGAGCACTTCGTCGTCAGGAGCGACCATCCCCTTCAAGTCGCAGCAGGCCTTGCCCTGGTCGGATTTCAGGAACTCGCCAAGCGCGATGGAATCGGCCTGGACCGCATCGAGGCGGCCGGCGGCCAGATCGTTGTTGGCCTCGTCCTGGGTCTGGTATTCCTTGATCTCCGAGGCTGTGCTGCCAAAGTGCTTCTTGGCGTAGACAGCGTGCACCGTCGAAACCTGCACGCCGACGATCTTGCCCTTGAGGTCGTCCGGGGCGGAGCCGAATTTCTGGTCCTTGGGGCCGATGATCGCGGTCGGCGTGTTATAGTACTTGTCCGAGAAATCGATCGTCTTCGCGCGTTCGGCGGTGATCGACATCGAGGAGACGATGAGGTCGATCTTCTTGGTCGTCAGTGCCGGGATGATGCCGTCCCAGGCGACCGGGGTAATGACGCAATCGAGCTTCTCCTCGGCGCAGACGGCATCGATGAAGTCGATCTCCCAACCGACCCACTTGCCCGAAGCATCGGGCGAGGTGAAGGGCGGATAAGGCTCGGCGGCGACGCCGATCTTGACCGGATCGGCCTTGGCCACGCCCATGGCGGCGACGCCGAGCAGCAGCGCTGCGGCGAATGTTTTCAGAACAGTCTTCATGTCACGACTCCCAGTTTGTTGTTGGTTCCCGGTTTTCTTCCGTCCCGGCCTGTCCTAGCCGATGTTGCGGATGAACTGCTTCAGCCTTTCGGATTTGGGCGCGCCGAAGATCTGCTCCGGCGGGCCTTCTTCCTCGACCAATCCATTGTAGAGATAGACGACATGCGTCGCGACCTCGCGGGCGAACTTCATCTCGTGGGTGACCAGCACCATGGTGCGGCCTTCGCGCGCCAGGTCGCCGATCACCTTCAGCACCTCACCGACCAGCTCGGGATCGAGTGCGGAGGTGGGCTCGTCGAACAGCATGACGCGCGGATTGATGGCCAGCGCCCGGGCGATCGCCGCGCGCTGCTGCTGGCCGCCCGACAGATAGGCCGGATAGACGTCGCGCTTTTCGGCCAGACCGACACGGGCGAGCAGTTTCTCGGCCTCGCCGATCGCCACATCGCGCTTGATGCCAAGCACATGTACGGGAACCTCGATGACGTTTTCGATCAGCGTCATGTGGCTCCACAGGTTGAAGTTCTGGAACACCATGCCGAGCTTGGAGCGGATGCGCTCGATCTGCTTGCGGTCGGCCGGGACCGTGTGGCCATGGCTGTCGGCCTTGAGCTTGATCTCCTCGCCATTGACGCGGATGATGCCGCTGGTGGGGTTTTCCAGGCAGTTGATGCAGCGCAGCAGGGTCGATTTGCCTGAGCCCGAGCCGCCGATGATGGCGATGACCTCGCCGTCGCGCGCCGACAGCGAGACGCCCTTCAGCACATGCAGCTCACCGAATCTCTTGTGCAGGTTCTCGACATGGATGGCTTCGGCGGCGCCGTCCTGCGCCGTATGTTTCAATGCGGGTGCGGCGCTTTGCGCTGTCATCCCGGATGCGGCGCTTATGGCCGTCATTCCTTCCACGCTCCGCGGAGCGTTCGAGCTCGTCGCTGCTGGTATCTTTTACCCATTACCCGTCACTGGACAGAGTTCCCATGCTCAGGATGGACCGTTCCGCTTGCCTCCGTCAACCATGGTTTTTGGACTATTGATCACAGCTTGCTGTAGTGGTTAGTGGCGCCAACCGACGTTCAGGGAGAATTTAGTGGGCAAATCATACGGGTCGCAGTCCATGGCCGGACCCCTGAAACGCGTGTTGATGCGGTCCGCCACGAGCGCCATGCGTCATGCCAGGGCACAGGAATGGCACTATGGTCCGGGGTTCGATCCGCAGAAGGCGGCGGCCCAGCATGAGCAGTTGACCAGCATGGTCGCGGCTTCCGGCGCCGAGATCGAATGGCTGACGGACGCCGATGACGGGCTGGCCGATTCCGTCTTCACCCATGATCCGTCGCTGATGACCGATCATGGCGCGATTATCCTTTCGATGGGCAAGGCGCTGCGCCGTGCCGAGCCCGGTCTGCACGAGGCAGCTTACAAGCGCATGGGGATCCCCATTCTCGGCCGGATCGACGATCCGGGCCAGGTGGAAGGCGGCGACTGTGTCTGGGTCGACGCAACCACGCTGGCCGTCGGTCGTGGCGTACGCACCAACCAGGACGGCATCCAGCAGCTTTCGAACCTGCTCTCGCCTAAGGGCATTTCGGTCTTCGGTTTCGATCTGCCGCTCTGGCACGGCGAGGAAGCCTGCCTGCATCTGATGTCGGTGATCAGCCCGCTCGCCGACGATCTGGCGCTGGTCTATGCGCCCTTGCTGCCGGCCGCCTTCTACCAGATGCTGCGGGCGCGCGGCATCAAGCTGGTCGAGGGCGATGCCGACGAGTTCTTCGCCTCCAGCGGGCTCAGTCTCAATGTGCTGCCGACCGCGCCGCGCCAGATCATTGCCGTTGCCGGCTTTCCCAGGACGGCGGCCGCCATGGAAGCGGCCGGCTGCACGGTCGCCACCTTCGATGCGGATGCGCTCTGCATCGCCTGCGAGGGCGGTCCGACCTGCCTGACGCGCCCGGTGCTGCGCCAATGATCGCCACTGGGGCCACCACTGGGACGACGGTCGGGGAGGCGTTGATTTCGCTGCTCGAAGCGCATGGCGTCGACACGGTGTTCGGGATTCCGGGCGTCCACACGGTCGAGCTCTACCGCGGGCTGGCGCGCTCGAAGATCCGCCACGTCACGCCGCGTCACGAACAGGGCGCCGGCTTCATGGCCGATGGCTATGCGCGCGCCAGCGGCAGGCCGGGCGTCGCCTTCGTCATCACCGGACCGGGGCTGACCAACACCATCACCGCCATGGGGCAGGCACGCGCTGATTCGGTGCCGATGCTGGTCATATCCGGCGTCAACGCCATGCCGACGCTGGGCAAGGGCCTCGGCCATCTGCATGAACTGCCGGATCAGCGCGGCATGATGGAGAAGGTGGCGCTGTTTTCGAAGCGCGTCACCGAGGCCAGCGAATTGCCCGCTGCTCTGGCGCAGGCCTTCGCCCTGTTTTCATTGGCCCGGCCCGGCCCGGTGCATATCGAGATCCCGACCGACGTCATGGTCAAGCCGGCGGATGGCATCGCTGCCATGCTGAGCAATGTGACGCCACCCGCGCCGGAAGGTGCCGCAATTGCCAGCGCGGCCAAACTCATCGCTGCCGCGCGCCGCCCGCTGATCCTGGTCGGCGGCGGCGCCAAACGCGCCGGGGCGCCATTGCGGCGTCTGGCCGAGCGGCTGGGAGCGCCGGTCGTCCAGACCACCAATGCGCGCGGCCTGCTGCATGGTCATCCGCTTTGCGTGCCGGCCAGTCCCAGCCTGAAGACAGTACGGGCGCTGATGGCCGAAGCCGATCTGGTCATTGCCGCCGGCACCGAATTCGGCCCGACCGACTATGACGGCTACAGCGATGGCGGCTTCGTCCTGCCCGCCAATCTGATCCGCATCGATATCGGCGCGGACCAGATTGCCCGCCGCCCGGCAACCGTTTCGATCCAGGCCGATTGCGCCGAGGCGCTCGAAGCGCTGCTTCTGGAAACGGGCCATGTCCGGGCAAGCGAGGGCGGTCCGTCGCGCGCCGCTGCTACACGAAAAGCAGCCTTTGCCGAGCTCAATCCGACCCTGCAGGCGCAAGTGCGTGCCGTCGAGATGATCCGCGACACCTTGCCGGGCGCGCTCATCGTCGGCGATTCGACGCAGCCGATCTATGCGGCCAACCTCTATTACGACCACGACCGCCCAGGCGGCTGGTTCAATGCCGCCACCGGCTTCGGCGCGCTTGGCTATGGCCCGCCGGCGGCGATTGGCGCGGCCCTTGCGATACCCGATGCGCCGGTTGTCTGCCTGACCGGCGACGGCGGCTTCCAGTTCACGCTGCCGGAGTTGGGCGCCGCGCTCGATGCGCGGGCGCCGGTCATCTTCATCGTCTGGAATAACAGAGGCTACCGCGAGATCGAAACCTCCATGCTCGATGTCGGTGTCGAGCCCGTCGGCGTATCGCCGGCGCCGCCCGATTTCTGCAAGCTGGCCGAGGCCTATGGCATCGGCGCCGAACGGCTTGCCGATATCGACGCTCTCGCGGACGCGTTGAAGCGCGCCCGGGCCACCGGACTGCCGCGCGTCATCGAAATCACGGTTGACTGAAGGACGGTGCTACGTATTTCCCGTCTCGACGGCCCTGAACCACGGCCGGCCGGTGGGCGGACGCATGCAAAGACGCGACAACTGCCATGTCGAGATGTCAATTGAGTGATGGCGCAAAAGGCGCGACGCTTCGCGTCGGCGGCACAGAAACGACCTAACGACAAAAAAATGACAGGAGCGTCCAAGATGACGGAAACACTTGAAGGCAAGCATATCGTCGTGACCGGTGGAACCGGTGCGCTCGGCGGTGCGGTTGTCGGCAAACTGCTGAGTGACGGCGCGATCTGCCATGTGCCCAACGCCCATGCTGCCGCCCCCACGCATTTCCCCTTTACCACGCATGACCGTGTCCAGCTGGTGCACAACGTCGATCTCTCGGACCCTGCCAAGGTCGAAGCGTTCTACAGCCAGGTTCCAGGCCTTTGGGGCTCGATCCATCTGGCCGGCGGCTTCACCTCGGCACCTGTTGAAAAGATCGAGTCGGCGTCCTTTGCCGAGATGATGGACACCAATGCGCGCACAGCCTTCCTGTGCTGCCGCGCCGCGGTACGCTCTATGCTCGCATCGGATACCGCGGGCCGTATCGTCAACGTCACCGCGCGCGCCGGGCTCGATCCGCGACGCGGCGCCGGCATGGTCGCTTACGCCGCCAGCAAGGCGGCGGTGGCAGCCATGACGGTGGCGATGGCCGAAGAGCTGAAGCACAAGGGCATCCTGGTCAATGCCGTGGCGCCGTCGACACTCGATACGCCGGCAAACCGCGCCGACATGCCGGATGCCGATGTCACCAGATGGGTCAGCCTCGAAGCCGCCGCCGAGGCCATCGCCTATCTGGCATCGCCGGCCAATCTGGCGATGAGTGGTACGCTGGTGCCGCTTTACGGCAGGGCGTAACCTTCCACCCTTTACCGCGGTCAAAGAAAAACCCCGCCGGATTGTTCCGGCGGGGTTTTGTTTTCGAGCCTGTGCGAAAACTTCGCTTCGAAGGGCTTCGCGGTGCGAAGGGCTTAGCTGCCCTGCTTCTTCAGCGCGGCACCCAGGATGTCGCCCAGCGAAGCGCCGGAGTCGGTCGAGCCGTACTGAGCGACCGCTTCCTTCTCTTCGGCGATTTCCAGCGCCTTGATCGAGACCTGCAGCTTGCGGGTCTTCTTGTCGAAGGCGATGACGCGCGCGTCGACCTTCTGGCCGACGGTGAAGCGCTCGGGGCGCTGCTCGTCGCGGTCACGGCTCAGATCGGAGCGCTTGATGAAGGTTTCGATGCCGCTGTCGACCAGCCGCACTTCCAGACCGCCATCCTTGACGCCGATGACTTCACAGGTGACGACCGCGTTCTTGCGCAGTTCGCCTGAAGTCGCCGCTTCGCCGACCGTATCCTTGGCCAGCTGCTTGATGCCGAGCGAGATGCGCTCCTTGTCGATGTCGACGTCGAGCACCTGCGCCTTGACCATGTCGCCGCGATTGTACTCTTCGATGACCTGCTCGCCCGGACGGGTCCAGTCGAGGTCGGAAAGGTGCACCATGCCGTCCACGTCGCCTTCGAGGCCGATGAACAGGCCGAACTCGGTCTTGTTCTTGACCTCGCCCTCGACCTGGCTGCCGACCGGATGGCTCGAGGCGAAAGCCTGCCACGGATTCTCGAGCGTCTGCTTGAGGCCGAGCGAGATGCGGCGCTTGGCCGGATCGACCTCGAGCACCACCACGTCGACTTCCTGGGTCGTCGACAGGATCTTGCCGGGATGCACGTTCTTCTTCGTCCACGACATTTCCGAAACGTGGATGAGACCCTCGATGCCCGGCTCCAGTTCGACGAACGCGCCGTAGTCGGTGATGTTGGTGACGGTACCCTTGATCTTCTTGCCGATCGGGAACTTGGTGCCGATCTCGGACCACGGATCGCTCTCGAGCTGCTTCATGCCGAGCGAGATGCGGTGGGTTTCCTGGTTGATGCGGATGATCTGCACCTTGACCGTCTGACCGATGTTGAGGATTTCGGTCGGATGGTTGACGCGGCGCCATGCCATGTCGGTGACATGCAGCAGGCCGTCGATGCCGCCGAGGTCGACGAACGCACCATAATCGGTGATGTTCTTGACGACGCCTTCGACAACCTGGCCTTCTTCGAGGTTCTGCACGATTTCCGAACGCTGTTCGGCGCGGCTCTCCTCAAGCACGGTACGGCGCGACACCACGATGTTGCCGCGGCGGCGATCCATCTTGAGGATCTCGAACGGCTGCGGGTTGTGCATCAGCGGGGAGACGTCGCGGATCGGGCGGATATCGACCTGGCTGCGCGGCAGGAAGGCCACGGCGCCGTCGAGGTCGACGGTGAAGCCGCCCTTGACCTGGTTGAAGATGACGCCTTCGACGCGCTCACCCTTGGTGAACTTCTCTTCCAGGCGGACCCAGCTCTCTTCGCGGCGGGCCTTTTCACGTGAAAGCATCGCTTCGCCAAGCGCGTTTTCGATGCGCTCGACATAGACTTCGACGGTGTCACCGACCTTGAGGGTGGTGTCCTTGCCCTTGACGCCGAATTCCTTCAGCGGCACGCGGCCTTCGACCTTGAGGCCGACGTCGATGATAGCCATGTCTTTTTCAATGGCGGTGATGATGCCCTTGACGACCTGACCTTCGCCGGAATGGCCGGCGGTAAAAGATTCTTCGAGCAGGCTCGCGAAATCGTCGCGAGTGGGATTTGCAGCTGACATTGTTTCTCCTGGAGTGCCCCGCATCTAAAAGCGGGACGGGCGCCGTGGGTTAGCGTTGCGTTTGGCCTACCGGCGTTCCGGGCTACAAAAACCCTGGGCCGCTCTTTAAACGGCAATTCCGGCGCATGAAGAATGCTGGCAGGCTGGTTCGTGCCCGATATGGGTATTTTCTTCGCCTCCGACAACGGAAATACGAGGGAAAACCCGGATCAGGCGTTGTCTCTTTTGGCCAGCACGTCGTCTATGATCGCCATGGCTGCAAGAAACGCGGCTTCTATAGCCATTTCGCTGGTATCAAGCAAGTGCGCGTCGGCCGCCGGCTTCAACGGTGAGTCCGCTCGACCCATGTCGCGCTCGTCGCGGCGCACGATATCGGCGAGGATCTCGGTGAAATCAGCGGTGCCGCCGATGCTTTCGATCTCCGACAGCCGGCGCTGTGCCCGCACCTCCGCGCTCGCTGTCACATAGAGTTTGATGTCGGCGTCGGGGCACACGACGGTGCCGATGTCGCGCCCATCGAGCACCGCACCCGGCGGCGTCTTGGCGAAGTCGCGCTGCTTTTCGACGAGGATGCGCCGCACCGTCGGGTACACCGCGACCTTGGAGGCAGCCTCGCCGACGGCATGCGCCGACAGCACCGCGCGGTCGAGCTTCGCCAGATCGACCTGGCGGGCAGCGGTTTCGGCCGCCGAGACATTGTCGAGCGGCAGCGCGTGCTGGATCAGCGCATAGGCGACGGCGCGATAGGTGAGGCCGGTGTCGAGCAGGTTCAGCCGGTAATGGTCGGCGAGTCGGCGGGCGAGGGTGCCTTTGCCGGCGCCGGCCGGGCCGTCGATAGCGATGGTGAAGGTGTGAGTCATTGGCGGGCCGCCGCGATTGACAGGTGCGATGAAGAAGACGGGCGCCGAGATTCTTCACACCCCCCTCTGTCCTGCCGGACATCTCCCCCGCAAGGGGGGAGATCAGCCATCACCGCTGACTTAGCCAATCGCCAATATTGCAGGATTGAATGGAGCGCCAAAGCCGCCAATCTCCCCCCTTGCGGGGGAGATGTCCGGCAGGACAGAGGGGGGTGCTGTCCCGCCAGCGTTGCAGTCTGGTCCCAAGCCATCGACTAGCCGATCTCCGCGCCCAGCCCCGTCATCAGCCCCATGAACTCCGGAAAGCTCGTCGCAATCATCGCGGCGTCATCGATCGTCACCGGCTTTTCCGTCGCCAGCCCCATGACCAAGAAACTCATGGCGATGCGGTGGTCGAGATGGGTCTGCACGGTCGTGTCCTGGCCGTTCGGATGGCCACCCAGCCCCTTGCCGCCCGGTTTTCCGCGCACGGCGAGCGAGGCCTCGCCCTCGGTGCAATCGACGCCGTTGAGCTTCAGCCCGTTGGCGACGGCCGACAGCCGGTCGGATTCCTTGACGCGCAGCTCCTCCAGCCCCTGCATCAGCGTCTCGCCCTCGGCGAAGCTCGCCGCGACCGCCAGCACCGGATACTCGTCGATCATCGACGGCGCCCGCTCGGGCGGCACGGTGACGCCCTTCAACTCGGAGTAGCGCACGCGCAAATCGGCGACGTCCTCGCCACCGGCGTTGCGCGGGTTCAAAATGTCGATCTTGCCGCCCATTTCCTGGAGCGTCAAAAGCAGGCCGGTGCGGGTCGGGTTCATCAGCACGTTCTCGATTGTGATGTCGGAACCCGGCACGATCAGCGCGGCCACCAGCGGGAAGCCGGCCGAGGACGGGTCGCCCGGCACGGCGATGGTCTGGCCGGTCAGTCTGCCCTGTCCTTCGATGAAGATGTGGCGCACGCCGCGCTCGTCGGTTTCGACCGACAGGTTCGCGCCGAATCCTCTGAGCATCTTTTCGGTGTGGTCGCGCGTCATGACGGGCTCGATGACGGTGGTGATGCCCGGCGTGTTCAGCCCGGCAAGCAGCACCGCCGACTTGACCTGCGCCGAGGCCATCGGCACACGATAGGTGATCGGCGCGGCATGCTTTGGCCCATGCAGCGTGATCGGCATGCGGTCACCCGGTGTCGCCTTCAGCACCTGCACGCCCATCTGGCGCAAGGGTTCCAGCACGCGGCCCATCGGCCGGCCCGACAGCGAGGCGTCGCCGATGAAGGTCGTCTCCATGTCATAAGTGCCGACAAGGCCCATGGTGAGCCGCGAGCCGGTGCCGGCATTGCCGAAATCGAGCGGGCCTTCCGGCTGCAGCAGTGCGCCATTGCCTGTGCCGCGGATCACCCACTCGTCGCCGTTCTTCTCGATATGTGCGCCCATAGCCTTCATGGCAGCACCTGTGCGCATCACGTCCTCGCCTTCGAGCAGGCCGGTGATGCGGGTCTCGCCCGAGGCGAGGCCGCCGAACATGAAGGAGCGGTGCGAGATCGACTTGTCGCCCGGCACGCGCGCGATACCAGAAAGGGCTGGGGATTGGCGGGCGGTGGCCGGCTTGGGCGCGGCGGCGTGAGACATGGAATTTCCCTGGACGGAATGCCGGCGGGCCGGCGCTTTTCATTTGTTGCGGCGGTCTCGTATCACGGCGGGCCGAAATGGTCATCCCCCATGGTCGTCACTGACGCGACGCCTTTCAACGTATGGTTTTGTGACGCCGGCTTTTCGCTTTGACAGCGCTGCAAACTGTGGTTAAGGGGACCACTCTTTTATTGACGAGGCTTGCCGTGGCAAAAACCGAACTTGGCACAAAACGTATCGACCCGGAGACGGGCCGAAAATTCTACGACCTGAACAAGGACCCGATCGTCTCGCCCTACACCGGCAAGACCTATCCGCGTTCCTATTTCGAGGAAGGCAAGATTGCCGCTCTCGAGGAGGAAGAGGAAGTGGCCGAGAAGGAAGTGGACGCCGAGGAAGAAGAGGGCGTTGAGGTCGTCTCGCTTGAAGAGGCCGACGAGGACGCCAAGGGCGACGACCTGCCGGATCTCGGCGACGACGAGGATGACGTCGACCTCGGCGACGACGAGGATGACACCTTCCTCGCCGACGAAGAGGAAGAAGATGACGACGTTGCCGACATGATCGGCGTCGGCGACGACGACGACGAGGTCTGATCGGCCTTGAAAGCGGGCGTTTGCAGGCTTTCGTAGCCTGCGAAGAAAAAGCGGCTCTTGAAGGCTTGATATTGACGAAAGGCGGGGTTAGAAGCCGCCTGCACTAACGGCGCGGTCTCCAACCCGCGCCGGATCTCTTCGCCGGAAACGGCGCCGGTTGACTGCCGGAAGTGGGGCCATAGCTCAGTTGGGAGAGCGCTTGAATGGCATTCAAGAGGTCGTCGGTTCGATCCCGATTGGCTCCACCAAACAGTCCCTCTGCAATTCGCAGCCGATGAATGTGCCGTACTGCGGTCATCTGCGTTTGATGGTCAGTTCAGGCAACGCCGCTGAAAGCGCCCCCATCAAACGGAACGAACCAGCCATTTCTCGAGAGCAACTGTTCGCCGGACAAAGTCTTCACTGTTCATGGAGCGCTTAGAGACTGAAAGCCAGCCCGATCACCACTCGGCGAAGGAGCCGTCCTTGTGGCGCCAGATCGGGTTGCGCCAGCGGTGGCCTTCCCTAGCGCGCTCCTTGACATAGTCCTCGTCGATCTCGACACCCAGGCCCGGGCCGTCGGGGATGGCGACATAGCCATCCTCGTAGCGGAAGACATCCTTGTTGGCGGCATAGTCGAGCAGGTCGTTGGAGGCGTTGTAGTGGATGCCGAGGCTCTGCTCCTGGATGAAGCAGTTGTAGCTGACCGCGTCGAGCTGCAGGCATGCGGCAAGCGCGATCGGCCCGAGCGGGCAGTGCGGCGCCACCGCGACGTCATAGGCTTCCGCCATCGCCGCGATCTTGCGGCATTCGGTGATGCCGCCGGCATGCGACAAATCGGGCTGGATGATGTCGACGACACCTTCCTCGAACACGGATTTGAAGTCCCAGCGGCTGTAGAGCCGCTCGCCGAGCGCAATCGGCGTCGAGCCAAGCGCGGCGATCTCCTTCAGCGCCTCGCGGTTTTCGCTGAGCACCGGCTCCTCGATGAACATCAGCCTGTAGGGCTCGAGCTCCTTGACCAGGGCGCGCGCCATCGGCCGGTGCACGCGGCCATGGAAATCGACGGCGATGCCGATGTTGGGCCCGACCGCCTCGCGCACCATGGCGACGCGTTCGATAGCCGCGTCGATCTTGTCATGGCTGTCGACGATCTGCAGTTCTTCCGTGCCGTTCATCTTGAGCGCCAGGAAGCCGCGCGCCACCATTTCCTTGGCACCGGCCGCGACCTCCGCCGGCCGGTCGCCGCCGATCCAGGAATAGACCTTGATCGTGTCGCGCAGCTTGCCGCCGAGCAGTTCATGCACCGGCACGCCGAGCGCCTTGCCCTTGATGTCCCACAGTGCCTGGTCGATGCCCGCAATGGCGCTCATCAGGATCGGCCCGCCACGATAGAAGCCGCCGCGGTGCATTACCGTCCAGTGGTCTTCAATCAGGCGGGGATCCTTGCCGATCAGGTAATCACCAAGCTCCTTGACCGCTGCCTCGACGGTCAGCGCCCGGCCTTCGACGACCGGCTCACCCCAGCCGGTGACGCCGGCATCGGTTTCGATCTTCAGGAACAGCCAGCGCGGCGGAACGATGTAGGTGGTGAGCGAGATGATTTTCATGCGCCGTCTCAGTTGCTCTTGAGTTTCTTGGCGCTGACGAGGTCGCGCGCCGCAAGGTCGAGGATTCGATTTGCCGCCCCGCGCGCCGCCTCCGCGTCGCGCATGCGCAGCGCCTCGACCACCTCGCGGTGCGCCGCCACGGCCTCCATGCGCCGGTCGAGCGAAATCACCGCCGTCGCCTCCAGCGAGAATTTCAGCCCGGTGTCGATCAGATTGCCGATCTGGCGAAAGATCGGGTTGTGGCTCGCTGTATAGACGATCTGGTGGAAGGCGATGTCGCTGCGCGAGAAGGCGGCGAGATCCTCGCCGGCGCCGGCCATGCCGCGCCATGCCGCTTCGAGATCGGCTATTTCCTGCAGCGTTGCGCGCGTGGCCGCCAGTTCGGCGACCAGCGGCTCGATGGCGCGGCGCGTTTCGAGGATGGCGTCGAACAGCTTGTCGTCCAGTGCATGCGGCGCGTGCCAGGCCAGCACCTGTGGGTCGATGATGTTCCAGTCGTCCTCGTTGCAGACGATCGTGCCGACGCGCGGCCGCGACAGCACCAGCCCCTTTGCCGCCAACACTTTCAGGGCCTCGCGGATGACAGTGCGGCTGACACCATATTCGACGCCGAGTTCGTTTTCGGTCGGCAAGGAGGATCCGGCCGGGTAGCGCCCGGAAAAGATGTCTGAGGCCATTGCCTTGGTCACATCGGGCATGACGCGCGGGCGGCGAGTGGCTGTGTCGCCTTGCGGTTTCTTCAAAGTCCCGGTCACCTCAGCCCTCCTCCAAGGCGGCGAACCGCTGGTTTCGCACAACCGATCCGCCATTAACGGATGCGGACTGATTGCGCCAGCGATTGCTGGTCAGAGCATGTACATTAATTATCATACCAGATCAATTGACGAGTATGATAAAAACGATTAGACACTCCGGCATCCGGGCTGAGCGCCCGGTCTATCGCTGGGAGGTAATCATGCGACTTTTGAAGACCGCGCTCGTCGCGGGCGCGCTTGCCGTGCTGTCCGTCACGACCATCGCTGCATATGCTCAGGACACCAAGATCGGTTTCATCGTCAAGCAGCCCGAGGAGCCGTGGTTCCAGGACGAATGGAAGTTCGCTGACCAGGCCGCCAAGGAGAAGGGCTTTACCCTGGTCAAGATCGGCGCCGAGGACGGTGAGAAGCTGATGTCGGCGATCGACAATCTCGGCGCCCAGGGCGCCCAGGGCTTCATCGTCTGCACACCGGACGTGAAGCTTGGCCCCGGCATCGTCGCCAAGGCCGCCGCCAACAATCTCAAGCTGATGACTGTCGACGACCGTCTGGTCGGCGCCGACGGCAAGGCGCTGGAAGACGTCCCGCATATGGGCATTTCGGCCACCAAGATCGGCGAAGCCGTCGGCCAGGCGATCGTCGACGAAATGAAGGCGCGCGGCTGGAAAGCCGACGAGGTTGGCGCCATCCGCGTCTCCTACGACCAGCTGCCGACGGCGGTCGATCGCGTCGAAGGTGCCATCTCGGTGCTGAAGGCAAACGGCTTCAAGGCCGAGAACATTTTTGACGCCCCGCAGGCCAAGACCGACACGGAAGCTGCCCTCAATGCGGCGACGGTCGTGCTCAACGCCCATGCCGACATCAAGAAGTGGGTTTCCTTCGGCCTCAACGACGAAGCGGTGCTCGGCGCCGTGCGTGCAGCCGAAAGCGTTGGCATTCCGGCGGACGGCATGATCGGTGTTGGCATTGGCGGCGCGGATTCGGCGATCAACGAGTTTAAGAAGCCGACGGCCACCGGCTTCGTCGGCACCGTGATCATCTCGCCGAAGCGTCATGGCTACGAGACGGCGCTCAACATGTATGACTGGGTTGCCAACAACAAGGAGCCGGAGAAGCTGATCCTGACCTCGGGTGCACTCGCCAAGCGCGACGACTACCAGAAGGTCCGCCAGGGTCTCGGCATCGAATAATCCTCCCTGTACAAACAGGCGGCGGCTCATCCCGCCGCCTGTTTGCCATTCCATAAGAGGATCGCTGCCCGTGTCCTTTCTCGACTTCTCGCACATCACCAAGACCTATCCGGGCGTCAAGGCGCTGTCGGACGTCTCGTTCGGTGTCGACAAAGGCGCCGTGCATGGTTTGATGGGCGAGAACGGCGCCGGCAAATCCACCCTGATCAAGATACTGTCCGGTGACCAGCATGCCGATCAGGGCGAGATCCGCATTGACGGTAGGGTTCAGGCCTATACCTCGACCCGGGATGCCTTCGACAATGGCGTCATTGTCATTCATCAGGAACTGCAACTCGTTCCTGAACTCACCGTTGCCGAAAACCTCAGCCTCGGTCGTTTCCCCGCCAACGCCGGCATCATCGCCGGCCGCCGGATGCTGGACGACGTCGGCGCCAAGCTGAAATCGGCCGGTATCGACATCGACATGCGCCGCAAGGTCAAGACGCTGTCGATCGGCGAACGCCAGATGGTCGAGATCGCCAAGGCGGTCATGCTCGACGCACGCGTTATCGCGCTGGACGAACCGACCTCGTCGCTTTCCTCGCGCGAAAGCGAAATCCTGTTTGCCCTGATCGACCGCCTGCGCGGCGAAGGCAAGGTCATCATCTATGTCTCGCACAGGCTCGACGAAGTGTTCCGGCTCTGCGACAGCCTGACCGTGCTGCGCGACGGCAAGCTCGCGGCGCACCATGCGTCGCTGAAAGGCGTCACCCGCGACCAGGTCGTCGCCGAGATGGTCGGCCGCGAGATTTCGGATATCTGGGGTTTTCGCGCACGAAAAACGGGCGATGTCCGCCTGAAGGTCGACGCTCTCAGCGGCCCCAAACTGAAGACGCCGGCCAGTTTCGAGGCGAGGGCAGGCGAGATCGTCGGCTTCTTCGGCCTGATCGGCGCCGGGCGCTCGGAACTGATGCGGCTGGTCTGTGGCGCCGATCCGCGCTCGGGCGGCAGCATCACCGTCGACGGCAAGCTGGTCCGTGCCGCCGATCCGCGTGGCACGATCCGGGCCGGCATCGTGCTGTGCTCGGAGGATCGCAAGCATGACGGCATCATCCAGGGCCGCTCGGTCGAGGAGAACATCAACATCTCGTCGCGGCGCCATCACACGCGCTTCGGCGTGCTCAACCGCGCCAGCGAGATCGCCACCGCCGAAACCTTCATCAAGAAGCTCAAGGTGCGCACGCCGTCGCGCAAGCAGGACATCATCAATCTCTCCGGCGGCAACCAGCAGAAGGTCATCCTTGGCCGCTGGCTGTCCGAACAAGGGGTGCGGGTTCTCATTGTCGACGAACCGACGCGCGGTATCGACGTAGGGGCCAAATCGGAAATCTACGAATTGCTCTACCAGCTTGCGCAGGACGGCATGGCGATCGTCGTGGTCTCGTCCGAACTGCCGGAAGTGATGGGCATCTGCGACCGTATTCTGGTGATGTGCGGTGGCCGCGTCAGCGCTGAACTCACCCGCGACCAGTTCGCCGAAAGGGCGATCCTGGCCGCCGCTCTCCCCGATCAGAAAACTCCCGACGCGATCGCATCCTGAGGACTTTGGCATGACCGACCAGTTGAAAAAAATCCTGCTCGGCGAACAGGGCCTCGTCGTCATCTTCGTCGTCGCCTTCGCGCTGGTGTCGGCTCTGGTGCCGAACTTCCTTACGGACCGCAACATGCTCGGCCTGCTGCAGTCGGTGGTCACCGTCGGCATCGTCGCCTGCACCATGATGTTCTGCCTCGCCGCGCGCGACTTCGACCTGTCGGTCGGTTCGATCGTCGCCTTTGCCGGCATGGTCGCTGTGATGGCGTCGAATTACACCGGCTCGATCCTGCTTGGCCTGCTGGCGGCAATCGCCTGCGGCGCTTTCGTCGGCTTCATCAACGGCGTCGTCATCGCCAAATTCCGCATCAACGCGCTGATCACGACGCTGGCCACCATGCAGATCGTGCGCGGCTTTGCGCTGATCGCGTCCGACGGCCGTGCCGTCGGCATCAACAGCTCGGATTTCTATCAGCTGGCGCTCTCGAAACTGCTCGGCATACCGACGCCGGTCTGGGTGCTCGCTATCCTGTTTTGCATCTTCGGCTTCGTCCTCAACCGCACCGTCTTCGGCAAGAACACGCTGGCCATCGGCGGCAATCCGGAGGCCTCGCGTCTTGCCGGCGTCAATGTCGACCGGACGCGCATCTGGATTTTTGCGCTGCAGGGCGTCGTCTGCGGCATCGCCGGCATCCTGCTGGCGTCGCGCATCACCTCCGGCCAGCCCAACGCGGCGGTCGGGCTCGAACTCTCGGTCATCTCGGCCTGCGTGCTCGGCGGTGTTTCGCTTGCCGGCGGCCGCGCCACCATGTCGGGCGTCATCGTCGGCGTGCTGATCATGGGCATCGCCGAAAACGCCATGAACCTGCTCAACATCCCGGCCTTCTACCAGTACATCGTACGTGGCGTGATCCTGCTGCTGGCCGTGCTGCTCGACAATCTGCGCTCGTCGGCACTGGGCCGGCGCTAAGCTGGAGGGACAAAAATGGCTGAGCGCCTTTCCGGCAAACGCATCTTCCTGACCGGCGCCGCGCAAGGCATCGGGCTGGCCATCGCCGAGGCCTGCCTTGCCGAAGGTGCAAGACTGTTCCTCGTCGACCGCGACGGCGCACTGCTGGACAAGGCCGTCGCCGGCCTTGCCGCGCCGCACGGCCATGTCGGGCATGCGGCAGCCGACATCAGCGACGGAGCCGCGATTGCCACTGCCGTCGGCCAAGCGACCGACGAAATCGGCCACATCAACGCGCTGATCAACAATGCCGGGGTCAATGTGTTCTCGACGCCGCTCAAGGCGACCGAGGAAGAGTGGAACCGCAATTTCGACCTCAACGTCAAGGGCGCCTGGAATTGCAGCAAGGCTGTGCTGCCGGGCATGATTACAAGCGGCGGCGGCGCCATCCTCAACATCGCCTCGACGCACAGCTTCACCATCATTCCGCACACCTTCCCCTATCCCGTCGCCAAGCACGCTCTGCTCGGCCTGACCAAATCGCTGGCGCTCGAATATGCGGCGCAAGGCGTGCGCGTGAACGCGCTGGCGCCGGGCTATGTCGAGACGCAGAAGGCGATCGACTACTGGAACAGCTTTGCCGATCCGGCCGCAGCACGCGCCAACACCATGGCGCTGCATCCCGGCGGCCGCATCGCCACGGCGCACGAGATCGCGCTTGCCGCGGTGTTCATGATTTCCGACGAGTGCCCGTTCATGAACGCGGCGACGCTCGTCGTCGATGGCGGGCTGAGCCAGCTGCAGCATCCCGCCTGAACGCCGGAAAGACCATGACCAAGAGACGATCGCAGCATTGGTTCGGCGGGCTGGGCAAGGATGCCTTCATCCACCGCAGCTGGATGAAGAACAACGGCCTGCCCGACGATGCTTTCGACGGCCGCCCGGTGATCGGCATCTGCAACACCTTCTCCGAATTCACGCCTTGCCACGTGCATTTCCGTGGCCTGATCGAGCACATCAAGGCCGGCGTCCTGGAAGCTGGCGGCCTGCCGCTCGAATTCCCGGTCTTCTCTTGCGGCGAGTCCAATCTGCGGCCGACGGCGATGCTGTTTCGCAACCTCGCCTCAATGGATGTCGAGGAGGCGATCCGCGGCAACCCGATGGACGGCGTCGTGCTGATGGCAGGCTGCGACAAGACCACGCCGTCGCTGGTCATGGGCGCGGCCTCTTGCAATCTGCCGTCGATCGTCATTTCCGGCGGACCGATGCTCAATGGCCGCTTTCAGGGACGGGAGATCGGTTCCGGCACCGATGTGTGGAGATTCTCCGAGGATGTCCGCGCCGGCGTGATGAGCGAGCAGGATTTCGCCAATGCCGAGAGCGCCATGTCGCGCTCGCCCGGCCACTGCATGACCATGGGCACGGCCTCGACCATGGCCTCGATGGTCGAGGCGCTCGGCCTGGCGCTGCCCGGCAACGCCGCCTATCCGGCGGTCGACGCGCGCCGCAGCCGCATCGCCCGCATGACCGGGCGGCGCATCGTCGAGATGGTCGATGAGAATCTGCGCCCGTCGGCCATCCTCACGAAGGCGGCCTTCGCCAACGCAATCCGTGTCAATAGTGCCATCGGCGGCTCGACCAATGCGGTCGTGCATCTGCTGGCGATTGCCGGCCGTGTCGGCACCGAGCTGACGCTGGACGATTGGGATCGATATGGCCGCGATGTGCCGACCATCCTCGACCTGATGCCGTCCGGCCGCTTCCTGATGGAGGATTTCTGCTACGCCGGCGGCATTCCGGCCGTCATGAAAGAGATCGCCAGTCGGCTTGATCTCGACGCGCTGACGGTCACCGGCAAGACCGTGCGCGACAACATTGCCGATGCCCAAAACTACAATCCCGAGGTTATCCGCCCGCGCGACAAGGCGCTTACCGCCCAGGGCGGCATCGCGGTGCTGCGCGGCAATCTGGCGCCGGACGGCGCCATCACTCAAACCTTCAGCCGCGTTGCCAGGATTGATGAAGCATCGCGGCCGCGCCGTCGTGTTCGAGGACATCGACGACTACAAGGCGCGCGTCGACGATCCCGCGCTCGATATCGACGAGAGCTCGGTCATGGTGCTGAAGAATTGCGGCCCCAAGGGCTATCCGGGGATGGCCGAGGTCGGCAACATGGCTCTGCCTCGGAAGCTGCTGAAGCAAGGCGTCCGCGACATGATACGCATCTCCGACGCCCGCATGTCCGGTACCGCCTTCGGCACCGTCGTTCTGCACGCTGCACCGGAAGCCGCCGTCGGCGGTCCGCTGGCGCTGGTCAGGAGCGGCGACTTCATCGAACTCGATGTCGAAGCAAGAAAGCTGCATCTCGACGTGTCGGAACAGGAACTGGCGCGGCGGCGGACATCCTGGGCTCCGCCGGAGCCGGCGATGCGCGGCGGCTATCAGGGACTTTATGTCGACCATGTTCTGCAGGCGGATCGCGGCGCCGATCTCGACTTTCTCGTCGGATGCCGTGGCCATGCTATCCCTCGCGAAAGCCATTGAGGCTGACCTGCATGCCCAATTTCCAGCCTGACGATTTCCACGGCATTCACGCCATTCTCTACGCGCTGTTCGACAGCGACGAAAAACTCGACCGCGCAGCGATGCGCAGGCAGGTCGAGATTTGCCTGGCGAGCGGCGTGCACGGCATGGCGGCGCTCGGCCTGGCGACGGAAGTCGCCAAGCTGACCGACGCCGAGCGCCGGACGATCATGGACTGGACAGCCGAAGACACCGCCGGAAAAGTGCCGCTCGCCTTCACCATCTTCGGTTCTTCTGTGGCTGAGCAGGTGGCGCAGGTTCGGCACGCCGAAAGCGTCGGAGCGGATTGGGTGATCCTGCAGCCGCCGCCCGTCGGATCCTATGGTACGCCGGAATACATCAGCTTCTTCGGCCGCGTTGCCGAGGCGACCGATCTGCCGGTGGCGATCCAGAACGCGCCGGCGTTTTTCGGGCGCGGCCTTTCATCAGACGAAATCCGCGACCTCGTCACGCTGTATCCCAACGTAAGGCTGATCAAGGGCGAGGGTCCGGTTACCGACATCGCCGGGCTGATCGAGCGTACCGATGGCCGGATACCGGTTTTCAACGGGCGTGGCGGCCTGGAACTGATCGACAATTTCCGCATCGGTTGCCGCGGCATGATCCTGGCGCCGGATTGCGCCGACTATGCCGTGCGCGCCTATCATGCGTTCCGCGCCGGAGGCGAAGCCACGGCCGAGGCTGAATATGCAAGAATGTTGCCGGCAGCGGTCTTCGTCATGCAAGGCATCGAAAACTTGATCTGCTATGGCAAGCGGCTGTTCGGCGCCCGCGCAGGCATCCCGATACACGACCGGGCTCCGGCGATGCGGCCCAGCGAGCCTGGCCTCGCGATGGTGGAGCGCTTTGCGGTTGATCTCGGTCGGTTGCCTGGCTGAACGGCAACTGCCTTTCAATAGGTCGTCCGCCCACCCGACAGGTCGAACGTGGAGGCGGTTGTAAAACTGTTCTCCTTGGAGACGAGCCAGGCGACCATGGCGGCGGCCTCGTCGACCTCCAGCAGGCGGCCGCGCGGAATGCGCGAGCGCATATATTCGATATGCTCCGGCGTCAGCTGTTCGAGAATGCGCGTCTGCGCCGTGGCTGGCGAGATGCAGTTCACCGCGATGTCGTACTGCGCCAGTTCCTTGCCGAGCGACTTGGTCAGGCCAATGACCGCCGCCTTCGAGGCCGAATAGGCTGATGCGTTGGGGTTGCCCTCCTTGCCGGCGACCGAGGCGATGTTGACGATGCGCCCGTAATTGCGCTCCTTCATTCCCGGAACCACCGCCCGGTTGACGTAGAACGTGCCGTTCACATTGACGTCGATGACCTTCTTCCACGTCTCGATGTCGTAGACGTCGAGCGGGGCGGCCGGGCCCGCGATCCCGGCGGAATTGACCAGAATGGAAATCTTGCCGGCGCGCTCTTCGGTCCTGGCGCGCGCGGCATCCACCGACGCCCAGTCGGCGACATCCACCAATTCTGTCGAAGCGGCGCTGCCGAGTTCTTCTCGTGCGGTCTCGAGACGTGCCTCATCGAGGTCCCACAAGCTGACCGTCGCGCCGGAGGCAACGAAGCGTCTGGCCATCGCGAAGCCGAGGCCCTGGGCGCCGCCGGTGACGACAGCGTGCTGGCCGTCAAGATCGATGCTGTTCATGTCGAGCGGTTCTTTCCGTTTGAGATTTTTCGTGGGCGCCCGCCGGCCTGTGCAGGCGGGCGATATCGCTACATGGTCGCGCCAAGGCTCCACGGCACGAACTCGTTGTCGCCATAGCCGAGCGCTTCCGACCTGGTGCGCCCGCCGGATGCCACGCGCAGGATCTCGGCGAAGATTTCCCGGCCCTTCTCGGCCAGCGAGACGCCGTCCAGTACATCCCCGCAATTGATGTCCATGTCCTCGCGCATCTGCTCGAAGATAAAGGTGTTGGAGGCAAGCTTGATCGAGGGCGTCGGCTTGCATCCGAAGGCCGAACCGCGGCCGGTGGTGAAGCACAATATGTTGGCGCCGCCGGCGACCTGCCCGGTGGCCGAGACCGGGTCGTAGCCGGGCGTGTCCATGAAGACGAGGCCGCGCTCGTTGATCGGCTCGGCATATTCCAGCACCGCGCGCAGATTGGTGGTGCCGCCCTTGGCGGAGGCGCCGAGCGATTTCTCCAGGATGGTCGTCAGCCCGCCCAGCTTGTTGCCGGGCGAGGGGTTGTTGTTCATCTCCATGTCGTGCCTGGCGGTATAATCCTCCCACCAGCGGATGCGTTCGATCAGCTTTTCACCCACTGCGCGGCTCTCGGCGCGCAAGGTGAGGAGATGTTCGGCGCCATAGATCTCCGGCGTCTCCGAAAGCACGGCCGTGCCGCCTTGCGCGACAAGCAGGTCCACCGCCGCGCCAAGTGCCGGATTGGCGCTGATGCCGGAATAGCCGTCCGAGCCGCCGCATTGCAGCGCAAGCACCAGTTCGGAGGCCGGCTGCGGCGTCCTTTCGGCGGCGTTCACCGTAGGCAGCATGTCGACGATCGCCTTGACGCCGGCTTCGACCGTCTTTCGCGTGCCGCCGGTTTCCTGGATGGTCATTGTGCGGAAGGTCGTGCTCTCCTCGATGTTGTAGGATTGCATCCAGCGTGGGATCTGGAACGCTTCGCAGCCGAGCCCGACCATCAGCACGCCGCCGACATTGGGGTTCGTGGCAAAGCCCCATTGCGTGCGCTTCAGCAGGTCGTAAGCGGGGCCTTTGGTGTCGATGCCGCAGCCGGTGCCGTGGACGAGCGCAATGACGCCATCGACATTGGGATAGTCGCGCAGGATGCCGGACCGGTTGACTTCGTCGGCGATGAACCGGGCGACGCTGGCAGAGCAGTTCACCGAGGTCAGGACGGCAATGAAGTTGCGCGTGCCCACCTTGCCGCTCGGCCGGCGGTAACCCATGAAAGTAGCGCGCTCGGCCTCGGCAACGACCTCGGTTTGCCTGGTATTGGTGCCGAAGACGTAGTCGCGTTCGAAATTGCGCAGATACACATTGTGCTCGTGAACCCAGTCGCCGGCGACGATGGATCCCCGCGCAAAACCAATGGTCTGGCCGTATTTCACGATCGGCTCGTCCGAGCCGATGTCGCGGAAGGCCATTTTGTGCCCGCGCGGTATGCGTGCCCTGGCCGCCACGTCCCCGGCTTTGTCGCCGATTTTCAACGGATCGACCGCCAGAAGAATGTTGTCGATATCCGACAGCTTGATGAACCGTGCCATGACCCAAACTCTGAAAAAGCTCCCCCCGACAAGGAGCGCCGAGAGGCAAAAGTGATTTGGAATACTAATATAACAGAATGTCAGTGGTCAAGGTGCGGTTGCGAAAGGCCTGGACTGCAGGGCGTTGCGGCGGATCGGTTAGGTGAGTGGCGTGCAATGAGTGCGCCTTGCGGCGCAGTTTGAGGGCGGCAAACGGCTGGATGAAAGAACGGACCGCCGCACGGCCGGGACACGGTCAGTCGAGATGGAAGACCTCTTCCATGGCCGCCCGCCATTCGCCCGTCGGCGCGCGTCGGCAGCGGCGTCTGCATGGGGTCGCACAACTCCCACCGTTCTCCGGTTCGCGCAGGAAGATCGAATAGTTGCGGATGTCGGCGCGACTGATGACGTCCAGCACCTCGGGCCAGACGGCGGCGTGGACGCGCTTGTAGTCCGCGATCGCCTCGGCTTTCACGCCGATACAAAGCCCCATTCTTTGCATGCCGGTTGCTCGCGAGGCTTCAGTCGAGAAGGTCGGCGGCGACTTCGAGCGTGTTGCGGAACGACGTCTCGAGATGATGTTCCATGGCCCTTGCCGCCCCCTCGGCGTCGTGGCGCTTCAGCGCGTCGAAAATGGCCTCGTGCTGCTCGATCGTCTGTTCGCCATAACCCGGTCTTGGGATGGCGAGATAGCGTCCGCGGTCCATCTGTGCCTTCGAGATGTCGACGGCTCTCCAGATCATCGGCAGGCCGCAGATCTCGGCTATGGTGCGGTGGAAGACATCGTCGAGCTGTATCGCGGTGGCATATCTGCCGCGCGATATGGCAAGCCGGTGCGCCGCCATGTTGTCTTCCAGCAATTCGCTGGCTGCCGCTGTGAACTTGGCGGCCGCGCGTCGGGCGCTTTCCATCTCCAGGGCCCGCCGGATGACATAGGCTTCTTCCAGGTCGGCCCGGCTGATCGGAGCGACATAGGTGCCGGTCTGTGCCAGGATTTTGACCAGGCCCTCGTCGCTGATGCGCTTGACCGCTTCGCGAACGGGGGTGCGAGACACCCCCAGGGCCTCCGCGATGGCGACCTCGTTGATCACCTCCCCCGGCTTCAGCTGCCCGACGACGATCAGGTTGCGGATCTTGTGGTAGATCTGATCGCGGAGCGGAAGAGCCCGATTGAGCGTCGAAGGATCCAGGTCCATTGCAAATCCGTGTCTTCGTTCACCAGAAATGGCCAGATAATACTAGAATGTCAATTGGCACGCATCCAATGGAAGCGTCGGGTGTCGGTGGACACGATGCCCATAAACGACCGCCGGAATCCAGCTTGCCAGAACTGTTATATTAGTGCAATAGTCATCGTCCGCGGTGAGAAATTCAATCCGCAACCGAGAGCCTGGACTGAGTCGCGTGTTCAAAAGCCCGGACGTTCAAGCCAGTTCGAAGAGGGGTCGAGCTGCGTTGAAGAAACTATTATACTAACATATCGATGGCCGATACCGAGGACGATCGGCCAGCCGCCAGGAGGAACCTAGCCAGATATGACTGTCGCCGCCGATTGCGCCTTGGACATGCGAGGCATCAGCAAGACGTTCCCGGGCGTGAAGGCTCTGTCCAACGTCAATTTCGCCGTGAAATTCGGTACCGTTCATGCGGTCGTGGGTGAGAACGGCGCCGGCAAATCGACGCTCATGAAAGTGCTCAACGGGTCCTACGCACCCACCAGCGGCACAATCAGGGTCGGCGGCGCCGAAGTGCGCATGCGCCGGCCCGCGGACGCCCAGGCGCTGGGCATCCGCATGGTGCATCAGGAAATCAATCTGGTCCCCGACCTGAGCGTCGCCGAAAACGTCTATCTCGGCCGCATGCCGGGCAAGTGGACCTTTCTGCGCAAGGGCGAGATGATCCGGGCTGCAGCCGCCGTTCTCGATGAGCTCGGAGCGGCCATCAACCCACGTGAACGGCTCGGCAACCTGTCGATCAGCCAGCAGCAGCTCGTCGAGATCGCCAAAGCCTACGCGGCGCAGCCCAGGATCATCGTCCTGGACGAACCGACATCCAGCCTCAGCGAGCATGAGACGGCGGCGTTGTTCCGGATCCTGCGCAAGATGCGCGATGACGGCATCGCCATCATCTACATCAGCCACCGACTGAAGGAGGTGCTCGAAATCGCCGACGAGGTGACTGTGCTGCGCGACGGCTCAATGATCGAGACGCGTCCGATCGAAGGCATAAATGCCGCTCACATGATCAGGCTGATGGTCGGTCGCGAAGTCAGCAATGTCTTCCCGAAAAGCCCGGCCGAGATCGGCAAGTCGGTGCTGCGCGTCGAACGCATCAGCGACGGCACGCGCTTCCGCAATGTCAGCTTCGATGTACGCGCCGGCGAGATACTGGGCTTGACGGGGCTGGTGGGCGCTGGCCGCACCGAGGTCGCCCGCGCAATCTTCGGCCTGTCGCGGCTTGTCGAGGGCTCGGTCAGCGTCAACGGACGCGAGGTCTCGATCAACTCGCCATCCCAGGCGGTCAGGGCAGGCATTGCCTATGTTCCGGAAGATCGCAAGGGCGACGGCGTCGTGCCTGGAATGTCGATCCGGGAAAACATCAGCCTGCCCATACTGCGCCGCCTGAGCCGTTTCGGTCGCATCAGCCGCAGCGCCGATCACTCGCTTGCCGCGGACTCGGTCAAGCAGTTTTCGATTTCACCGCCCGACGGCGAACGGCGCATCAGCCTTCTGTCGGGCGGTAACCAGCAGAAGGCGGTCATCGCCAAATGGCTTGCCGCCAAACCTTCGGCCTTGATCCTCGACGAGCCGACGCGGGGCGTCGACGTCGGCGCCAAGGCCGAGATCCACCACATCATCGGCCAACTCGTCGCCGGCGGCATGGCGGTCGTGATGATCTCGTCGGAGCTGCCCGAAATCCTCGGCGTCTGCGATCGCGTGGTGGTGATGCGCGATGGCTATGCCTCCGAGCCTCTCCTGCGCAGCGAATTGAGCGAGGAGCGCATCATGGCGCTAGCCACGGGGGAGGAGACGGCGTGACCGAAGCTGCCATGGAGATCGGCGGCGTGAACCGCAACGACCGCTTTACGCGTGGCAGCAGGCTTGTCGATGTCCTGTCGAAGGCGGGGCTGGCCTTCGCTATCCTCGCCGTGATGCTCTACGGCTCCTTCGTCAGCCCCGCCTTCTTCACATCAGGCAATTTGCTCAACGTCCTGACCTCGATGTCCATCGTCGGCATCGTCGTCGTCGGCATGACCTTCGTGCTCGTGGTCGGCGGCCTGGCCGACCTGTCGGTGCCGGCCACCATCGCCTGCGGCGCCATCCTGTCGCTCGGGCTGCAGCCGATGATCGGGCCGCTGCCGGCCTTCGTGCTGGCGGTTGGTCTCGCGGGCCTCATAGGCCTGCTCAACGGGGTCCTGGTCGGATATGTCGGCATCAATCCAATCATTGCCACGCTCGGCATTGGCACGATCGGACTGGGCATCGTCCAGGCGGCTGTCGGCGGGGTCATCGTCTATGGCAGCAATCCCGCCTCCGCCGAATTCGCCAAGGGCCGGCTGTTCGGCATTCCGGTCGTGGTGCTGATCTTCCTGGTCATTGCTCTTGTCGGCCATTTCGTCCTGTCCCGCTCCTTCTGGGGCAGATGGACGCTCGCCACCGGCGGCAATTACAGCGCCGCCGAGGCAAGTGCGGTTCCGGTGCAGGCCGTGAAGGCTGGCGCCTTCGTGATCACAGCACTCGCTTCCGGCATCAGTGGCGGCCTGCTCGGGCTGACGCTGCAGAGCGCGCGGCCGCTCATCGGCGGCGGCTACGAATTCAGTGCCATCACGGCGGTGGTGGTCGGCGGCGTGTCGATCGTCGGCGGCTTCGGATCGGTGCCACGGGCCATCGCCGGCCTCATCTTCGTGCAACTGCTGACCAACGTCATGGTGCTCGACGGTGTGCGCACGCCGATCCAGGGTTTCGTGCTCGGCATCCTGATCGTCGGCGCCGTCGGCATGGATGCGGCGCTGCGCAAGCGGGGCGTGTCGTGATGCGTTTTCTTTCGCTTGTCTCGCAGTATCGCGTCATCGTCATTCTCGGTCTGACGCTGGTCATTTCCGCGCTGGTGGTCCCCGGCTACCTCTCGGCATCGACCCTCGGCCTCGGCCTCGACCGGGCGGCGACAATCGGCCTGATCGCGATCGGCCTGACGGTGCTTTTGATATCGGGCCAGATCGACCTCTCCGGTGGCGCGGTGTTTGCCCTGGCCGGCATCGTATCGGTCATCCTGCAGCGAGAGATCGGCATCCTCCCTGCCGCGATCGTCGGCATCCTGGTCGGTACCCTGGCAGGCGCCGTCAACGGCATGCTGGTCGTCGGCCTGAAGGTGAATTCGCTCGTGCTGACGCTCGCGACGATGCTGATCTTCCGCTCGCTCGCGCACTGGATCACCAACAGCCAGCCGGTGACCGGAACCGACATCATGCTCTCCCTGGCGCTGGCCAAGATCTATCTCGATGTCTTCACCCTCCGCAGCGCGCTGTTCATCGCCCTGATCGTGCTGCTGCATTTCTGGCTGACGCGCACCATACCTGGGCGTAACGTTTTTGCGGTGGGATCCAACCCGGCGGCTGCCAAGGAAAGCGGTATCGCCTCGGACCGTATCGTCTTTCTCGGCTTTGTCTTTGCCGGCACGCTTGCCGGCCTAGCGGGGGTTCTCCAGAGCCTCGTCACCAACACCGGCTCGCCCGTCTTCGGCTCGGAACTGACGGTCGCCGTCATTGCCGCGGTCGTTGTCGGCGGAACTCGTCTCGAAGGCGGCAGGGGATCCGCGCTCGGCACGCTCGGCGGCGTGCTGACAATCGGCTCGCTGACCATCGCGATGGAGTTCCAGTCCGTTCCCGCATACGTCCAGCAGGTCGTGTCCGGGCTTATCCTGATCCTGCTCGTCGTGCTCGATCGGGCCGTTACCACCAAGGGGAGGGCTCCGGGCACGCGCCCGGCGCTCGTTCGCGACAATCCAATCACTCAAGGAGGAACCACATGATTGGGAGGAAACACATGATTGGCAAGAAAAGCATGCTTCACGTCGCCGCCATGGCGGCTGTGCTGGCATCGACGGGCTGGGCCAGCGCCAAGACGGTCTGCTACGTGACGGCAGCGGATTCGCATGCCTACGCGACGCCGGCCAACAAGGCGCTTCAGGCGCGCGCCGCGGAACTCGGCATCGAGATCCTGAGCCTCAGCCAGGATTTCGACGTCCAGAAAGGCACCGAGCAGCTCAACACCTGCGTTGCGCGCAAGGTCGACGGCATCATCCTGTGGCCGCTCGACCCGCAGGCATACATACCGGGGCTGGCGCGCGCGCAGCAGGCGAACATTCCGGCGATCCTCATCAATTCGCCGATGAGCGACGATGCCAAGCCGTTCATCAAGTCGTTCACCGGGCCTGATGTCTACGAGGAAGGCAAGCTGGCGGCGGACTCGCTGAGCAAGGCGCTGGGCGGCAAGGGCTCCGTCGTCATCATCGCCGGCCAGGCTGGCAACGGCACCACGATCGGACGTGTCAGCGGCTTCACCGACCGTCTCAAGGAAACCAATGCCGACATCAAGGTGCTCGACACGGTCAACGCCGACTTCGACCAGCAAAAGGCGCTGGTGGTCAGCCGCGATCTGATCACACGCTTCGGCGACCAGATCAGCGGTGTCTACGCCAATGACGACACGATGGCCCGCGGCTTCATCGACGCATGGAAGGAGGCGAACCCCTCCAAGGCCGCACCGCCGATCGTCGGCATCAATGGCCAGAAGGATGCGTTCGAATCGATCCGCACCAATGAGATGTACTCGACCATCGTCCAGTCGCCCGTCGAGGATGGCCGCCTGGCGATCAACACGATGGCCGAGATCATCGACGGCAAGGAGGTCAAGGACCGGCTACCCATCCCGCTGACCGTCGTCACCAAGGACAATGTCAACGCGGTCGAACCCGCGTTCTGATTCAGGAAGGCCGGCCCGGTGCACTCGGGTCGGCCTCACCGCCGACGCGTTGGAGAGAGAAATTCTAATAGCGGCGACAGAATTGGAATAAACTAACTCTACAGAGTTTGTGGAATAAGCAATCTGCACTGGCGATCTGGTTTCCACCCGGACAGGACCACGCCATGCCCACTCTCTTACGCTCGCCCTCGACCAAAGCAGACATATCCAGTCGCCAGGCAGCGGGAGAAAGGCCATGAGCCGGATCGTGCCAGACCGCATCAAGGTGCTCTGGTTTCTGCCGACGCATGGCGACAGCCGCTATCTCGGCACAGCCGAGGGCGGCAGATCGGTCGATCTGCCGTATCTGACGCAAGTGGCGAAGGCGGCCGACACGCTCGGCTACTATGGCGTGCTGTTGCCGACCGGCCGCTCTTGCGAGGATTCCTGGGTGATCGCATCGGCCCTCGTACCGATGACCGAACGCTTGCGTTTCCTTGTCGCCGTGCGGCCCGGTTTGCAGTCGCCGACGCTGGCCGCGCGCATGACTGCGACGCTGGATCGCATCTCCAATGGCCGCCTGCTGATCAACGTCGTCACCGGCGGCGATCCGCTGGAGAACAAGGGCGACGGCATTTTCCTGTCGCATGCCGAACGTTACGAGGTGACGCAGGAATTCCTTCGGATTTACAAGCGGGTGCTGAGCGGCGAGACGGTCGAGCATCAGGGCAAGCATTTCCGCATCGAGGATGGAAGGCTGCTGTTTCCGCCGGTGCAGACGCCCTACCCCCCCCTCTATTTCGGCGGCTCGTCCGACGCTGGGTCCGTGGTGGCGGCGCAGGAGATCGACAAATATTTGACCTGGGGAGAGCCGCCAGCCGATGTAGAGCGCAAGCTGGACGGCATGCGTGAACTGGCGCAGAAGGCTGGCCGCAAGCTCTCCTTCGGCATTAGGCTGCATGTCATCGCCCGCGAAACCACCGAGGAGGCCTGGGCCGCTGCCGACAGGCTGATCAGCCGGCTCGACGACGCGACGATCGCCTCGGCGCAGAAGGTCTTTGCCCGCATGGATTCGGTCGGCCAGGCGCGGATGAGCGCATTGCATGGCGGCAATCGCGCCAAGCTCGAGATCGCCCCCAACCTCTGGGCCGGCGTCGGCCTGGTGCGCGGCGGCGCAGGTACCGCACTTGTCGGCGATCCCGACACGATCGCCGAGCGCATCGACGAGTACCGGCGCCTCGGCATCGATACCTTCATCCTTTCCGGCTATCCACATCTCGAAGAAGCCTATCGCTTCGGCGAGCTGGTGCTGCCGAAACTGCCGACCGACCATCCGGTCAAGGCAGCCGGCTCGTCCGTAAACACCGGTCCGTTCGGCGAAACCATCGCCGGCGACCACCGGCCGAAGTCGCTCGCCAGCGCCTCGTGAACTTGCTTCCTGCGTCCTCGCGGTTGCGCGTCGCCATTATTGGTGGCGGCTTTTCCGGTGCGGCGGTGGCGTGGCACCTGGCGCAAATGCCTCGACCGGAGCGCATTTCCATTTCCGTGATCGAGCCACGACCGGTTCTTGGCGGTGGCCTTGCCTATTCCAGCGAGGAACCGTCTCATCGGGTCAATGTTCCCGCGGTCAGGATGAGCATGGCTCCCGACGACCCGCAGCATTTTGCACGCTGGTTGACTGGCAGCGGAGAACTCGAACACGACCCGGATGCCATCTGGAAGAACGGCGACGCTTTTCCGCGCCGGCGCGTGTTCGGTCGCTATGTTGCCGAGCATCTGGCGCCGCATCTCAATTCCGGCCTTGTCCATCATGTTGAAGGTTCCGCCACACGCGTGACACGCGATGCCAGTGGCGCGGGCTGGACCGTGCACACCTCTGCCGGACCGGTCGCCTCCGACATCGTCGTTCTAGCAGCAACGCATCCCCAGCCTGCAATTCCAGCCGCGTTGATCCACCTGACGGAAGCGCCGGGTTTCATCGCCGACCCATACGCTGCCGCGGCGCTTGCCGGGATCGGGCCGGACGCCTCGGTGCTGATCGTCGGCTCCGGGCTGACCTCGGCCGACATGGCCGCCGAACTTGACCGTCGTGGCCATCGTGGCCGCATCCTCACGCTGTCGCGCCGCGGCTTACGCTCGCGCGGACACCCCGATGTCAGGGGCGAGCCTTTTGGCGATTTTGCATCCGCGCCGGCGACGACGGCGCTCGGCCTGCTCAGGACCATTCGCGCGACGCTGGCAGCGGCAAGAGCGGCCAATGTCAACTGGCAGTCGGTCTTCGACCAGTTGCGCCTGCAGGGGCCGGTGCTGTGGGCCGCACTTGCCCCGCCGGAGCGGGCAAGGCTGGTCCGCCAGCTGCGCGTGTTCTGGGACGTGCATCGTTTCAGGATCGCCCCGCAGGTCGCCGCCGTGCTCGACCGGCGCCATGCCGCCGGTACAGTCGACACCATTGCCGCCAGGCTTGTCGCGTCGAACGATGAGGACGGCAGCCTGGCTGTCAGCTTTCAACGGCGCGGGCAGACCCGGATCGAGGCGGCGCGCTTCGCTGCCGTCATCAACACCACCGGTCCGGCTCATGGGCAGGCGCTGCAGCTGAACCCGGCGCTGAGCTCGCTGGCGGAAACCGGCTTGATCAGGACGGACCAATATGGGCTTGGCATCGAGACAGGTCTCGACAGCCGCGCGATCGGCCGGGACGGTGAGGCGGTCGCGACACTCCTGGTCGCCGGCCCGCTGGCACGAGGGACTTTCGGCGAGCTCATGGGTCTGCCGGAAGTCGCTCGCCATGCCCAGGCGGTCGCGGTTGAAATTGCCAAGCTGCTGGTAACGCTGCCGTCAGCGCAGGCCATCGGCGCCAATGCCGCGCAGGGTCCGGTCATGAGCTGACACCGGCAAACCGGGTTGGCCGAGCAAAATTGGTATTTCCGTCCCAAGAGGGGCTCAAAAACGGAAAATCCTTCTTTGTATATAGATTCTATAAACATAATAAATACCGACGAAACCGGCTGCGGTCGGATCGATCAACGAGATGGCCTGAATGGGAGACAGTTCATGGCACACGCAGAGACCGACTCGATCAAGTTTGCTTACTGGGTGCCGAATGTTTCGGGCGGCCTTGTGATCTCCAACATCGAGCAGCGCACCAACCATTCGGCCGAGTACAATCGCAAGCTGGCGCAGATCGCCGAGAAGTCCGGCTTTGATTACGCACTCAGCCAGATCCGCTTCACCGCCGGCTACGGCGCCGACGAGCAGCATGAATCGGTGGCGTTCAGCCATGATCTGCTGGCGGCGACCACAACGCTCAAGGTCATCGCGGCGATCCTGCCCGGACCGTGGAACCCGGCGCTGGCGGCCAAGCAGATCGCCACCATCAGCTATCTCACCAATGGCCGCGTCGCGATCAACCTCGTCTCCGGCTGGTTCCGTGGCGAGTTCCATGCCATCGGCGAGCATTGGCTCGACCATGACGAGCGCTATCGCCGCTCGGAGGAATTCATTCGTGCGCTGCGCGGAATATGGACCGAGGACAGCTTCACCTTCCGTGGCGATTTCTACCGCTTCAACGAATATTCGCTGAAGCCGAAACCGCCGCAGCCGCTGCCCGAAATCTTCCAGGGCGGCTCGTCGCGCGCCGCGCGCGACATGGCATCGCGGGTCTCGGACTGGTACTTCACCAATGGCAACACGCCGGCCGAGATCGCCAAGCAGGTCGACGACCTCAGGACCAAGGCGAAGGCCAATAACCATTCCGTCAAGGTTGGCGTCAACGCCTTCGCGGTCGTCCGCGAGACAGAGGATGAGGCCAGGGCGGTGCTCGCCGAAATCATTGCCAAGGCCAACCCCGAGGCGGTCAACGCCTTTGGCCATGAGGTGAAAAATGCCGGCAAGGCTTCGCCGGAAGGCGAGGGCAATTGGGCGAAATCCTCCTTCGACGATCTGGTCCAGTACAATGACGGCTTCCGCTCGAACCTGATCGGCACCCCCAGGCAGGTCGCTCAACGCATCGTCGACCTGAAGCGCGCCGGCGCCGATCTCATCCTGCTCGGCTTCCTGCACTTCCAGGAAGAGGTCGAGTATTTCGGCAAGCATGTCATCCCGCTGGTCCGCGAACTGGAAAACGCCGAGGCGGCGGCGTCGCTGGCGGCGGAGTAGCCATCCCGCAGCCTGGCCCGCCACGGTCCGGCCAGTACACGCATGAAGGTTGCCGGCGCGCTCGATCCGTCGAGCGGCAATGAGGTTTTGCGCGCCTAATCAAGGACGATTGGAATGCCGTTGCCCAGTTATACGCTCGGAGTGATGGACGCTTCGGTCTATGCGCCGGAAGTCTTTGCGCGCGGCCTGCCGTCAAGCCCGCGTCTGCAGCAGCAGTCCGAAGACGACGGCGAGCCGATCGGCTCCGTTGCTGGTGTCGCCGCTCCGCTGCTTTCGCTCCAGGGCATCGGCCTGTCGTTCGGCGGCGTCGTGGCACTGGCCGATATCGACCTGTCGGTTCACCCAGGCGAAATTCGCGCCATCATCGGCCCGAACGGCGCCGGCAAAAGCTCGCTGATCAACGTCATCAGCGGCGTCTATCGGCCGGATCGCGGCCACGTCCGGCTCGACGGCACCTTCTATGCCCAGGTGCCGACGCAGCAGTTGGCTCACCTCGGTGTCGCCAGAACCTTCCAGAACCTTGCACTGTTCAAGGGTCTCAGCGTCCTCGACAATGTCGCTTCCGGCCTCGCCTACAAGGTTCGCTCCAACTTTGCCGGCCAGGTGCTCGGCATCGGCCGCTCGCGCGGCGAGCAGCGCGAAACACGCAGCCGCGCGGAACAGATCCTCGAATTTCTCGACCTCACCGCCATTCGCGACCGTCTTGTCGGCACCTTGCCTTACGGACTGCAGAAGCGTGTCGAACTGGCCCGCGCACTGGTCGCCCAGCCGCGCCTGCTTTTGCTCGACGAGCCGATGGCCGGCATGACCGCGAGCGAAAAGAGCGAGATGGCGGCTTTCGTCCGTGCCGCGCGCGATCGTTTCGCCACCACCGTGGTGTTGATCGAGCACGATGTCGGCGTCGTCATGGGCCTGTCCGACCGCATTGCCGTTCTCGACTACGGCCGCAAGATCGCCGACGCCACGCCAGACGAGGTCAGGAACGACCAGCGCGTCATCGATGCCTACCTCGGCGTCGCCTCGGACAATGAGGACGGGGCAGGCATATGATCGCCGATTTCGACTACCAGTTCTTCATCGAAGTGCTCGTCGGCGGCCTGCTCTCCGGCGTCATGTACTCGCTGGTCGCGATCGGCTTCGTGCTGATCTACAAGACCTCGGGCGTGCTCAATTTCGCGCAAGGCGCGATGCTGTTGTTCGCGGCACTCACCTTCGTCAGCCTTATCGAGCGCGGCATCCCGTTCGCGCTGGCGCTGGTGATCACTTTCGCCATCATGGTCGCCATGGGTGTCGCCATCGAGCGCACGGTGCTGCGGCCGCTGACCAACAAGCCGCCGATCACACTGTTCATGGCGACGCTCGGCCTGTCCTACATCATCGAGGGCGCCGCCCAGCTGATCTGGGGCACGCAGGTCCACGGCCTCGATCTCGGCATCGAGGACGTGCCGCTGGAAATCGGCGGCGTGCTGATCAGCCAGTTCGACATTTTTGCCGCAGTGGTTGCCGCCGGCATGGTCCTCTTGCTGTCGCTGTTTTTCCGCTACACCCGCATCGGCCTCTCCTTTCGCGCCGTCGCCGACGATCAGTTCGCGGCCCTCGCGGTCGGTCTCAGGCTGCCGCTGATCTGGGCCACCGTCTGGGCTGCTGCCGGTCTTGTCGCACTGGTGGCGGGACTGCTCTGGGGTGCGCGCCTCGGTGTGCAGTTCTCGCTGTCGCTGGTGGTGCTCAAGGCGCTGCCGGTGCTGGTGCTCGGCGGCTTCGATTCCATCCTCGGTGCCATCGTCGGCGGGTTGCTGATCGGCGCCAGCGAGAAGCTCGCCGAGGTCTATATCGGCGACTATTTCGGCGGCGGCATAGAGAGCTGGTTCGCCTATGTCGTCGCGCTGGTCTTCCTGCTGATCCGTCCTTCCGGCCTGTTCGGCCAGAAGCCCGTCGAGAGGATCTGAGCCATGACCGCCATAACAAGCGATTTCTCGTCCGCGCCGGTGCTGCCGAAATGGGTCGTGCCCGTGTTGCTGCTCGCCTTCGCCTATGGCGTCGTGCCGCTGATCGGCTCGAGCTATCTGTTCGAGGCCATCCTGCTGCCGTTCCTGGCGCTCAGCCTCGCCGGCGTGGGCTTGAACATCCTGACCGGCTATGCCGGCCAGGTTTCGCTGGGTAGTGCTGCCTTCATGGCGGCGGGCGCCTTCGCCGCCTATAATTTCAACCTGCGCGTCGAAGGCCTGCCGCTGATCGGCAGCATTTTCCTGGCCGGCATCGTCGCCGCCGCGATCGGCATCGTCTTCGGCCTGCCTAGCCTGCGGCTCAAAGGCTTCTACCTCGCGGTTTCGACGCTCGCCGCGCAGTTCTTCGTGCAATGGGCGCTGACCAAGTTCAGCTGGTTCTCCAACAACTCGGCTTCCGGCGTCATCGACGCGCCGAGATTGTCGATTTCAGGCTTCGCGCTCGACGGCGCCATCGGCCGCTATCTCTTCGCGCTAACCATCGTCACCGTGCTGACCTTCCTCGCCCATCGGCTGGTCTCGTCGCAGACCGGGCGCAACTTCATCGCCATCCGCGACAATGAAACCGCTGCCCGCATCATCGGCATCCCGGTGCTGAAGACCAAGCTGCTGGCCTTCGCCATCTCGTCCTTCATCATCGGCGTCGCCGGCGTCATCTGGGCCTTCGCGTATCTGCGGACCGTCGAGCCGGATGGCTTCGACCTCGACCGGTCGTTCCAGATACTGTTCATCATCATCATCGGTGGCCTGGCTTCGATCCGCGGCGCATTTTTCGGCGCCGCCCTCATCGTGGTCTTCCCGCTCGCTCTTTCGCGCCTCGGCGGCTTCCTGCTTGGCGATCTTTTCGATTCGGGCGTGCTCGACATGAGCCAGCGCATCGTGCTGGGCGCGCTCATCATCCTGTTTCTGATCCTTGAACCCGACGGGCTGGTGGCGCTGTGGGACAGGGTCCGAAGACGGCTCCTGTCCGCCTGGCAGTCGACTTGAGCTGACGCATCCGAAAATGAACCAGAGGCCGAACCCAAGACGGCCCATACCGGGAGTACCTCAACCATGAATTTCCTGAACACAATCAAGGCGGCGGCGCTGTCCGCGGCGATGATCGTGTCGGTGGCCTTGCCCGCCGCGCACGCCGACGAACAGTATTTCCCGCTGCAGAGCTATCGTGTCGGGCCGTATGCGGCCGGCGGCACCGGCTTCTTCGGCGGCTTCATCGATTATCTCAACCTCATCAACATCCGCGACGGCGGCGTCAACGGCGTCAAGCTGACCTGGGACGAATGCGAGACCCAGTACGAGGTCGAGCGCGGCGTCGAATGCTACGAGCGGCAGAAGAGCCATGCCGGTGCCGCCGCCTGGAACCCGCTCTCGGTCGGCATCGCCTACGCCATGATCGACCGCATCACCGCCGACAAGGTGCCGCTGATCACCGTCAACCACGGCCGCACCGATTCCACAGATGGACGCGTTTTCCCCTACGTCTTCCCGCTGCTGCTCAATCCTTACAGCGAGACATCAGGCATCGTGAACTACATCGCCTCCAAGGAAGGCGGCATCGACAGACTGAAGGGCAAGAAGATCGTCGTGCTCTATCACGGCTCGCCTTACGGCAAGGAAACCATCCCGATCTATGAATTGCTGGCGCAGAAATACGGCTTCACCGTGCAGCAGATCGAGGTGCCGCATCCCGGTAACGAGCAGCAGTCGCAGTGGCTGACGATCCGCCGCGCCAAGCCGGACTTCGTCGTCCTGCGCGGGTGGGGCGTGATGAACCCGGTGGCGTTGAAAACGGCGGTCAAGGTCGGCTTTCCCGTCGATCACATCGTCGGCAATGTCTGGTCGAACTCGGAAGAGGATGTCATCCCGGCCGGCGACGCCGCCAAGGGTTACACCGCCATCACCACCCAGGCTTCCGGCAACTCCTACCCGGTGGTTCAGGAGATCGTGAAGACGGTCTACGGCGCCGGCAAGGGTAACCTCGAAGACAAGGCGCGTATCGGCTCGGTCTACCACAATCTCGGCATCGTCAACGGCATCCTCAATGTCGAGGCGATCCGCGTCGCGCAGGAGAAGTTCGGCCACCGCACGCTGACCGGCGACGAGGTCCGCTGGGGCTTCGAGCACCTCAAGCTTGATCCGGCCAAAGTCGAGGCGCTTGGCGCCAAGGACCTGTTCCACTCGATCAATGTCAGCTGGGACAATCACGAAGGCGAGGGCTACGTGACCTTCCAGCAGTGGGACGGCAAGAAGTGGAACGTCGTCTCCGACTGGATCGCGCCGGACTGGGCGCTGCTGCGGCCAATCATCGAGAAGTCCGCCGAGGCCTACGCCGCCGAGAAGGGCATCAAGCTGCGCACCGCGGATGATGCCAACGCAGTGACCACCAACTGATCAGGGCAGAGCCGGGCGCAGCGGATAGGGTTCCGCAGCGCCCGGCCTGTTCGGTTCATCGAACCACAAAATGAGAGCCCCATGCCGGACGATGACGTCATTCTTGCCGTGGATACGGTTCATGCCACCTACAACCACGCCATCACGGCGCTGCACGGCGTCAGCTTCGAACTTCGGCGCGGCCAGATCCTGGCATTGCTTGGCGCCAATGGCGCCGGCAAGACCACGACGCTCAAGGCCGTCTCCAATTTGCTGCCGGCCGAGCGTGGCCAGGTCAATGCAGGCACCATCCGCTATGAAGGCTCGGATGTCTCGCGCCGCAAGCCGGGCGATCTCGTGCGCGCCGGCCTGGTCCAGGTGCTGGAAGGCCGGCATTGCTTCAAGAGCCTCACCGTCGAGGAAAATCTGGTTGCCGGCGGCATTGGCCGCAGTGGCCGCCGCGCCGAGATCAACGAAGATCTCGAGCGGATCTACGGCTATTTCCCGAGGCTCAGGGAAAAGCGCCGGACATCGTCCGGCCTGACTTCTGGCGGCGAACAGCAGATGACCGCCATCGGCCGGGCGCTGATGTCGCGGCCGCGCCTGCTGGTCCTCGACGAACCGTCGATGGGTCTCGCGCCGCTCATCGTCCAGGACATCTTCCAGACGCTCAGAAAGCTGAACCGCGAGACCGGCCTGTCGATCCTGGTCGCCGAGCAGAATTCGGCGGTGGCGCTCCGTTATGCCGACCACGCCACTGTGCTCGAAAACGGCGTCTCCGTTCTCACTGGTGCGGCCGCCGAGCTTCGCCAGCGCGAGGACATCAGGGCCTTCTACCTCGGTCAATCGACCGCCGGGCAACAGCCTTCGCCCGCCGTCAAACCAGCCCATCTCCATGCCGTTGCCTGAAATGAAATCCCAAGGAGCAGTGAAATGACCGTTTCGACCGTCAAGACCGACCAGGCTTCCGCCGCCGTGCCGGCAGTCGCAAGACCGACCGCGCCGGCGCACATCATCAAGGACGCCGCCGAGGCGATTGCTATCGCCCACGCGCTCGCCGCCGAATTCGTCAAGGACTCCTCAAGGCGCGACCGCGAGCGGATCTGGCCGGTTGCCGAACTCGATGCCTTTTCGCAAAGCGGCCTGTGGTCGATCAACGTGCCCAAGGCATTCGGCGGGCCGGAATTGTCCTATGCGACGCTGGCGAAGGTGATCGAGATCATCTCGGCGGCCGATTCCTCGATCGGCCAGATTGCCCAGAACCATCTCGGCGTGGTCGCCGCCATCCGCACCGTGTCCGACGCGGACCAGCAGAAGCTGCTGTTTGCCGAAGCGTTGAAAGGCACGCGGTTCGGCAACGCCTTTTCCGAGTTCGGCTCCAAACGCGCCGCCGATTTCGAAACCCGCTTCACCGATGCCGGCGACCATGTCGTCGTCAATGGCCGCAAATTCTATTCGTCCGGCGCGCTGCTCGCTCATCTCGTGCCGATCGTCGCGCTCGATGACCAAGGCCGTGCCTGGTATGCGATCGCCGACCGCGGCGCGCCCGGCTTGACCGTCATCGACGATTGGTCGAGCTTCGGCCAGCGCACGACGCTGTCCGGCACCGTCATCATCGACAACGTCAAGGTGCCGAAGACGCATCTGGTGCCAGGCTACAAGGGTTTTGACAGGCCAACCGCCGACGGCGCCATCTTCCAGATCATCCAGGTGGCGGTCGACACCGGCATCGCCCAGGCAGCGATCGACGAGACGGTCAATTTCGTCAGGACCAAGAGCCGAGCCTGGATCGACAGTGGCGTCGACAATGCCTGGGACGATCCCTACACCATCCAGGCCATCGGCGACCTGACGCTGCGCCTGCACGCGGCGCAGGCGCTGCTGGAAAAGGCCGGCCTGGCAATCGACCGGGCGGTGATCGAGCCGACCGCCGAGACGGTGGCGCACGCCCAGATCGTCACCGCCGAGGCAAAAATCCTGTCGACCGAGATCGCCATTGCCGCCACCAACAGGCTGTTCGAACTTGCGGGAACCCGCTCGACGCTGGCCGAACACAATCTCGACCGGCATTGGCGCAACGCGCGCACGCACACGCTGCACGATCCGGTGCGCTGGAAATATTCGATCCTCGGCAAATATTTCCTCAACGGCGAAAACCCGCCGCTGCACGCCTGGAGCTGATTTCTCACCGGCGGGCGAGAGGCTCGCCACAGCAAAATTTTTCGGCCACTATACCCCAAGAGGTTCACTGCCATGTCAAATCCAACAGTCGTCGGCTTTTCCGGCAACATCACCCGGCCGTCAAAGACGCGCGCCTTCGTCGATCTGGTCACCAGGGACATCGCCGCCAGCCACAGCCTGTCGGCGAGCACCTATGATATCGAGGACCTCGGTCCGTCGCTGGGAACGGCGAAATGGGCCCGCGATCTCGACGGCCAGGCGCGCGTGATCCTGGAGGAAATCCTCGCCGCCGACGTGCTCGTCGTCGGCTCGCCGACCTACAAGGGCAGCTATACCGGCCTGTTCAAGCACTTCTTCGACCTGATCGATCCGGCAGCGCTGCGGGGGAAGCCCATCGTGTTGACGGCGACCGGCGGTGGCGAGCGCCACGCCTTGATTGTCGAACATCAGCTGCGGCCGCTGTTCGGCTTCTTCGAGGCCTTTGCGCTGCCCACCGCCGTCTACGCCACCGACAAGGATTTCACCGACGGCGTGCTACACTCCGAGGCGATCCTTAAGCGTGCCGCGCAGGCGGTCGACGAGGTCGGCTTCGTGCTGGCCAACCGCTCGGCAGGCAGGATCGCCGCCGAATAGACGCCGTCGGCGGATTACGCCGCAATCGAAATTCGCGTAATGATTGATCTCGCTTACGCAATTTACGACTGCCCGCTAAAAACGTTCCTGTCTGATTCGTCTAGGACAGGAACGTCATGAGCAAAGCCCTCACATCCTTCGCATTGGTCGCCGTGCTGACCGCCTTGCTCATGGCGTTGAGCCTGGCTGTCGCCAGGCACGGCTATCCCTATGGTGCCATCGGCGTCAGGCGTCTTGACGGCATCGCCGACGCCGGCGTGTTCATCCCGATTGCCGCTGTCTATTTCTTCAGCGCAATGCTGATGATGATCCTGCCGATCAGGGCGGCCGGCGTCGTCCTGACCCATGCCGCCGACGCCCTCTTCTGGACCGTGATTGCACTGGTTGCGACCATCGTCGGCTGTCTTGTCGCCAGATGGGCGTTCGGGCAGGGCAGCGCCGTGTGGGCATTGCTGAACTGGCGGTTCCTGTTTGCGGCGGCGATCGTCGGTTGTCACTTCGTCATGAACGAGCTGCGTCGCAACGTGCTGTTGCGCAGCCTGTTCTTCGTCGTCTTTGCCGCCGCGACGCTGGCCTGCCTGTTCTGGTCGTTCACGCTCTGATCGCACTGCCGCCGGCTAAGCGGCTGATCCGGCGGCGATGTTGCCGACGGCAATTTCCATCCATGTCCAGAGATAGGCGGCAAGACCGCGATCGACATGGATGCGCAGCTTGCCGTCATGGCGATAGACGACGGCGCTGATGCCGGCGAAGGAAAGCGCTGCACTGGCACTTGGCTGGCTGGGATCGAGCGTCGTTCCACGCGCGATGAAAGCGTCGAGTGCCGTGCCCTCGGCCTCGAATATTTGCAACCCGGCGCTGATCGCCGTCGCCGCGAAGCCGTCTGCATGCCAGCCCGTGGCGATGACGAAGGGGCTGTTCGACACGACGAGCAACCGGTCGCGCGCCAGCCGCGCCGCATAGCGGTCGCCTTGTGCGGGGCCAAAAGCGCCTACGCCAGTTCCGTCGACACCGGAAGCCCGTGCCCACGCGTCGAGGTTGCCGCTGACCAGCAACTGGTTGAGGCCGAGGGCTGCTCGTATCGCAAGGCCCGGCGTGGCGATGACCGCGCCCTGCCAGTCCGGTGCAACGGACCATTTTTCCGCGAGATCACGCATGCAGCCGGTCTCCTGCCGGGTCGAAGGTGCAAGGTGCGGTAATCATCGCCTTGCTGATCTTGCCGAGATGCTGGATGTCGATCGCCTCGCCGTGCCGGGCCGCGCCACGCTCGATCAGGCCAAGCGCAACCGGGCGGCCGAGCGTCGGGCTCTGGTAGCTCGAGGTGACAAAGCCCTGGCTGCGCAATCCGCCGTCGATCCGTTTGATGCCATGCGCGCCGGTCGGCAGCGGCGCTTCGCCTTGCGGCACCGCCAGCCCGACAAGCTGCAAGCGGTTGTCACGCGAGGCCTCTTCGGTGAACAGCGAGCGGCGGCCGACGAACTCGCTCTGGCGTTTGACGCGAGGGCCTTCAACGCCGAGATCATGCGGCAGCGTGGTGCCGTCAGTGTCCTTGCCGATGACGATAAAGCCTTTCTCGGCGCGCAGAATCATCAGCGCTTCGAGGCCGATGACAACGGCATCGAAGGCCTGGCCGGCCTGGCGCAGTTGCGCCCATAACGGCTCGGCGCGATCGGCCCGGATGGAGATTTCGTAGCTCCTGTCGCCAGTGAAGCTGACGCGGGCAATGCGGACATCGTCGCCGGCATAGGTGCCATGAGCGATCGCCATATGCGGCAGGTCGGCATCGTCGAGCGAGAGGCCGAGGCCAAGCGTTTCGAGCAGTTTTCGGGAGTTTGGCCCCGAGACGGTCAGCGTCGCCATGTCTGATGTGGCGTTGTGGATGTAGACGGCGTCGCGCCCAAAACGGTCCTGACGCCATTCCTCCAGCCGGGCGTGAACGGCAGCGACATGCGAGGACGAGCACGAGACGACGAAGCGATGCTCGTCCAGCCGCACCAGAACGCCGTCGTCGAAGACCACGCCGTTCTCCGACAGCATGAAGCCGTAGCGGCAGCGGCCGGGCTTCAGCGTCGACATGGTGTTGTAGTACAGGAAATCCACGAATGCGGCCGCCTGCGGCCCGATCACCTCGATCTTGCCGAGCGTCGAACCATCGAACAGCGCCACGGATTGACGGGCGCGCCGCGCCTCGTCCGCGATCGAACGCTCCGCATCTGCCGCGCCGCCATAGTGAGCCGGGCGCAGCCAGCCGCCATATTCCTGGAAGACAGCGCCGGCAGCGCGGTGGACGTTCTCCAGTGGCAACCGCCGCACCGGCACCATCAATTCGCCGACGCGCGCGCCGGCAAAGCTTGCCAGCGGCACCGGCGTGAACGGCGGCCGATATGTAGTGGTGCCAACCTCCGGCACGGTGCGGCCGGTGATGCCTGCCATCAGCGCCAGGCCCGGCAGGTTGGAGGTCTTGCCCTGGTCGGTCGCCATGCCGAGCGTGGTGTAGCGCTTCAGATGTTCGACCGAGACGAAGTTTTCGCGCGCTGCCAACTCGACGTCCTTCACCGTCACGTCGTTTTGATAGTCGATCCAGATGCGTCCCTTCGAGCCCGGCATCGGCCATGCCGCCAGAATGCCTCCCGTCGCCTCCGGTCCGGTGCTCCGCGGTAGGGGAGCCTTCGTCTGGCCGAGCGATGCAACGGCGGTGCTGGCGCCAGCAAACACCTCCGACAAGGAAACCGCGCCGGCAGCCGCACCTGCCACCGCGATGTTATCGACCGGATCGCCCGGCAGAAAGGCCGCGCGCGCCTCGCTCCAGGCGAGCTTGCCCTTGGCTTGGCCGAAGAGATGGATGGTCGGCGTCCAGCCGCCCGAGATCAGGACGCAATCGGCATCGAACCTCGTGCCGTCGTCGAGCGTTACGCCGTCGACGCGCAGCCTGCCGCTGGCGGATATGAGAGAACGCCCTTTGGCCAGCCGGACATTGGCCGGCGCGGCAGGCGTGCCGTCGCGCCGGATGTCGACAAGCCTGACTTCGGCGCCGGCCTCGGCAAGCGCCCCCGCCACCTCATAGGCGCTGTCATTGTTGGTGGCGACGACGATGCGGCGGCCGACCAGCACAGCGTGGCGCCGGAGATAGGCGAGCGCCGCATCCGCCGATAGGATGCCCGGCAGGTCGTTGTTGGCGAAGGGCAGCGGCCGCTCGATGGCGCCGGCCGCCAGCACGATCTGGCGCGGCCTGACCCGCCACAGCGTATCCGGCCGGCCGTCGAGATGACGCTGGTTCAGCCCGACCAGATTGTGGTCGTAAATGCCGAAGGCGGTGGTCGAAGGCAGGATGAGGTGACCGCCAGCGGCAAGCTCGGCAATCGTCTCCTTGACCCATACGGCCGCCGGCTTGCCGTCGATCTCCGCGGCACGATGGCCGAGCGATCCGCCGGGGCTATGCTGGTCGTCGACCAGTGTGACGGTCAGGCCAGCACCAGACGCCAGCCTTGCCGCCGCCAGCCCTGCCGGTCCCGCGCCTACAACCAGCACATCGCAATGATGGTTGATCTGGTCCGCCGTGCCCGGCGAGATCCAGTCGGCGTCGACTGTGCCCAATCCCGCCATGGCGCGGATGCGCGGCTCGAACCTGTGCCAGTCCGGCCACATGAAAGTCTTGTAGTAGAACGCCGCCGGTATGAAGCGTGCGAAACGGTCGAGAAAGGCGTTGCGGTCGGCCAGCGCGCTGGGCGTGGCGTTGACGCTTTTCGCCACCAGCCCGTCGCGCGCCGGCTCGGTCGTGGCGCGCGTGTTGGGCTTCGCTGGCACGCTGCCGCCGAGATCGACCAGCGCGTTCGGCTCCTCGACGCCGGCACCCCAGATGCCGCGCGGCCGGTGATATTTGAAGCTGCGGCCGACGACCGCGACGTCGCCGGCCAGCAGCGCCGAGGCGATGGTGTCGCCGGCAAAGCCATGCACGGTGGCGCCGTCGAAGCTGAAGCGGATCGGGCGCGAGCGGTCGATAGCGCTGCCGCCGGTGGCAAGACGCGAGGCGGTCACGCGGCATGCTCCCCGTCGAGAGCGGCCGAAGACAGCACCTTGTGGGTGATGGTGTCCCGCTCCATGACGAAGAACTCGCCGCAAATCATGTGAACCCAGATCTCGCGCGCCGTGCCTTTCGGATTGCCGCGCAGATAGAGGTACTCAGCCCAGCGATCGATCGGCACGTCGGCACCGTCAGGCCTGATGTTGCCGGCATCGCCGCCATAGTGGAATTCGGTCTCGTCACGCGGGCCGCAAAATGGGCAAGGGAACAACTGCATGATTGCCTCTAATGCGCGATGCCGGAGCCGGCCGCTTCGTCGATCAGCCGCCCGCTGGCGAAGCGATCGAGGTCGAAGGGGCGGCTGATGTCGTTGTGCTTGCCGGTCGCCAGCAGGTTCGCAAGCAGCGTTGCGCCGGCGGGAATGGCCTTGAAGCCGCCCGTGCCCCAGCCGCAATTGAGAAACAGGCCGGGCAGCGGCGATTCGCCGATGATCGGCGAGGAGTCCGGCACGACATCGACGATCCCGGCCCATTGCCGCATCAGCTTGAGCTGGCCGAAGATCGGAAACATTTCCAAAAGGCCGGCAATCACCCCCTCCAGCGTCGGCAGATTGCCGCGCTGCGCATAGGAAGGGATGCGGTCAAGGCCGCCGCCGATGACGATCTCGCCCTTGTCCGACTGGCTGACATAGACGCCGCAGCCGGGCGACAGCACCACCGTGTCGAGGATCGGCTTGACCGGCTCGGACACGCAGGCTTGCAGCGCATAGGAATTGATCGGCAGCCGGAAGCCGGCCTTTGCCGCCAGCACCGAAGAATGCCCGGCTACCGCCATGCCGATGCGCTCGGCACGGATCGCGCCACGCGAAGTCTGGACGCCGCGACAGCGGCCGCCTTCGATGATGAAATCAGTGATCTCGCAGTTCTGGATGATATCGACGCCGAGCCGGCTCGCCGCCCGCGCGTAGCCCCAGGCGACGGCGTCATGGCGCGCCGTGCCGGCCCTGCCTTGCCAGATGCCGCCGAACACCGGGAAGCGCGCGTCCGGCGAAAAATTGTAGATCGGCGCCACCCGGCGCACATCCTCGGGAGAAAACAATTCGGCATCGATGCCGTTGATCTGCATAGCGTTGACGGTGCGCGCCCCGATCTCCATCTCCACGGTCGAGTGGCACAGATTGACCATGCCGCGCTGCGACAGCATGACATTGTAGTTCAGGTCCTTGCCCAGCCCTTCGTAAAGGCGGTGCGCCAGCCCGTAGAGCTCAACGCTTTCCGGGTAATAGTAGTTGGAGCGCACCACGGTGGTGTTGCGGCCGGTGTTGCCGCCGCCGATCCAGCCCTTTTCCAGCACAGCGACCCTGGTGATGTTGTGGTTCTTTGCCAGGTAATAGGCCGTCGCCAGCCCATGGCCGCCGCCGCCGATGACGATCGCGTCGTAGGCTGGCTTCGGCTCGGGCGAGCGCCAGGCCGGCTTCCAGCCGGTCTGGCCGGCCAGGCCCTCCTTGAACAGCGACAATGCGGAATAGCGTCTGGTCATGGCGTGCCGGACAGATCTGATTTTCTGAAGGGAACGTGGATCATTGCATGGTCTTTTGCACGGATGCCGCCGGTTCGATCGGTCATGCCCGCATCGCCTTGCCCAGTGGATCGTATGGCGACGAAGCGATGACGCGCGCACCTCTTTCGACGCCGACGATGTGGGTTGTCAACTGCGTATCGATCTCGGCCGCCTCGCGCTCGACCAGCGCCATGGCGAGGCTCTTGCCGACCGTATGGCCATAGCCGCCGGAGGTGACGAAGCCGGCAAGCCTGCCTCTGTTCCAGACCGGCTCGTAGCCACTGGCATCGGCATCCGCCGCGTCGATTTCGAGCGTCACCAGCGTGCGCCTCGATGAAGCCTTCTGCTCTTTCAGGGCCGCCTCCCGCCCGATGAAATCGCCCTTGTCGAAGGCGATCCAGCGGTCCATCCCGGTCTCATCAGGCGTATAGTCCTGCGTGAACTCGCGCGACCAGATGCCAAAGCTCTTTTCGAGGCGCAGCGAATTGACCGCGCCGAAGCCGTATTCGGTGACGCCCAGATCGCTGCCTGCGGCAAGCAGCGCACGGCGCAGGCCCGCGTGCTCATTGGCCTGGCAATGGATCTCGTAGCCGAGCTCGCCGATGACCGACAGCCGACCGACCTTGGCCCGCACCAGGCCGACATCCAATGTCTTGCAGGCGAGGAAGCCGAAAGCCTCGTGCGAGACATCCTGGTGTGTCAGCCGCTCGAGCAGCATTCGCGCATTGGGTCCGGCGAGCGAGAAACCAACAATGGCGTCCGAAATGTCGCGGACGGTGACGCCTTCGCTCATATGCTGCTCGAACCAGCGCATATGCCACTGGCGCAGATAGTAGGATCCCATGATCCACCAGGAGCCATCTCCCCAGTTGAAGACGGTGAGGTCGCCCTTGAGTTTGCCGTTTTCGCCCAGCATCGGCGCGAGCTTGGCGCGTCCCGGCTTGGGCAGCGCACAGGCAAGCAGCCGGTCCAGCCAAGCCTCGGCCCGCGGACCGGTGATCTCGTAGCGCGAGAAAGCTGATATATCGAGCAGGCCGACACCTTCGCGCACTTTGCGGCATTCCTGTGCGACAATGTCGAAGGCGTTGGAGCGCTTCAGCGTCGGTGTCTCGACGAAACCTTGCGGCGCGAAATAGAGCGGCACTTCCATGCCCCATGAATTGCCCCAGCGCGCGCCGGCGGCATCCATCGCGTCATGCGCGCCGGCTGTCTTCAAGGGCCGTCCCGCCGGCAGCTGCTCGTTGGGATAGCTCATGACGAAGCGGCGCGAATAGAACTGCCCGGTGGTCTGCCTGATGTATTCGCGGTTGGAGGCGAAGTCGCCATAGCGGGCGATGTCCATGCCGTAGACGTCGGCTTCCGGCTCGCCATGGATCATCCATTCGGCCAGCGACTTGCCGACGCCGCCGCCTTGCAGGAAACCGGCCATGACGCCGCACGCCACCCAGTAATTGGGCACGCCGCGCACCGGGCCGACCAGCGGATTGCCGTCCGGTGAGAAGGTGAAGGCGCCGTTTACCCAGCGCTTGATGCCGGCTGTCTCTAGGCAGGGGTAACGGCTGAAGCCGAGCGCCAGCTCGTCGGCGATGCGGTCGGTATCTTCCTGGATCAGTTCGATGCCGTAGTCCCAGGGCGCCCCGTCCATGTTCCAGTGCTTGTGGTTGACCTCATAGATACCAAGCAGAAGGCCTTTCTGCTCCTGGCGCATGTAGGTGAAGCCTTCGAGATCGACGATCAGCGGCAATTCCATGTCCAGCGCCTGGATTTCGGGCAATGCCTCGGTGACGAGATAATGGTGTTCCATCGGCGATACCGGCAGGTCGATGCCGGCCATCCTGCCGACCTGCTTGGCCCACAGTCCGCCGGCATTGACGACGTGCTCGGCAATCACCATGCCCTTCTCGGTGACCACGTCCCAGCCGCCATCGGCGCGGCGGTTCAGTTCCAGCACCCGGTTGTGCTCGATGATGTCGGCGCCGCGCAGCCTGGCTGCCTTGGCATAGGCGTGCACGACGCCTGAGGGATCGATATGGCCCTCGCGCGCGGCATAGAGGCCTCCCAGCATGCCGTCGGTGTTGAGGATCGGGCAGCGCTGCTTGATCTCATCGACACCGACCAGGTGGACATCGTCGATGCCCATGGTCTGGAAGATGCGGTAGGAGGCCTTGAGCCATTTCCAGCGCTCGGGCGCCGAGGCGACCGAGATGCCGCCGGTCATGTGCATGCCGATGCTCTGGCCCGATTCCTTCTCGACCTCGGAGAGCAGGTCGATCGTATAGGCCTGCAGGGCGGCGATGTTGGGATCGGCGTTCAGCGCATGGAACCCGCCGGCCGCATGCCAGCTCGATCCCGCTGTCAGTACCTCGCGTTCGATAAGCGCGACGTCGCTCCAGCCGAACTTCGCCAGGTGATAGAGCACCGAGGCTCCAACCACGCCGCCGCCGATGACGATCGCCCTGTATTGGGATTTCATCCTGTCGCACTCCACCCAGTCAGTGTGGCGTACCCTATCGGTATTGTACATATGTGTCTAGAGCTTGGCGGAGGACGGAATGAACGGTCCATGACGCCGCTTTGCGCCGATGCGGCAGAGGGGCGTCTCCGCTGCTGTCGGCAGCAAACGTGCTTGCTATTTGGGCCGATGCGCCCGCGAAGTCGCCAGCTGCGGGGGCCGAGCGGGCCGTACTATCGGTTGCGCGAAAGCGTTTTCTCGACATAGCGCGAGAAGTCTTCGACATCCTCCTCCGGAGGCTCCTGGCCGGTGAAGCTGCGCAGATAACCGGCGACGTGAGGCAGGCGGCTGCTCATCGGCTCGTTGAGCTCAAGCGAGTAATAGCCGATCTGCATGAAATACAGCACACGGGCTCGCACGAACGCGTCTTCTTCCTCATAGCCGTGGCGCATGAACATGTCGCGGATGGCGTTGACGCGCTCCTCGTCGGCCTCGTCGAGCGCGCGCCTGATGGCGGGCGAGCGGCGGGCCCAGGCCCTGATCGCGAAATCCAGCTGCGGATCGAACAGTTTTTCGTCCACCCAGCATTCGAAAATGCTCATCACCCCGCGGATCACGGTCGCGGAAGGCCGCCTGGCCCGTTCGACGATGAACCTGGTGTTGGTCTGCCGCCAGTAATCCAGCAATTGATCGAGCAGATCCTGTCGGCTCTTGAAATACCAGTAGAAGCTGGAACGCGACACATCGAGCTTCTGTCCAAGCGTCAGCACGCGGACGCGTTCGACACCGTCAGAGATCAACGTTTCAAGCGCAAGCTTCAGCCAGTCTTCGCGAGTGGCCTTGATATTGCCGGTGGCGCCGGCGCGCTGAATCGTCGTTTCGAGAGCTGCCATCGACACGACGCATGACACGCTGCCTCAGGCAAATCAAGGCTATGGACATTTGTGTACAGACCAAATCGGCCCCAAGCCGAATGATGCATCGTGGCTGTTGGCTGCATCGAGGCTCGATGGGGCATTGTCGTCGCCCGCCATCCGCGCGGCGCAAGCGGGGATTTTTGTCGCGGCTGCTGGTTCACTGTTTGCTTTCCCGCGAGGCAATTGTCTGGCAAATACCAGTTCAGACAGATGCCCGCGCGGCCAACAAGCAGGAACATACGATATGACGCTGTTTCGAAAGAACCTCATCGATGGCGAGTGGGTCGGCAACGCCGGTTCGCGCAACATCAACCCCTCGGATACCGGTGACATCGTCGGCGATTATGCCTCGGCGGGTGTCGAACAGGCCAAGCAGGCGATCGCCGCGGCCAAGGCAGCGTTCCCGGCTTGGTCCCGCTCCGGTCCGCTGGCGCGTCACGCGGTGTTGAAAAAGGCCTCCGACGAGATTCTGGCGCGCAAGGACGAGATTGGCCGCAACCTGGCGCGTGAGGAAGGCAAGACGCTGGCAGAAGGCATCGGCGAGACCATTCGCGCCGCCCAGATATTCGATTTCTTTGCCGGCGAAACGTTGCGTTTGACCGGAGAGGTCATGCCGAGCGTGCGGCCGGGCGTCGGCGTGGAGATGACGCGCGAGGCGGTCGGCGTGGTTGGCATCATCACGCCGTGGAATTTTCCGATCGCCATTCCGGCCTGGAAGATCGCTCCGGCGCTGACACACGGCAACACCGTCGTCTTCAAGCCGGCTGAACTGGTTCCCGAGAGCGCCTGGACCATCGTCGACATCCTGCATCGCGCCGGCCTGCCAAAGGGCGTGCTCAATCTCGTCATGGGCAAGGGCTCGGTCGTCGGTCAGGCGATGCTCGACAGTCCCGACGTCAACGCCATCAGCTTCACCGGCTCGGTCGGTACCGGCAAGCGCGTTGCCGCGGCAAGCATCGAACACATGCGCAAGTTCCAGCTTGAAATGGGCGGCAAGAACCCACTGGTCGTGCTCGACGATGCCGATCTTGCGATCGCCGTCGATTGCGCGCTCAATGGCGCCTTCTTCTCGACCGGCCAGCGCTGCACCGCGTCGTCCAGGCTGATCGTGACTGAGGCCATCCATGACCGTTTCGTCGATGCCCTCAAGGATCGCATGAGCAAACTGGTCATCGGCGATGCGCTCGACGCGCAGACCCAGATCGGTCCTGTCGTCGACGCGACGCAGCTGAAGCAGGACGAGGACTATATCGCCATCGGCGTCAGGGAAGGTGCCACGCTCGCCTTCGGCGGCGAGCGGCTCGACCGCAAGACGCCAGGCTTCTATCTGCAGCCGGCATTGCTGACCGAGGCCACCAATGCCATGCGCAGTTCGCGCGAGGAGATTTTCGGACCTGTCGCCAGCGTCATTCGCGTCAAGGACTATGACGAGGCGCTTTCCGTCGCCAACGACACGCCCTTCGGCTTGACCTCCGGCATCTGCACCTCGAGCCTCAAGCATGCCACGCACTTCAAGCGCAATTCGGAGGCCGGAATGGTGATGGTCAACCTGCCGACGGCGGGTGTCGATTTCCATGTTCCCTTCGGCGGCCGCAAGGGTTCGAGCTATGGGCCGCGCGAGCAGGGCCACTATGCGGCGGAGTTCTACACCACGGTGAAGACGGCCTATACGTTCGCAGGCTGATCGGCCGTCGACCGATCAGCCTGACTGATCGGTCACTGCCGATCATGCCGGCAACACCGCCATGCACATCTGGATTGGACGGCGCGAAAGGATGACAGTGCAAGATCTGATCTGGCTTAACCCGCCGCCGCACCATTCTATCGACGGCGACAGCGTTCGTGTGCGCACCGGTAAGGAGACCGATTTCTGGCGCGAGACCTTCTACGGTTTCTGGCGCGACAACGGCCACTTCCTGCACCGGCCGGTCGAAGGCGATTTCAGCGCCGAAGTCACGGTCAAAGGCGACTACGAAGTCCTCTATGATCAGGCCGGGCTGATGGTCCGGCTCAGCGAAACGCACTGGATCAAGGCCGGTATCGAGTACACCGACGGCCTTGCCTATTTCTCCGTTGTCGTCACCAACGACACGTCAGACTGGTCGCTGGTCGCCATTCATGCCGATCCGAACGGCGTCAGGATCCGGTTCACCCGTCACGCCGAGGCGATCCGCGTCCAGTACCTCGATGCTTCCGACGGCCACTGGAAGCCTGTGCGGCTTGCCTATTTCCCGACCTCGAAGACGGTCGATATCGGCATGATGTGCTGTTCGCCGCAACGCGAGGGCTTTGAGGTAACGTTCTCCGATTTCTCCCTCGGTCCGCCGATATCGCGGGAATTGCACGATTGAGATGTGCGGTCTTGCGCTGAACCGCAAGCACTTCGACCTTTGCCGCGATCAAGTCTGTAGACCGCCGCGTGCCTCTGTCCGTGCCGGGAGTTGGTCGCGGCACTGCAGCCGGCGAGATCGTCAGCCAGTTGCGACGCCGCCAGACGGCTCGAAATTTTTAGCCCGGGTTCGGCTCAAGGCGAATATGCCAGGCAGTACGTTGCAACGCTATTGGCATCCGCGCTAGGAGTTGCCGATGGGCAGGTTTCGAAGGGCTGTCAAAAGAGTCGTCTATTCCAGGGCGCTAAGGTTTCTTGACGTTCCGCCCGTGCTGTGGTCGCAGGGCATCGGGCATTTCTGCGATTTCGCCGGGCCGCGCTGGTATCGCAACGCGCCAACTGCATCGACGCAGAGCGAGGCATTTTTCCGCCAACATTACAGCGGCGCGCATGGCATCGTCTGGCTGCGCCTGAGCACCTTGTCCAGGGATGCGCAAACCTGCGACCTCGACACGTTCGTCAGGATCGTGCTGCCGACGATCACGGCACCGTTCACGCTGCTGACGACCGACGGAGATGCTTCGGTGCCGTCGGATCTGGCGAAGGACACCGTCGACCAACTTCTCGCCAACCCTTTCCTGGTCTCTTGGTACAGCCAGAATTGTGACGGCACTCACCCCAGAGTGAAGCCTTTCCCGATCGGGCTCGATCTTCACACGCCTCGGTCCCTTGCCACGCCGGCAGGGCTTGTGAAGCAACTGGAAATCATACGCGCCCGGCAGGATCATGTGGACCGCCGCCTGCCCAGGCTGTTCTCTGATTTCAGCATCAGCAATGGCTCGAGGCAGCGCCGGGAACTGCTTGATGCCCTGGGCGGATGTCCGCATGTCGATTTCCTGACGAAACGGGTCTCCCAGCGCTCGATCTGGCAACTATACTCGCAATACCCGCTCGTGCTGTCCACCGAAGGCAATGGCCTGGACTGCCATAGGACATGGGAGCTGTTTTATCTCGGCTGCATCGTCGTCACCAGGACCTCGCCGCTCGACCCGCTCTACCAGGGCCTGCCTGTCATTATCGTCGACGACTGGCATGAGGTGAGGGACCCCGATGCGCCGAGACGCTGGATAGAGCAGGTCGCGCATCTGACCGACCGGGGCCATGTTTGGGGACGCTTGCATCCGCAAACCTATCTCGGCCCCATTCGGCAAGAGCTTCAGCACGCATCCTGATAGGGCAGACCACGAAATTCCGGCTGGACGTGGTGCGAAGCGGGGCTCCTGCAAGCGATGTGGAACGATGTGGCTCCTCCATATCTGGTGGAGGGACGGATCATGTGCCAGCCTCGTCCAGCCCCAGCCCGCCGCGGACAGCATTGCGGATGGCTTCTGGGCCGAACCTTGCCCAAACCGCTTGATGCGCGCGGATGCGCTGCCGTGCCCTGCGGGCGGCATCCAGGCAGAGTCCGACAGCCATTCCGGCAAGCCCTTCATCGGTATCCGACAGCAGCAGCTCCTCCCCGTCGACCAGATCCAGGCCCTCGGCCGCCAGAGGCGTGGCGATCACCGGCACGCCCCACGCCATCGCCTCCAAAATCTTGATGCGGGTGCCGCCGCCTGCCGCAAGCGGGATGATGGTGAGATGCGCTCTCGAAAGAAGCGGCGCCATGTCTTCGGGGTCTTCGACAAGCTCCACGCCCCGCAATCCTGCCAGCGCTTGCACGGCCGTTGTCGGGTTGCGCCCAGCGAGAATCAATGTCGCGGTCGGCAAGGCCAGTCGGATGCGCGTAAGTATGGAGCCGGCTAATCTCTGGACGGCGTCGACGTTTGGCGGATAGCCGAGATGGCCGACGAACAGGATCACCGGAAAGCTTTCGCCGGATCCGGGCTCGGCGGGCAGCGTTTCGGGGCTGTGCCCGGCGTGCGGAATTCCGTTTGGAACGACATCGATCGGCAACTTATGCCGGGAAAGCGCCATCAACCGCTCTCGATCCTGGCTCGAGCAGACCCAGACCCGGTCGACAAGGGCAATCGCTTTTCTCTCGAGACGCCTGATGCCCGCGCTGATCGTCGCCACCGCAGGCCGCTTCACATCGACGTGCCGCAACTGCCCCGCCAAGTCGGACTCGACGTTGTGCATGTCGAGGATGAGATGTTTCGTCAATGCCCGCAAAGGCCGCAGCAGCTTGAACAGGCCGATGCCCTCGATCAGCACCGTATCGGGGCGGAAGTCCCGAACCAGTGCCTCCAGCCGCGTCAAGGCGACGCGCGAGATGCGACGCTCCGCCCTTATGCGCCACCACCCGATCGAAGCGGAGCGGGCCTCTCCCTTGATCGACAAGGCTTCGGTGCGGATCGACGGATCGGTTGTTTCCGTCGCCTGCGGCAGCACAGACACCAGGCAGACCGGGCCGAATTGCGCAGCAGACTCAGCATTGCGGTAGTTCCGCAAATCCGCGCCGGAGATCGGCGGAAAGGCCGGATCGTGGGACACAACCAGCACACGTCGCCCGGCTTTCGCCGCGGAGGCAGCGTCGAGCGGTTGTGCGTCCGCGGGTTTCAAAGCGGACGCTCTGGGCTTTGCGCCGGAGGCTTCATTCCAGACGACATGCGCGACGGCCCCAAAACCACAACAATCGGCTTCGACTTGTTCAGCCGAACGCCGCTTTCGTCAAGCGCCGCATCGTCGCTGAATGTCAGATGCACCAGCTGCGCGCCCTGCCGAATGTCACCATCGCCTGGACCACGCCAACCAGCGGCCCGCCAGATGCTTCCATGATGAGGTGAGCCTTGTCCGCCGATAGGCGTCACCGGCCATCTTGATGCCTTGCGCCTGCGTCGGGAATGGATGGATGACGTCGGCCAGCGCCCGCAATCTCATGCCCGATTTGATCGCCAGCGACACCGCATTGATCATCTCGCCGGCATGGCTGGCGACGACCGTGGCGCCCAGGATGCGGTCGGACCCCTCCCTGACGTGGATTTTGACAAAACCCTCCTCCTCGCCGTCCATCACCGCACGGGCGACATCGTGCATCAGCACCGTATAGGTCTTGACCGGAATGCCGCTCTGGCGCGCCTCCGCCGGATAGAGGCCGACATGGGCGATCTCCGGATCGGTATAGGTGCACCACGGAATGACCAGTTCGCTCAGTTTCCTGCGTCCGAGAAACAGGGCATTGCGCACGACCATGCGGGCTGTCGCCTCGGCGGTATGGGTGAATTTGTAGGCGAGGCAGACGTCGCCCGCCGCATAGATGCGTGGATTGGCGGTTCGGAGATAATCGTCCACCTTGATGCCGTCGGCATCATATGCCACCCCGGCGTTCTCCAGGTCGAGACCGTCGACATTGGGCGATCGGCCGATGCCGGTGATGATCTCGTCGACGGAAATCGTTGTCGTGATGTCGTCGCACACCAGGTCGGCGAGCTTCTTGCCGCCTTCCGTTCGTACCGCCACCACCTCGGTGTTGAGGCGAACCTCGACACCTTCGCGCGCCAGCGCGTCCGAAAGAATTTGGGCGGCATCGCGTTCCTCACCGGGCAGGAACATCGGTTCGCGCTGCGCCTGGATGACCTTCGCGCCCAGCAGGCAGAAGGCCTGCGCCGCTTCGCAACCGAGTGGTCCGCCGCCGATGACCAGAAGCCGCTTCGGGCACTCCGTGAGATCGAACATGGTCTCGTTGCTGAGATAGCCGGCGTCGGCAAGCCCCGAGATCGTCGGCAGCCTCGGGCGCGCGCCTGTCGCGATCAGCGCCTTTCTGAAACGCAAGGTTTGTCCGGCGACCGTGACAGCGTCCCTTCCGGAAAACCGCGCTTCACCGAAATAAAGGTCGATGCCTTCGGCAATCAGGCTATCGGCGGCATCGGCGCGGCTGATCCGCTGCCGGATCTGCCGCATCCGCGTCATGGCGCGCTGAAAGTTGACGTGAAGACGGTCCGGCATGTCGCCGCCGAAATTCTCGGCGTCGCGCATGTCGGCATAAAGCCTTGCGGTGCGGATGATCGACTTCGACGGGATGCAGCCGACATTGACGCAAGTTCCGCCGATCAGGTTGCGCTCGATGAGCGCGACCTTTGCGCCGAGGCCGGCCGCTTCGTAGGCGGCGGTCAGTCCAGCCGGTCCGGCACCGATGACGACGAGGTTGTAGGGACCGTCCGGCTGCGGGTTCTTCCGGTGCGGCGGATGGGCGCCCTTGATCAGCTCAATGTCGTTGTGATCGACAGGAAAGGCGGCAGCCCTGGTCCGGTCACGCGACATCGCCGCCACCCGACGCCGGGCTTGCCGGCTGAGACAGCCAGCCGCCATTGAATCCGGCCTTGCGCAAGCCGTTGCGGATGTGTTGATTTGACCGCATCAGTCTCCAGATCAACCCTGACCGATGGTTCTCGATCATCATCACCACGATGCCTTGATCCAGCCCATAGTGGCCTTCCGACACCCAGCCGTGCCTCCCGAATTTACGTCGGTTCGCCAATGTCGGATTGAAACCGCTCGGCAGTCGGAAATTGTCGATCACCTCGGGGTAGCGATCACCGAGATGGCGCAACGCCGCCAGGCAGATCTCCGGGGCGAAAGGCAGTGATGCCGGATAGGACCAAGGCGCGATCGTCCCGTCATCGGGCCCGAACGGCGCGCCGCGCGCGGCATAGCCGGAAAACCGCCGGCGCTGTCGCTCCACGCTGGTGCGAAAACCGCCTGGCCCGTCGCCCGCCGAAAGACCCCAAAGGTTCTCGTCGTAGCCGCCATAGCCGTAAGGGTTGTGGCGTGCATAGTCGCGATGCAGATAGGTCGAGCGGCGGCTGTTTTCGAAATAGTCCGAGTTCTTCTCGCGCATGAAGGCGTCGCGGATGCCGGCGAAATCGATCCAGGCATGCGAGAACTGGTGCATGAACAGCGGACCGCCATACAGCACGTCGTAGCCGTAAATGTTCTCCCACTGATAGGTCGCCGTCCAGCCCTCGTAGCTGTTGTCCGAGGTCGGGCTGTCGGGCGAGGCCATCGACAGGACGTAGAGGATCGTGGCTTCGTTGTAGCCCTCCCAGCCATAGTGGAGAAAGCCGCTCCTCGGCTTCCAGCCTTGTCGCAAGGTCGGGCTTGAGCCTTGTGCCCACCGCCAGTCGACGCGCCGGTAGAGCGCCTCGGCCAGTTGGCGGATTTCGGCTTCCTCGTCATCATCACCGGAGAAATAGGCGCCCGCCACCAGCATGCCCGATATCAGCAATGCCGTATCCACCATCGACAGTTCGCAGCGCCAGACGCGCAGGCCGGTCCGCATGTCGAGGAAATGGTAGTAGAAACCCTTGTGGCCGGTGACCTCCTCGCCATTGCCTTGCGAGCCGGCCGAGAAGAAACGCAACGCGGCCAGCGTCAGCTTCGCGGCGGCATCGCGCGCCATCCAGCCGCGCTCGACGCCGACCGGATAGCTGGACAGCGCGAAGCCGACGACAGCGATGCTGGCCGGCGAATTCGGCCGCGAGGTGTCGGCGACCAATCCGTTTTCGGGGTTCACGTTCTCGAGGAAATAGTCGAAGGCGGCGCGCTGATAGCGGTCCAGAAGCTCGTCGTCGGACAGCGCGCAAGGCTCGGCCCTAAGCAAAAGAAGCAAGCTCCCGTCGGATGGCTGCAGCGTCCGTCAACCGCCAACCAGTTGCCCCGCGCCGGCAGGTCATCACGCATGCTGAACTGTCATGCCGCGTCATAGCTTTCCCGCATAGCTTTGTTGCGTCAACGTCGATTCGACGTCTGGGACTATACGCCCCTACGCTCCAGTTCGTTGCGTCGTCACGCGGAATTGAGATGCGTCCTGCCTCAGTAGGTGGCGCGGCCGCCGGAAACGTCGAATACGGCGGCGGTCGTGAACGAACACTCTTCCGAGGCGATCCAGCAGATCAGCGCCGCCACCTCGTCGACCTCGCCGAAGCGCGCCATCGGTATCTTGGACAGCATGAAGTCGATGTGCTCCTGGCTCATCTGCCTGAAGATCGCGGTGCGCACGGCCGCCGGTGTGACGCAATTGACCGTCACCTTGGTCTTGGCCAACTCCTTGCCGAGCGACTTGGTCAGGCCGATCACCGCGGCCTTCGAGGTGCTGTAGGCCGAAGCGTTGGGATTGCCTTCCTTGCCGGCGATCGAAGCGATGTTGACGATGCGGCCATAGTTGCGCTCGAGCATGTGCGGGACAAGCGCCTTGTTGCAATAGAAGACGCCATTGATGTTGATGTCGATGACCTTCTGCCAATCTTCGACCGAGTAATTCCAGGTCGTCATGTTGGGTCCGGTGATCGCCGCACTGGTGACCAGGATGTCGACACCGCCAAGCGCTTCGATCGCCGACTGTTTGGCGCGTTCCACGCCGGCCGCATTGGCGACGTCAATGGCAACACCGTGGAGGCCGGGAAGGGTAGTCCTGGCCTGTTCGATCTGAGCAGGATCGCGATCCCAGACTGAAACCCGTCCGCCCTCTTCGACAATCCTCTGAGCCACTGCCAGACCGATGCCCGATGCGCCGCCGGTGATCACCGCCGCTCGACCGCTGAACCGTCCTGCAAAATTCATCGGCATCTGATTCTCCCCCCGTCACCTGAACCCGATGGACGCCAACCACGCGCGACCGCCATACCATCGACGGCGACTGTGCGGTCACGATCAGGCAAGTTCAAGCCGGCATGCGAGTCCGATCGTCTGGGCCAATCCCGTTACCCGGGACTCCCCTCGAGCTCTCTGCCCAGCGCCTTCACCATCGCCACCAGCGCCGGTCCGATCTCGGCATGCGCGCGCTCTTCCGTGATGATCTCGCCGATGCCGCCGCAGGTGATGGCAACCAGCGGCGAGCCGTCACTCGGACGGAACGGCACGCCGACTGCATGGATGTAGCTGTGCCAGGCGCCGAACGACGTCACATAGCCCTTGTCGGCATACTGGGCGATCGCATCGTCGATCGCCGCCGCGATCATCGCCGCCCTGTCCGGCTCGGCCTCCTGCAAAGCCCCCACAAGGCTGGCACGCTCCTCGGATGAAAGTGCCGCCGCATAGGCCAGCCCCATCGATGTCTTCCAGATCGGCAGATAGGAGCCCGGGTTGAGGCGCAGCGTGACAAGGCTCTCCGACCGGCAGTTGGCGAGATAGACCATGTTGAGGCTGTCGCGGGTGCCGAGCGCCACCGCCGCCCCCGTCAAATCGGCCAGCGGCTGCATCAGCGGCCGGGCGACGTGGACAACCGCACTGGAACTCAGTGCCGAATAACCCAGCGCCACGGTGGCTGGTCCCAGGCTGTAGCGGCCAAGGTCCTTGTCGTAGAGGAGATAGCCGAGCGCGCTTAGCGTATAGGTGATGCGCGAAACCGTGGCCTTGGGCAGGCCGGTGCGGGCAATGATGTCCTGATTGCCGAGTGAGGCATCGCCCGGGCGGAAAGCGCGCAGGATGCCGAGCCCGCGCACCAGCGACGACGAAAGCTGCGCGCCTTCGACTTCAAGCTCCGTCTCGTCCCTGGTGGCTCGCTTGCGCACGCTGAGGTCTTTCTGGCGTCGTCGTCCGCCTGTCGGGCCGGTGTCGCCGGCGTTGTATCAAAAATGAAATTAAATTCCATTTATATTGACAGGCGCTTTCCCCCACTGTCAATATGCTTCCCTCGATGGCATCTCCAAGCGCCCTGTGCCATCTTACGAAGCCCCTCCTTGTGAAGGTAGCCACGTGTCTCGCTATATTTTGCGCCGGCTTATCGCCATGCCGTTTCTGGTGCTCGGCATCGTCACCATTGCCTTCCTGATCACCACGGTGACCAAGGGCGATCCGCTGACCGCGATTGTCGCCGAACAGCAGATGAGCAACCCCGAAGTGGTGGCCGCCGCCAAGGCGCGCTGGGGTCTCGATCGTCCTTTGCCGGAACGCTATATGATATATCTTGGGAATCTGCTGAGCGGCGATCTTGGCACCTCGTTCATCACCAAGCGCAATGTCGGCACCGACATTCTCTACCGCTTGCCGGCAACGCTCGAACTGGTTTTCGCTGCGATGATCTTCGGCACCACGCTCGGCATTGTGCTTGGTGTGCTGGCCGCCTATTTCCGCAACAGCCTGATTGACCATGGCGCGCGGCTGTTCGCCTTGTTCGGCTCTTCGCTGCCGGTGTTCTGGTCGGGGCTCGGCCTGTTGTTCATCTTCTCCGTCATGCTGAACTGGCTGCCGGGGCCGGGCAGGGTCGATGCCCGCCTGGCATTACCGCCCGGTATCACCGGTTTCCTGACCATCGACTCGTTGCTGGCCGGCGACTGGACGGTGTTTAAGGATGCGCTCTGGCACCTGCTTCTGCCGGCCTTCGTGCTCGGCTGGACGGTTTCCGGCACCATATCGCGGCTGGTGCGCGCCAACATGCTGGATGTGATGAGCCGCGAGTTCGTGCTCACCGCGCGCGCCAAGGGGGCCAGCGAATTCCGCGTCGTCATTGTCCACGCGCTGCGCAACACCATGGTGCCGACCTTGACCGTCATCGGCTACTCCTTCGCCTATCTGATCACCGGCGCGGTGCTGACCGAGACCATCTTTTCCTGGCCGGGCATGGGTTCCTATGCCGTCGAGGCGGCGCGCGCGCTCGACTTCCCGGCAATCATCGGCGTTACCATCGTCGGCGGCCTCGCCTTCCTGGTCACCAATCTCATCACCGACATACTCTATGTCGTGGCCAATCCGCGCGTGAGATTGAGCTGATGTCGGCGGTCGAAACCAGATCCCGTTCCACCGCTGTTCCCGAATGGCTGACCGCGCCTTTGGTCATCGGCACGATCGTCATCCTGTTCTGGCTGTTCATGACCGTCTTCGCCAATCTGGTCGTGCAGTTCGATCCGCTCGAAATGGTCGCACGCCGGCTGCAGTCGCCGAACTGGGCGCATTGGCTGGGCACCGATGCGCTCGGCCGCGATGTGCTGGCCCGCACTCTGCACGGGGCCGCACATTCGTTGCCGATCGCGGTCCTGGTCGTCGTCTCGGCTGTGGTGATCGGCTCGCTGCTCGGCGCCATTTCCGGCTTCGTCGGCGGCCTCACCGGCGCGGCGATCATGCGGCTGGTCGACGTGACCTTGTCGTTCCCGCCGATGCTGCTCGCCATGGCCGTCGCGGCGTCGCTCGGGCCGGGCCTCGGCAATGCCGCCATCGCCATGGTGCTGGTCTGGTGGCCGGTCTACGCCCGGCTGATGCGGGCGCAGGTGCTGGAGGTGAAGGAGCGCGAGCATGTCGAGGCGGCAATCGCCGCCGGCGCCAGGCCGCGGCGCGTGCTGTTCACGCACATATTGCCGCTTTGCTGGACTCCGGTGCTGATCAGCGCGACCATGGATTTGGGCCAGGTCGTGCTGCTTGCCGCGTCGCTCAGCTTCATCGGTCTCGGCGCCACGCCGCCGACGCCTGAATGGGGCTCGATGATCTCCGATGGCGCCGTCCATTTCTATCAATGGTGGATCGCCTTCGGTCCCGGCGTCGCCATCCTCACCATCGTGCTCGGCTTCAACTTCATCGGCGACGGCTTGCGCGACATTCTCGATCCAAGGTCGGACTAGGCGATGAGCGCACAGATATCTTCAGCGCGCTCCCGGCGCCGTCGACAAGGCAGGTGAGCAGGAGCCGCTGCTCTCGATTCGTGGCCTGCGCGTCGGGTTCCGGCGGGCCGGCGACCAGTTTGAAGCGGTGCGAGGCATCGACCTCGACGTCGCCAAGGGCGAGGTGGTCGGCATTGTCGGCGAGTCCGGTTCGGGCAAGTCGGTCGGCATGCTCGCCGCGCTCGGCCTGACCTCGAAGAACGCCGTGGTTACCGGCTCGGTCCGCTTCAACGGCGACGAACTGGTCGGCAAATCGTCACGCGAAATGCGCAAGATCAGGGGCGCGCGCATAGCCATGATTTTTCAGGACCCGCTGTCCTCGTTGAATCCGGTGATGACCGTCGGCGCCCAGATCGCCGAGGCGGTCAGGCTGCATCAGCGCGTCACCCGCAAGCAGGCCATGGCGCGCGCGGTGGAACTGCTCCATCTGGTGGCGATCCCGCAGCCGGAGCGCCGGGTGAACCAGTATCCGCATGAATTCTCCGGCGGCATGCGCCAGCGCGCGGTCATCGCCATGGCCGTCGCCAACGATCCCGATTTGCTAATCGCCGACGAACCGACCACGGCGCTCGATGTCACGGTGCAGGCGCAGATATTGGCCGTGCTGCGTTCGCTGCAGGAGCGGCTCGGCCTTGGCCTGGTGCTGATCACCCATGATCTAGGCGTCGTCGCCGGTCATGCCGACCGCGTCGCGGTCGTCTATTCCGGCCGTGTCGTCGAACAGGCTGGCGTGTCCGAGCTGTTCGCCGACCCGCGCCATCCCTACACGCGCGGGCTCATTGCCTCGATCCCCAACCTCGAGGAAAGCCGCGAGCGGCTGTTCTCGATCGACGGTTCGCCGCCCGCACTTGGCCGCTTGCCGGGCGGCTGCGCCTTCCATCCGCGCTGCATCTATGCCGAGGCACGCTGCCGGACCGAGGATCCGCCTTTGCACGACATAGGCGGCCGCTTCTCGGCCTGCCATTTCGCGACGACCTTGCCGCCCTTCCATAGTGCTGCGCTTGCGGCGGCAGAACTGGACAGTGGAAGCATGGCCCCATGAGCGCAGTGGAGCAAATTCAAGTCGAAACCAAGCCGGCGGCAGCGCTTTCCGTGCGCCATCTTGTCAAGGATTTTCCGGTTCGCGGCGGCCTCGTCTTCGACCGCGCGGTTGCCCATGTGCGTGCGGTGGCCGATGTGTCCTTTGACTTGGCGCCGGGCGAAACGCTGGGCCTCGTCGGCGAATCCGGTTGCGGCAAGTCGACCCTCGGACGCTGCCTGATGCGGCTGATCGAGCCGACCAGTGGCGAAAGCTGGTTCCGTGGCCAGAACCTGCTCGCCCTCAACCACGAAGACATGCGCCTGATGCGGCGCTACATCCAGCTGGTCTTCCAGGATCCGTACGGGTCGCTGCATCCGCGCATGCGCATTGCCGACAACATCGCCGAGCCTTTGCGCATGAGCGACATGTCGGCGGCCGATCGCCGTGGGCGGGTGGCCGAACTGCTCGAACTTGTCCGGCTCAATCCCGATCACGGCAAGCGCTATCCGCACGAACTGTCCGGCGGCCAGCGCCAGCGTGTGGTCATCGCCCGCGCGCTTGCGCTCAACCCGCAAGTGGTGATCCTCGACGAACCGGTTTCGGCGCTCGACGTTTCGGTGCAGGCTGGCGTGCTCAATTTGCTCAGGGATATTCAGCAGTCCTTCGGCACATCCTATCTGTTCATCGCACATGATCTTTCGGTCGTGCGCCACATCTCGCACCAGGTCGCGGTGATGTATCTCGGCAAGATCGTCGATATCGCACCCGCGGCCGAACTCTACTCCAGGGCGCTGCACCCCTATACCCAGGCGCTGCTGTCGGCGGTGCCGCTCGCCAACCCCGAGAAGGAGCGCAAGCGCGAGCGCATCGTACTGACCGGTGACGTGCCGAGCCCGCTCAACCCACCATCCGGCTGCCGCTTCCGCACGCGCTGCTTCAAGGCGCAGGCGATTTGCGCTGCCGTCGAACCACCGCTCGATCCGGCTGGTGGTTCGCATCGCGTCGCCTGTCATTTTCCGGAGCCGGTCAACACTTTCAGGGCTGTCTGACAGGCCCGCCGAATTCATCCGCGAAGGAATTTTGATCGTGACTGAGGACCATTCCGAAAATGCCGCCACGGCTGGCCGCGCGCGCCTGCCGCTCGAAGGCATCAAGGTTCTCGATCTTTCGCGCGTGCTGGCCGGTCCGTGGGCGACGATGAGCTTGGCCGATCTCGGCGCCGAAGTCTGGAAGATCGAGAATATCGATGGTGGCGACGACACCAGGGCGTGGTCGGTGCCGAGCTACAAGGGTGTCTCAACCTATTATCTCTGCGCCAATCGGGGCAAGCAGAGCATCGCGCTCGACATGAAAAGCCCGCAGGGGCTGGCCATCGTGCGCGAGTTGGCAGCGAAGGCCGACATCGTCGTCGAGAATTTCCGCGCCGGCACCGCCGATCGCCTCGGTGTCGGTTTCAAGGAACTCAGCGCGTCAAACCCGCGGCTGATCTATTGCTCGATTTCCGGCTACGGCCAGACCGGGCCCGATGCCGGACGGCCCGGCTATGATTTCGTCATGCAGGCCGAAAGCGGCCTGATGGCCATCACTGGCGAGAGCAATGGCGAGCCGATGCGTGTCGGCGTCGCCATCACCGACATCGTCTGCGGCATGGTCGCCACGCAGTCGATCCTGGCAGCGCTTTACGAGCGCGCGACGACCGGCAAGGGCCAGTTCCTCGACCTGTCGCTGATCGACTGCGCGCTCAGCCTGCTGATCAATGTCGGCAGCGGTTACCTCAACACCGGTCGAGAGGTTGCCCGATACGGCAATGCCCATCCGACGGTCGTTCCCTATCAGATATTCGAAGCCTCCGACGGCGGCTTCGCGCTGGCCGTCGGCAACGATCGTCAGTTCGCAGCCCTGTGCGAGCAGGTCGTGGACTTGCCACATTTGGCTGGGGATGCGCGCTTCATCAAGGCAGGCGCGCGCGCCACCCACCGCGAGGCGCTGATTCCGCAGCTGGCGGCTGCCTTCAGGACCAAAACGCGAGACCACTGGATGTCGGCTTGCGCCGCCGCCAGCGTGCCGGCCGGCACCGTAAAATCGATACCGGAAGTCTTCGACAGTCCCAATGTGCGCGAGCGCGGCCTCGTTCAGACCTTGCCGCATCCGCATCTCGGTTCCGTCGCCATGGTGCGTCCGGCGCAGGGACTTGCCGCGCAGTTGACCGCCGACTTCACCGCGCCACCGATGCTGGGCCAGGACACAGCTGCCGTGCTGGCCGACGTGCTCGGCTACAGCGCCGAGACCATCGACCAGTTGGTCGGCACTGGGGCTGTCAGCGTCTATGCGCCTGCCGCCGAACCGATCCCCGCCTGATCTTTCACGGAGCGTGACAGCCCTCGTCGCATTTGCGGTCGACTGAGTGGTTCTCTACTTCAAGAGCGCGAAGAGCCGTTCCTTGTTTTGGCGCTATTCCCAAGGGAAAGCGCTTCCCACTTTTCCTGGAATTGCTCGGCCGGTTATTTCTGCTGACCGTAATTCTTGTAGCGCCCGCGAATGGCGGGTATCTCGCTGCCCTCGATGAGCACCGGTGTGCCGGCGCTGCGCGCCAAAAGGTATTGCCGAGCCAAGGTCTCGAGCTTGATGGTGCGGATGAGCGCCATGTCGAGATCGCCGCCGAAAGCGATCATGCCATGATTGGCGAGCAGGCAGGCCGACCTGTCCTTGAGCGCGACGACGGCAACCTTGGCCAGGTCGCTTGACGCGAACAGCGCATAGTCCGAACAGCGCACATCATCGCCACCGAAACCCGCGACCATGTAATGGAACAGCGGCAGTCCCTCGCGCAGGCACGATAGCGCCACGCAATGGTCGGGATGGGCATGGACGACGGCGCCGGCCTCGGGAAAGGCCTTGTAGATCTCGGCGTGCATTTCCCATTCGCTCGATGGCCTGAACGCACCGTCCCAGGCTCCATCGAGCTGCATCGCCACCATCTGCTCCGGCCGCAAGGCGCTCGTGGCTATTCCCGTCGGCGTGATCAGCATGCCGGCTGTCGTGCGCACGCTGATGTTTCCGGTGGTGCCGACATTCATCCCACTAGCGTCCAGCGTCTGCGTCGCGGTGATCAGGCTGGCGCGTGCAGTCTCGGTGTCCATCACGATGCTTTTCCTGTGGTTGGCCACATGACAGGTTTTGCCGGTGGCCATGTGTCGATCGCCGGCGCGACGGTGGTCGCCCGTGTCATGTCTTGCAGGACGTCGGCGAAAATATCCGGGCCGCCGAGCTTTCCCGATTTCAGTATCAGCGCCAGCGGATCGGATGGCAGGTCGGGGAGGTGGGCGATGGCGCGCGACAGTCCCGGGCCCTCATAGGCGCCCATGGCGATCCGGTCGATGCCGAGCGCCTTGACCACCGAACCGGCTGTCTCGCCGCCGGCGACGACGAGCCGGCGGACGCCGAGTTCACGCACCAGAATCTGTGCAATCCCGGCCAGGATCTCTTCCGCCCTTGCTGCCACCACATCGCGGCCGTGCGCCTGCTGCAGCGCTTCGACCGTCGCTTGCGGCGCGGTCGTGGCAATGGCGATCATCGCACCGGGCAAATGCCGCTCGGCAAAGGCACGCGCTTCGGCCATGATATCGGCGCCGGCAAAGGCGCTGGCAAGGTCGATCGTCAGCAGTGGATTGTTGCGCGCAAAACGCTCGAGCTGTTCGATGGTGCGGTCGGCGACGCTGCCGGCCAGCACCGCTGCCGGCCCTTCGACGGCCGGCAGGCTGGCGGCAACGAGATCGCCTGAATTCAGCAGCCCATGCGTGAGCCAGGCCGGCGGCAGATGCGCGGCGACCGAGGAATTGCCGGTCATCAGCGGCAGGTCGAAGGTCGCTTCCGCGATCGCAACCAGGTCGCGCTCGCGGATCGTATCGGTGATCAGCAGTATCTCGCCGCCCGCGCTGTGCTCTCGTATGGCGTTGCGGATGGCCTCCGACCCGGCATCGACGACGAGATAGGGCACCAGCCCGACCTTGCCTTTGCTCTGCGCCTGCAGCACGCGAACCAGATTGGAATCGGTCATCGGCGTCAGCGGATCGAAGCGCTTGGGCGATTCACCCAGCAACTGGGCGCCGCCGAACATGTGTCCCTGATAGACGGTGCGGCCGGTCTCACACAGGGCCGGGGTGAACAGCGTGACGCCGCCGCCAAGCCGCTCGAGCAGCGCCTCGGCGCAAGGACCGATGTTGCCGGCAGGTGTCGAATCGAAAGTGGCGCAATATTTGAAGAAGATCTGCCGGGCACCAGCTTCAAGCAACCGGTCCGCCGCCTCCAGAACCTGGCGCACCGCATCGCTGGCCGCGATGACGCGTGTCTTGAGCAGGATCACATGGGCAAGATTGCCTGGTGGGATCGGCGCACTCAGTCCGACCGTGCATCCCGTTGGAATGCCGCGCGCCACCAGCATCGACGCCAGCTCGGTGCCGCCGGTCAGATCGTCGGCTATGGCGCCAAACAGGAGTGAAGGCGTCGCGGTCATGCGCCCCGTCTCATATCCGTCTGCACCATGGCTGCCCGTCTCACAGTTGCCTGTCTCATGTCGGTGGTCAGGCCATTCGTGGTATCATATACACAGCCCACGCGACGCAGGCGACGCCTGCGCTGTTGCAAGAACGGAGAGCGGATGTGACTGCTTCTATCGCGCCGATCGCGCGCGACAATCTGACGACGCGCGTCTACGAGGAGCTTCGCCGCGCCATGATGGAAGGCCGTTTCTGGCCGGGCCATCGCTTCAAGATCCGCGACCTCGCCGCCAGCCTTCAGGTTTCCGAAACGCCGGTGCGCGAGGCGCTGATGCAGCTGGTGCGCGAAAAAGGCCTGGAGATGGAGGCCGGTCGTTCGATCACCGTCGCCCAGCTGTCGCTGGCCCAATATCTGGAACTGCGCAGCATCCGGCTGCATCTCGAAGGCATGGCGGGCGCGGCGGCAACGACGCGCATCGAGCCGCGCGAGATCGACCGTCTGGCCGAAGTGCATGACAGGCTGATTGCCAACGAGGACAATGGCCATTGGTTCGAAGCCGTCCGCGACAATTGGGAATTCCACCACTCTATCTACCAGGCGGCGCAAATGCCGGAGCTGCTGGCCATCATCGAGGGCATCTGGCTGCGCAACGGGCCGCTGGTGAACTATCAGTACCCGCACGCCAGGCCGACCTATGACGGCCGCCACAGGCACCTCGACATTCTCGACGCGCTGCGGGCGCGCGACGAGAACGGCGTGCGCAAGGGCATTCAGCAGGACATGATCGAAGGCGGCCGCTTGCTCGTCAAGGTTCTCGAACGGCTGAACGACGGTGCGGTCACGCCCGAGGAACTGCGCCGCGCGGCGCAGAACGGCCGTCTGGTGTCGGCCGCCGGCTGAACGATCTGTTTGCCTCCACCGCATGGGCGCTGGTTCAAGCCACCTGCACCGCGGCGGCCATGCCGGCATCGGCCGCCTGCAGGGCGAGATCTATGTCTTTTGCGCTGTGCGCGGCACCCAGGAACATGTTGTGCCGGGGATGGAAATAGGCGCCTTCGCGCAAGGCGGCCGAGCAGAAGGCATTGGCCAGCTTGAACTCGGCATCGTCGTCAAACAGCACCATCGGCATCGACACCGGACCGGTCTGGCGCAGCGACAGGCCATGCTTCTTCGCTGCCGCGTCGAGACCTGAGCGCAGCCTGTCGCCGGCTTCGGTCATGCGGGCAATCGCGTCGGTATCGCGCAGCGTGTTGATGGTGGCGATCGCGGCGGCCATGGCGACGGCGCCATACCAGAACGACCCCGTCACGTAGACCTTGGTCGCGGCTTCGCGAAACCGGTCGGTGCCGGTGATGGCGGCCAGCGGATAGCCATTGGCGATCGCCTTCGAGAAGGCGGACAGGTCCGGCCGTACGCCAAGCGGCTCCCAGCTGCCGGCAAGGTCGATGCGAAACCCGGCCCTGACATCGTCGACGATCAGCGCCGCATCGGCGGCGGTGGTGAGCTCGCGCGCCCGTCTGGCGAAGGCGGCTGTCGGCAATTCCTGGTCGCGGGCGATGTCGTGGCGGAAAGCTGTGACGATGACGGCGGCAAGATCGCTGCCGGCCTGCTCGACGGCTGCCTCAAGGCCGGCAACGTCATTGTAGTCGAAATGGATGAGATGGGCGCGGTCCTCGGCGGTGACGCCGGCGAGCGAAGGCGTGCACCACGGCACGGCGCCGTGATAGGAGCCGCGCGCGACCAGCACCTTGCGCCGGCCGGTGCCGGCACGCGCGATTGTCACGCAGGCCGTGGTGGCGTCGGTGCCGTTCTTCTGCAGCATTGCCCAGTCGGCATGCGCGACGGTCTTGACCAGCAACTCCGCCAGCTCGACCAGAACTTCACCCGGGCCGTTCATCGCATCGCCCAGGCGACGTTGCTTCTCGGCTGCCTGTTCGACGGCCTGGTGATGGTGGCCGAGGATGTTGGGCCCCCAACTGCACATCAGGTCGATGTATTCGCGCCCATCGACGTCCCAGACCCGGCAGCCGTCGGCGCGCTCGAAGAACTGCGGATAGGCGGAGCCGAGATAGCGCGTGGCCATGTGTCCCCACATGCCGCCCGGAATGACCGAGGCCGCACGCTCGCGCAGCAACTGGTCCTTGGAGTTGATCAGGGAATGCATAGCGAGGTCTCCGCACATTGATATATCATATATTGAATTTGGCGCTGGAAGAACAGGATTTGCTGATCGTCCAGGAGGAGGAAGCGAGAGGCGGCTGGGCCGCCTCCCGCTTTTTTTCGCTCAGTGGCTGAGTTCTGCCAGCGGCAGGTTGCAGCAGGCGCTGTAGCGCACGCCCTTGACGTCCGACTTGTAGGCCAGGATCAGGTTCGGGCTGATCAGCGGCAGGATGATCCTGTCCTTGATCATCTCCTCGCCAGCCTGGTGCCACAGCTGGGCGGCCTTGTCGCCGCTTGCCGCAAGGGCTGCCTTGTAGATCTCCGCTTCCTTTGGGTTGAGCACCGACGGGTCGCGCTCCGCGCCGGCGCGGCGTGCCCACGGGCTGCCCTTGGTCATGGCGAAATAATCGATGTATTGCGAGGTGCCGTAATAGTCCGGCGCGTAGAACACCGCGGTCATCGGGATGCCGTCGCCATTGACGCGTTCGCGCCAGTTGGCGAAGGGGATCGGCTGCAGATCGAGCTTGATGTTGATCTTGGCCAGATCCTGCTGAACCTTCTGCATCAGAAGCGACAGGTCGACGCCGTAGACGTTCATGCCGGGAAACGCTGCTTCCATCTCGAAGCCGTCGGCGTGTCCGGCCTTGGCCAGAAGTTCCTTTGCCTTGGCGACGTCATAGGGCTGCGCCTCGAAGCCCGAACCGCCGGGGAAGCCGAGCGGGATCGGCGCACTGATCAACTGGCCCTCGGAGCCGATGGTGAAGTCGAGGATGCTCGGACGGTCGAGGCCGAGCGAGATGGCCTCACGCACTTCGGGCGTCAGCGGAACCTTGTTGGCCTTGGCGCCCGGCGACAGCGCCACATAGATGAAGTTGTAGGATGGCACGGTCTCGATCTTCACGTCGCTGCCGGTCATCGTCTTGGCCGTGTCCGGGTCGATCTGCATGGCGATGTCGGCGGTGCCGCTCTGCAGCATCTGCGCCTGCGCCACTGCATCCTTGGTCTGGCGGATGACGACTTCGCTCAGCGCCGGCGCCGTGCGCCAGTATTTGTCGTTGCGTGCCAGCCGCAGCTCCGAATTGGGCTCATAGGATTTCAGCACGAACGGCGCGCTGCCGGCCGAATGCGCCAGGAACCAGGCCTCGGCATTGTCTGTCGTCGAGGCTTCCGCATCGGCCTTGGCGCCGGCTTCGGAAGCAACCTTGCTGTTGACGACCGCTGCGTAGGGCGCCGCCGCGATGTTGAGGAATTCGGAGCTCGGCGCGACCATCTTGACGACCACCGTATGCGCGTCCGGGGTCTCGATCGAGGCGACATTGTCCATCAGGAACGAGGCGCTGCCCTTGAGGTTCTTCAGCCGCTCCCAGGACCATTTCACGTCCTTGGCCTCTACCGGCGAACCGTCCGAGAATTTGGCGGCCGGGTCGAGCGTGAAGGTGAAGCTGCTCTGGTCGGCATTGCCTTCCCATTTGGAAGCGAGCAACGGGATCAGCTTGTTGTCCTTGTCCAGCGTCAGCAGCGATTCATAGACGCTGGAATTGTAGATCTGGCAGGTGTCGCAGAACGCGCGGTGCGGATCGAGCGAGTTGAGGTCGATGTTGCGCGCGATGACCAGCGGCTTGCTGTCCTGCGCGAAGCTGGCCGGCGCCCAGAAGGCGCTGGTGGCCAGCAGCACGGCTGCCAGCATCGTCGCTCTGGTCTTGCTTCTCGGTAGGATGGTCATGTCAGTTCTCCCATTTTCTTGTCGGATCTTTGTGGCAATGCGTTCGCTCTATCCGCCCACGCCAGTGAGGGATTGAAGCGCGGCCTTGAGCTTTTCAGCGCCGCCCAGTGCGGCGCGGTTGAGCGGGGCCGATACGACGGGAGCAGAAAGGCTTCCCGTCACATGCAGGATCTCGTGATCGAGATAATCGAACACGCGATCCTGAATCTCCTGTGTCAGTCGTCCGCCAAGCGATAGCCCACGCTGCACCTGCTCGATGACGGCCACTCGGTTGGTCTTGCGGATCGAGGCTTCCACCAGCGGCCAGTCGAGCCCGGTCGGGTCGAGGCTGCGCAGGTCGATGATCTCGGCATCGGCGCCGGTCTCCTCGACCACCTGTCTGGCGACAGCAACCATGCTGGCGCTGGTGAGCAGTGTGCAGGCGCTGCCCGGCCTGACTATCTTCGCCTTGCCGAGCCGCACGCAATAGTCGCGGTCGTCCGCAGGCACAGGGCCTTCGCTCGGGAACAGTTCGACATGCTCGATGACGACGACCGGATCGTCGCATTTCAGCGCTGAATTCATCAGGCCGATATAGTCGAAGGGCGTCGTCGGCGCGACGATGCGCCAGCCGGGAAACAGGGCGAACAGGCCGGACGGATCACCCGAATGCTGCGAGCCGTAGCCGGTGTGCGGCGAGACGCGCACCCTGACCACGATGGGCACCGGAAAACCGCCGCCGAACATGTGACGCACCTTGCTGACCGCGTTGAACAGCTGGTCGGCGGCAACCAGGCAGAAGTCGCCGAACATGATCTCGACGATCGGCCGCAAGCCGCAAAGCGCTGCACCCAGCGCCACCCCGACAAAACCGTTCTCGGCGATCGGCATCGCCAGCACGCGCTCCGGCCAGCGTTCCAGCGCACCTTTTGTGGCGCCCGAAACGCCGCCGCGCAGCCGGTGCACGTCCTCGCCCATGATGATGATGCGCGGATCCTGCTCCATGGCGCGAGCGATGACCTCGGACGCGGCAACCATGAATTTGACCGGCTTGGTCTCGGCCGGCGGCACGTCCTCGATCTCGAGGAAGCGCTCGCTCTTCAGTTCGGAAAGATCGCCGCGGATCTGGTTGTCGACGTCGCTTGGGTCCGGCCACAGATGATCAGGAATGCGCAGCGCGTTGCCGCTCATTTCGGTCAGCGAATCGGCAGCGGTGTTGACCACCTCCATGACGCGCTGGTCGAGTGTACCGAGGTCCGAATCGTTCAGGATGCCCATCGTCTTCAGGCGAGCCGCCATGGTGGCAAGCGGGTCGCGCGCTTTCCAGGCGTCCTCTTCGGCCCGCGTGCGGTAGCCGAATTCGCTGCCCGGGCGGGCGCCGCTCTGATGCAGGAAGCGGTAGCAGAGCGCCTCGACCAGCACCGGGCCGCCGTCTTCCTCGATCGTCCGGCGCGCCTTGCGCATGGCATGGTGGACGGCCACCACATCCATGCCGTCGCATTCGATGCCGCGAAAGCCGAGCATAGGTCCTCGCGAGGCCAGCCGCGTCTCGCGCGTCTGCTCGTTGATGTGAGTCGAGACGGCATAGAGATTGTTTTCGGCGAAAAAGATCACCGGCAGCCGGTATAGCGCGGCGATGTTCATCGCCTCATAGGCCGGCCCTGCCATCATCGTGCCGTCGCCGAAGAAGGCGACCGAGATGTTGCCGGTTCCGAGCAGCTTGTCGGCCAGCGCGTAGCCTGCCGCATGCGGCAGGTTGCCACCGATGATGGCGCTGGTGCCAGGAATCCCTGAGCTATCGTCGCGCATATGCATCGAGCCGCCACGGCCGCCGCAATAGCCTGACTTGAGGCCCATGATCTCGGCCATCAGGCCGCGCACCGAGCCCTGCATGTCCGGGTTGAAAGCGTCATGCAGCGGGTCGAATCCGCCGGGCGTCTGCGCGTTGACAAGCTTGGCCAGCACCTGGTGATGGGCGCGGTGGGTGCCGTTGATGCGGTCACCCGTGCCGAGCACGGACATGGCGCCGACCGCCGTCGCCTCCTGGCCGATGCTGGCATGCGCCGGACCATGCACCAGCCCCGCATTGGCGAGATCGAGCACTTTTTCCTCGAAACGGCGGATGAGCAGCATCTGGTGGTACCAGCGCACCAGGCCCGAAACCTCGGCGTCGTTCCAGTCCGAATCGTCAACCTCTAGCCGCAACCAGGGCGCCGATGGCTGGATCGATGTCTGCTGGACCATGTCAGCTATTTCCGTTCTGGTAGATGATATATCAAATATTTTCTCAGTCGATTGCGGCCGGTCATTTTTCCTGGGCGGGGCACCGTCTAGAAAGCTCGCACATAAATGGAATTTAATTTCATTTTCTGACGAGGCGAGACTAAGCCGGGACAGCGGCGTTCCGCAAGAGGAATTTTGAAGCCAATTGTCAGCCCATTCCAGCCTCAAACGGGGATGCCAAGTTGCGGCGAGCGCTATGCCTCGCCTGATGCAATCAGGCGATCACGCGGCGGATGCCTGAGGAGCCAGCCGGCTATCGCTCCGCCCGATGCTGAAAGAACTGCAAAAACAGTTCCCGCTCGGTGGTGATGTCGAGCTTTTCGTAGATGCGCCGGCGGTGGTTCTTGACGGTGCCGACTGTGATGCCGAGGCGCTCGGCGATGTTCGCAGTCGGGTGGCCGGCGAGGATCAGTTGGACCAGCTCCCGTTCGCGCAGCGACAGCTCCGGCCACAGGCTGGCCGGGATGGTCGGCTCCTGCCGGGGTGAGGCGCCGGGGCCTGTCGGCGCCGATGTGCGGGAGAAGTCGGTTCCGCGCGCCTTGATGTCGAGCGCGTGCAACGCCTCGAACACCGCCAGCCGCTCATCCAGCAGGGCGATCTCGCCATCCTTGAATGTGGAGGTCGAGCGGTCGAGAAAGATGCCGAGGCACCAGTCGCCGCCGTCGGCCAGCATGATGCCGACCTCGTCGCAAATCTCCGACTGCGCCAGAAAGCCGGCAATGTACTGGCCACGCTTGGCCTCGTCGTCGGCGAGCCGCTTCAGCGGCATGATGCCCAGCCTTCGCTCGCGCCGCCATGAGGCATAGAACGGGTCGAACACGTAGTAATTGTCGAGATAGCGCCGGACCATCTCATCCGAAAAACGCCGGTGCTTGATGAATTCGGGTGTTTGGGTCGCCGAATAACGCGTCACCGTGACGAGATCGTGCTCGATATCCGCGCCGATCAGGTCGATCAGGCAGTCGACATGCCTGTCTGTGCCGGTGGCGGCGATCGCCTTGGCGAGCGGCGCCCAAATATTGCCCATGCGCATGCCCTTTTCTCGGCGATGTCAGCCCAGCCGTCATTGTGTCTTTAGGCATATGGCGCGAGGCCGCCCATCGAATCTAGCCTTGCGTCAACCTAGACCAGATCCGAGGCGACCGTGACCCAGCCAAACCTGACCAGTCCAATCATTGGCAATCCAATCGTCATCGGTATCGACGCCGGCGGCACCATGACTGACACGATCCTTGTCGATCAGGACGGCCACTTCAAGATCGGCAAGTCGGCGACCACGCCGAAGAACGAAGCCGAAGGTTTTCTCGCGTCTGCCGAGGATGCGGCGGATGCTTGGGGCATCTCGCTCGAATCACTGTTTTCCGGCGTCAACGTCGTGCTCTATTCCGGCACCGGCATGCTCAACACACTGTTGTCGCGCACCGGCCGCAGGCTCGGCCTGATCACCACCAAGGGCCTGGAAGACATGATCCTGATGGGCCGAGGACTGCAGGCCTGGGCCGACTATTCCTACGCCGACCGGCTGCATGCGGTCACCCATCACCATCCCGATCCGCTGGTGCCGCGCCGCCGCACGCATGGCGTCACCGAGCGAATCGACCAGTTCGGCGACATCGTGCTGCCGCTCTACGAACACGAGGTCTCCGCCGCCGCGAAAAAACTGATCGCCGACAAGGTCGAGGCGATCTGCATCATGACCATCTTCTCGCACGTCAATCCGGTGCACGAGAAGCGCATCGCCGAGATCTGCCGCGCGGAGGTCGACAAGGCCGGCGCCGACATCATCGTCTACACCAGCCATGAGGTTCGCCCGGTCATTCGCGAACAGTCGCGGCTGAATTCGGTGCTGATCGAAGCCTACGCCACCTCGCGTGGCCGCAAGCAGCTCAAAGGCATCGAGGATGTCTCGAAGAAATACGGCTTCAAATATGGCGTGCAGACGCTGCTCTCCTTCGGCGGCCTGACCTCGATCAACCATCCGCGCCTGCATGAAACCATGATCTCCGGCCCGATCGGCGGCATTCTGGGCGCTGCCTATGTGGGCAAGCTGATCGGCAACGACTCGCTGATCTGCTCGGATATGGGCGGTACCTCCTTCGACATGGGCGTCATCACGCGCGGCCAGACGCGGATCGAGAACGAGCCGCTGATGGACCGTTTCAAGCTCAACGTGCCGACGCTGCATCTCGACACCATCGGCGCCGGCGCCGGCATGATCCTCAAGGTCGATCCGCTGACCAAGAAGGTCTCGCTTGGGCCGGAAAGCGCTGGCTCGGATCCCGGTCCGATCTGCTTCGATCGCGGCGGCACCGAACCGACCATCGCCGATTGCGACGCCATTCTCGGTCGCCTCAACTCGCACTACTTCCTCGGCGGCAAGGTCGTGCTGCAGGTCGAAAAGGCGCGCCGTGCCTTCCAGGAGAAATGCTCCGACATATTGCGCGTCGGACTGGAGGAAGCCGCGGAAGGCATGATCGACATGCTGGAATCCGACGCCAACAACGCGCTGCGCCGCGTCATCTCGGGCCAAGGCATTCATCCTTCGGAGTTCACGCTGCTGTCCTATGGCGGCTCCGGTCCTCTGCATCTGGCCGGCTGCTCCAGGGGCATCGGCTTCAAGGACATCATCACCTTCCAGTTCGCGGCCGCCTTCTCCGCCTTCGGCTGCACCACGGCCGATTTCATGCGCCGTCATTCCGTCTCGACGCAGCACGACATCACGTCACGTCCCGACGAGGCTACGCTGGCCGCCTTCGGCGCCAAGGTCACCACTGTCTGGGACGACCTGACCAGGGCCGCGGTCGACGAGATGATCGCCGACGGCCATGCCAGGGAGAAGATCAGGACCGTGCCGTTCCTGATGATGCGCTACACCGGCCAGCTCGAGGACGTCGAGGTCATGGCGCCGCTTGCCAAGGTCGATTCGGCCGACGACATGCGCAGGGTTCTCGACGAGTTCGAGGCGGTCTATGCCAAGGTCAACCATCGCGTGTCGCGCTATGGCGAAGCCGGCTTCACCATCACCGAACTCGGGCTGATCGCCACCGCTGACAAGGTCAAGCCGGTGCTGCTCAAGCGACCCCTCGGCGCTTCCAATCCTGCTTCCGCCCACAAGGGTGTGCGCGAGGCGTATATCGGTGGGCGCTGGCACAAGGCCAATCTCTACGAGATGGACCTTTTGCAGCCCGGCCATGAAGTCATCGGCCCGGCCATCATCGAACATCCCGCCACCACGCTCGTCGTTCATCCGCAGGACCGCGTCCATGTCGATGAATGGACGCTGCTGCACTACACCCACGCTTGAGAGGGCGATCGCCATGTTGGACAAACCTGCCTCGGCCCTGCGCCTTCGCGAAAGGCTGCTCGATTCCGAGCGGTTGATGGAAGAGACCGGCTGCTATGACGGCATCACGGAACTCACGCTGCGCAACCAGGATCCGCTGAAATTCGAGACGCTGCACACCAAGCTGCGCGCCTATTGCGTCTCGGCGCGCGAAATGGCGCGCCGCATCTCGGCCTCGCCCGGCGTGCGCGAGGTCGGCGAGATGGTGGTCGCCATCTACACACCCGAGGGCGACGCCATCGCGCTCTCCAACGGCATTATGGTGCATGTCCACACGATGAGCCGCTTCATCAAATGGATGATCAAGAACAACTATGAGGAGAACCCACGCATCCGCGAAGGCGACATCTTCGCCAACAACGATGCCTTCATCGGCACCGTGCAGGTGCCCGACGTGATGGACGTGGTGCCGATCTTCCATGAAGGCACATTGGTCGGCTGGGCAGGCGCCGTCTGCCATGAGCTGGAAGCCGGCGGCATCACGCCGGGCGGCGACGTGTGTCTCGCGCAGGAGCGCTTCACCGAAGGCCTGTTCGTCTGCGCCGAGAAGATCGGCGAGAATGACGAGATCCGCCGCGACTACGTCATCCGTTGCGAGCGCAATCTGCGCATGCCGATCTACTGGGTTCTGGACGAAAAGGCCAAGGTCGCCTCCTGCATAGATATGCGCGAAAGCGTCAAGCAGCTGATCTCGGAGATCGGCCTCGACTACTGGATGAAGGTATCGAAGGAGTTCATCGAGGAAGGCCGCCGCGCCCAGCTCGCCCGCACCCGCCAGCTTACCGTGCCCGGCATCTATCGCGGCCACACTTTTTACGGCCACGTCACGGCGGGAAAGCCCGGCTTCCAGCTGCTCGGCGACCCCGACTGGCTCTACAACATCCCGATCGAGATGGAGATCACCACCGACGGCAAGATCACCATGGACTTCGAGGGCACCCAGCCCTGGGGCTACCATTCGATGAACTGCACGCCGGCCGGCATGGATGGCGGCATGTTCGTGACGCTGACCCAGCACATGAATTTCGAAGGGCTGGTCAATGACGGCGCCTGGATGGCAACCGAACTGAAACTGCCGCACGGCACCTGGACCAACCCCGACAACGAGATGGTGGCGACCGCCACCTCGTGGGCGCTGCTGCTGCCAGCCTATGGCGTCTTCCAGCGGCTGTTGTCGCGCAGCTTCGTGGCACGCGGCTATGTCGAGGAGGCCTTCGTCGGCCAGGTCAACAGCCCGATGATCGAGATGGGCGGTGAAAGCCAGTACGGCACGCCGTTCGGCATGGCGCATTTCGAGTGCGCCGCCGCCGGCTCCGGCGCGCTCGCCATCAAGGATGGTCTCGACACCGCCTATGTCGGCTGGAACCCGGAATCCGACATGGGCAACATCGAGGTCTGGGAACAGTCGATGCCGATGGTCTACATCGGCCGCTCGATCGTGCCGAATTCCGGCGGTGCCGGCAAATATCGCGGCGGCTGTTCCTTCGTCTCGACCTGGCTGATCAACAAGACCTCGCATCTGCGGCTCCACACCTCCGAGCACTCCTCGCGTGTGTTCGACAACGCCGGCATGTGCGGCGGCTATCCGGCGCCGACCTGCCAGAAGCATCGCGCGGTGCGCAACTCAGACATTCACGAACTCGCCGCAAAAGGCGAACCGCTGGCGCATGCGCCCGGCATCGATCCGCATGTCTCCGACTACGAGCGGAACATCGGTGGCGACCATGTCGTGGTCGAGGGCCCCTACATCACCTCGCCGCACAAGTCCGGCGACATCTTCAGCCATTCCTACAATGGCGGCGGCGGTTACGGCGACGTTCTGGAGCGCGATCCGATCAAGACGGCCTGGGATGTCGAGAACGGCTTTCTCACCCGGCAAGCGGCGGACCAGGTGTTCGGCATCGTGCTGAAGGACGATGAGGACGGTTATCCCATCGCCGATATCGACGCCACGGTCGAGCGCCGCGCCGCCATGCGCAAGCAGCGTCTGGCGAAAGCAGTACCGGTGGCGGATTGGATCGCCAAGGAGCGCGGCCGCGTCAAAAAGGCCGATTTCGCCCCCGAGGTGAAGAAAATGTACGCCAGCGCGATCAAGCTGTCGCCGCGCTTCACCAGCGAATTCAGCGAGTTCTGGAACGTCGATGCCAGATCGATCTTCATGCCGGGAGCAAAACCATGACCTCGTACAGCAAGGAAGTCCTGGGCGATCTGGCCGCAGGCAAGCTGCCCTGGCCACAGACAAGGCGGATCATGAGTGCCTACAAGGACGATGACCGTTTCTTCAAGATGGTTGCCGTCTATCAGGATCGCGTTGCCTGGAAGGACCCGATCCTGCTGCCGGTCTCGGACCATCTGTTCATCTGCCAGAGCGGCGATGAGCGGATAACCCGCTGCGAATGCGGCCACTCCTTCGGCGACTATCGCAAGAACTGGAAGCTGAAGGCTGCGATCAACGTCCGCAACACCGAGGAGGCTTTGCGCGAAATCTATCCGAACAGCGATCTCCCCGATCCCGAGTGGATGGAAATCCGCGAATTCATCTGTCCTGAGTGCGGCACGCTGCACGAGGTGGAGGCGGCGGCACCTGGCTATCCCATCGTCCACGATTTCGAGCCCGACCTCGAAGGCTTCTATCGCGAATGGTTAGGCAAACCGCTCCAGCAAACATGAAACGCTGGCGATGGAGGCTGCGCCGGTGTGATTGCCAAATCCGGTCAGGCCTGATTGCCTGCCCGGAACGAAGTGGAGACCGTGCGCCATGACAAACCTTTCCGGCCGTAGCGCCATCGTTACCGGTGGGTTCTCGGGCATGGGCTTTGCCATTGCCACGGCTTTGGCTGAAGCCGGCGCCAATGTCGCCGTCGGCTCCTACATCGCGCCGGCCAGCTCTGACAGGTCCGATGCCGCCTACTATCCAGGCGCGGACGAGATCGAGCGGGTGCGTACGGCTCTCGCCGCCCACGGCACCAGGGTCCACGCCGCCCATCTCGACGTCCGCGACAGCGACGTCACCAACCGTTTTGTTGCGGAAGCCGAAGCGGCCATCGGGCCGGCCGACATTCTGGTCAACGCTGCCGGCACCACCGCCGAGCAGCCGGTCTGCGGCCATTCCGACGCGCTGTGGGACAAGATCGTCGACACCAACCTGACCGGCGCCTTCCGTGCCACCCGCGCCGTGCTGCCGGGCATGATTGAGCGCGGCTGGGGCCGCATCGTCAATATCGGCTCAACCGCCGCCTCGGTCGGCTGGAAGGACAACCCAGCCTACTGCGCGTCCAAGGCCGGCCTTCTCGGCCTCACACGCTGCGTGGCGCTGGAAGGGGCAGAGCATGGCGTCACCTGTGTCATGATCAGCCCGACCTGGGTCGAGACCGAACTGATGCGCCGCAATGTGGCGCAGGTCGTCGAGCGCGAAGGCAAGGGGCGCACCGCTGAGGAAGCGATGGCCGAGATCGCCAAAGGCAACCCGCAGCAGCGCATGCTGCAGCCGCAGGAGATTGCGGCTCTGGCGGTATTCCTGTGCTCGGATCTCGCCAAGGGCATCACCATGGAGAACATCCAGATCACCGGCGGAGCGCTTTGGTAGCGTCTCGGACGCGCAACCAGCCGATCTCTCCGCAGATGCCTCGCTGTAAGACAAGGTGACCGGATTTGCCATTGAGCGCCGGGCGCAATAGGTTATATTGCACTGCACAATGGAGACGCCGTTTATTGCACGCCCATATTTGCGAAGATTCCGGCCGGCTCATGGCTTGCCGGCCCTGGGTCGTGTCGGCGAGACTCTGAGATGAAGATTCCAAAGTCCCTGCTGATCGATCCCGAGAAGAATTCGGTCTATGGCGCCTTTGCTGTAGTCGTCTCGATCTGGGCATTTTCCTATTCGGTCATCTTCGGCCAAATCTTGATCCTGGCCTATTATGCGGTCTGGCTTCCGCTCATCCTGGTCGACTACCGGCGGTTTCTGCGACATCTGTCCAGCGCCTGGCTGCCGCTGCTGTTTGCGGCCTATGTCTGCTTCTCAGTTTTCTGGTCGCAGGCTCCCGGCGTCACCGCAAGGACGTCGGTCCAGTATTTTTCCCATATTGCCTGCGCCTACATAGCTGCGCGCACCGTCAGCGTGCGCACGTTGACCATAGGGGCGCTGGTCGGGATATTCGTCGTCCTTCTCTATTCTGTGAAGGTCGGGAATTATTCCGAGGATGTCCTCGACGGCACCGTGAACTTCGTCGGCGCCTTCGCCTCCAAGAATCAGATCGGCTTTGTCGGCTCGCTTGGCATCTATTTCTGCGTTGTCTTCCTTGCATTCTACAGACGCGGCCGGCTGAGCTTCATACCGGCGGTGCCCGTCGTGCTGCTGTCGGCCTATGTACTGGTCGCCTCGCATTCCGCCACCTCGATGGCCTCGATACCCGCGGTTCTGGCGCTGGTGGCGCTTCTTGCGATGAGCAAACTTCTGTCACGCCGCTATCGCCGGGTCATCTTCCTGATCGGCGCCGGCCTGCTGGTCGTGACGGCCTTCGTCGCCTTGAATCTCGGGCTGATGGACTTCGTCCTCGGCCTCTTCGGCAAGGATTCGACGCTCACCGGGCGAACCTATCTTTGGGAGCAAGGCTGGAACACGGTGCAGAAATCGCCGATTCTCGGCGTCGGCTATGCCGCCTATTGGGTGCAGGGCTTCGCTGAAGCCGAGCGGCTGTGGAACGAATTCTACATCACCACCCGCACCGGCTTTCACTTCCACAACACCTACATCGAGGCCCTCGTCGAACTCGGCTTCGTCGGAGCGACGCTGGTGTCGCTGATCATGCTGCGCACGCTCTACGGCCACGTCTCGGCGGTGATCTTCAAGGCATGGCAGGCGGACTCGGTGATCCTTTTCGGCGTGATGGTGCTGCTGCTGATCCGCTCCTTCGTCGAGGTCGAGATTCTCAACCCCTACATCATGGGTTCTTTCCTGATGTATTTCAGCTTCTTCAAGCTGGCGCGGCTGCCCGTTACCCGCAGGCGGCGGTCGCCGCGTCCCGAGCCGGCTGACGCGGCCGGTGGCGAGGCTGACTGGCCTCGGCATGCCGGCCGTCCGGCGGTCGCCGATCAGGCGTGAGCTATCGTCTCGGGACCTGAAGTCGCGTCAATACAAATTCCCTTGATCGAAGGCTCAAGCAGGCCGGGCGCGAGGCGGGAAATCCATGCCTCCGCGAAATAGACTGAAACGCTGGATTGTCAGACTCGCGTGCTCCGAGCGACCAGGACGTCCGGCGCGCAGCTGTTACTGTCCAAAAGCCGTGCTCCAGAAGCGCCAGCGCGTCCGGCCGGCACTTCCAGTTACGGCGCCGCGAAAACCAATCTCAGAACGTGCAAATGGGAATATCCGCGGACCATCCGCTCACAGAAGGCGACGAGCGTATGAAGCGGTTCTGCATTTCTGTAAATGATGAACCGCTCAGCGCTTAGCAAGTCTACTGGCTGGCCAGCGGCGCCAGCTTGACCTTGATCACATCGCCAGGCAGCACCGGGGTTTCTTCCTTGGCGGCTATCTCGGTGGTCTTGCCATCGAGATTGCGCACCAGTGAATAGAGCAGGGTAGGTTGCTGATCGTTTGTTATAGCGGCCGCCATCGCGGGATCGCTGGCCTGGGCTATCAGGCCTTTCTGCATGTTCACCTTCAACGCGGCCTCGTTCAGGTCGGCTTCGGTCTGCTGCCGGTCAGTGGCGAGACTTGAACTCAAGGTGTTCTGGGCATCGATAGCATCCTGCTTCGCCTTGCTGATCGCCTGCTTGGCCGTGAGGATGGCGGTTTCGTAGTCCAGGATCTTGCCCTGCAGGTCGGCCACGGACTGGCGCGAATCCAGCAGACGGGCATTGGCGATCAGGCCCTTTTGCGCCAGCGGACCGATGCTGGCGAGTTGCTGCTGCGCCAGGTCGACCTGCTGCTGCTGATTGACGATCTTCTTCTGCAGCGATTCGATCTCGGACTCCAAGACACCTTTCAGATCGTCGAGCGCCTCGAGTTTCAGCTTCAGCGCCTTTTGGTCGGCCGTCAGGATCGTCATCTCGTCCGCGACGATGGCTGGCAGCCTTGGATCGCCCTCGACTTCCTTAGGCACGTCGAAACTCGCCTTGCCGGCCATGTCCGCATCGATGCGGGCGCGCCTGACGATCAGTCGAATGCGCTGGTCGTCGGAGATGTCGAACATGCCCTTGGCGGTGACCAGGTCCTTGCCGAGCTGGGGGCCGTAGTCGGCGTTGCGCCTGATGCCGCCGGCGACGCTGATTGCCTTCAACACCGTCAGGTCCGGGACATAAGGAAATTGGCCTGGGTTCTGGACTTCGCCCGAAATGTAGAATGGCCTGAACTGCGCCATCTCGACCGAGGCTTCCGGTCTGTCCGACAAAGCGAGCTTTTTCTGCAGAGCCTCGCCGATCGCTGCTGCGACTTCGGACGTGGTCTTGCCGGATGCCGGCAACTCGCCGGCGAACGGCACCGACAGCGTACCGGATGGACCGACCGTGTACTCGCCATTCACCGCCGACCAGTCACGAAATGTGCCTTCGACTGTCTGCCATTCGGCGACGCGGATGGTGAGCTTGTCTTGCGAGCCGAGGCGATAGTCGCCGGCGGCGGCGATGTGCGGGACGACGAGCGCCATGGCAAGGCATGTGGCCAGCAAACGCGCCCGCCGCAGCCGGCCGGAATCCGGGCCGCTGCGAAAGGCTTCGAACAAATCTGTTTTCAACTCAACGTTCCGATCCGCTATAGCCCCATCGCCCGATGAGCTTGCGTCGAATGGCCGATGCCAATGTCTGGCATTGGCCACCGGCCGGTCAGTAAGAACCGCGCGACATCCAGACGGCCGGGACGGTCTTGATGATGATGCGAACGTCCTCGAACAGCGACCAGTTCTCGACATAGTGGCGATCGAAGGCGACGCGGCTGTCATAGGACACATCGTTGCGGCCGCTGACTTGCCACAGGCCAGTCAGGCCCGGGCGGGATTTCAGGTAATAGACGGCGGACGTGCCATAGATCTCCAGCTCGTCGCGCACGACCGGACGAGGGCCGACAAGGCTCATGTCGCCCTGCAGGATGTTGATGATCTGCGGCAGCTCGTCGAGGCTGAGTTTCCTCAGCACTGCTCCGATACGGGTAACGCGCGGATCGTTCTTCAGCTTGCGGGTGGCGATCCATTCCGCGTTGGCGTCCGGGTTGGTGGCGAGATAGGTTGCCAATACCCTGTCGCCGTCCGGAACCATGGTGCGGAACTTCAGGCAAGGAAAAATCCGCCCGCCGCGTCCAATTCGCCTATGACCGTAGAAAATCGAGCCGCCGTCGGAAAACTTGACCAGCAGCGCTATCATGACAAACAGCGGGCTGAGTGCGATCAATCCAATCAGTGAACCGGCGATATCGAAGCTGCGTTTGAGCAAGCCGCCGATCGGTGGCGGAAAATCGATGTCAGCCTGCGAAAAGCTCGCCGTGGCCGACTTGGCAACGTCCCTCATGCCGTAAACTCCATGCGTTGAACGAATGGTTCAGCGCACGATACCAAAAAAATGTTGCAGCGCAACACACAATTTACCACCCCATTGAAATAGTCACGTCATGAATTGACTAAATAATAAGCTTGTCATGCACAAATTTCGGCGTATTTAGCACATTTGTGACAATAAATGGGCACGGCCGAAAAAATAGGGGCCTTTGTGGGGCCGTTTTTAGGCAGACCTACCGATCTGTCAAGGCAAGCTGCAAACTAGTGCTTTATCCTGCCCTAATGCATGGTGAAAACCGTATAAAATACTACTTAATATTGTCTATCTTACTGAAAATGCCGAGGAGAGCAGATCGGCTTAGCTCCCGTCGCGTGCATTGCAGCATGGCAGAGTCGATCGCAAAAGCTCGATCAAAAATATCCGAAGTTGCCCTTGCCGCCTATTGCTCGCCTTAATAGAATTGCAAATTATACCTGTCACGGTGACGACAGGTGGAAAAGGCCGGAAGCAACCGGTCGAGAGTGGGCGACCTTAACAAGCCCACATGACAAGGGACGGCGCTCGGGTGGGGCAATCGTGATAAATACCCGAGCCGGTTTATGGGCTGTTGGGCATGGCACTTCCAAAATTCATCCTCGGGATGATTTTCGCTCTGGCGATCGTCGTCGGCTGGTCCTGGCTGGGCGGTGCGTCGATAGGCACGATATTGGTGCGCGTCATCATCTGCGCCGTGATCATTCAGGCCGGCTATTTCGTGCTCATCTACACCATGATCGCCAGGAGCGCGCCGACGCCTGCCGACATAGCCCGTGACGCCGAGCGCAAACTGAACGCACCAGAGGTCGCCGAAAGCGAGAAACTGGGCGGTGCCAGGCGCGGCCTGCATTGATGCAGATTGCTCAAACCTGCCCCCGGTTTGGAGGCATGCTTCGAAACAAGAGACTAGGCGCCGCGTGAATCCGTTTCGGCGCGTCTTGGTCGCCGGCTCACGCGACATCGGCGGGTTCGCTCTCTGACTGTTCCCCCGACAGCATCCTCGACAACCGGCTGCCGGTTTTTTCCTTCAGCCGCCGATATTGGCCGACCTCGACGATACGGCCGTTTTCCATCGCCACCACCCAGTCGGCGAAGGCGATCATCGACGGCCGGTGCGCGATGGTCAGGATCGTCATCGTGCCGCGCAATCCGTCGATCGACCTGGCGATCAGCGACTGGTTCTGCCAGTCGAGCGCGCTGGTCGCCTCGTCCAGGATGAGCAGCGACGGCTTGCGCAGCAGCGCGCGTGCGAGCGCGATGCGCTGGCGTTCGCCGCCCGAGAGCCGCACGCCGCGATCGCCGACCACCGTCTCGAGCCTGAGGTCGAGTCGTTCGACAAACTCGCCGGCGTGCGCCTGATGCAGCGCGGCCCACAGGTCGCCATCGCTGGCCCGTGGCGCGGCAAGGCGCAGGTTCGCCGCGATCGTGTCGTGCAGGAGGAACACGTCCTGCGGCACATAGGCCACCTGGTCGCGCCAGCGACGGCGATTGCTGGCATCGATCTCGACGCCGTCGACGAGCATCTTGCCGGTGGTAGGCTCCAGCAGGCCAAGCAGCATATCGGCGATCGTGCTCTTGCCCGATCCGGACGGGCCGATCAGGGCGGTGACCTTGCCGGCCGGCAGGCCGAAGGTGATGCCGCTCACCACCATCTTGGCGCCAGCATCTCCGTAGGCGAAGGAGACACCGCGAATATTCAATCCCGTATTGAGGGAAAGTGTCCCGGCGTCGGCGAACTCGGTATGGCCCGGTTCGCGTTCGGCGTCGAAACGTGCCTGCAGGCTGCGCATTGCCGTAAAGGCGGGCAGGTTGATCAGCACTTGCTGGGCTTGCGTCTGCATGTCCATGAAGCGCGGCGCGATGCGCATGAAGACCAGGAGCAGGACGACGATCTCGGCCAGCGACAGGTTGAAGCGGACCAAAGCCACATAGATGAACAGGCTCAGGCCCACCACGCTCGCCACCTGGAATACCGCGGTGCCGATGGTGCTGTTGCGCACATAGTCGATGTTGTCGGCCTTCATCCTCTCAAGCGTCGACCGAAGCTGCGCGAAATAGCTGTCCTCGACATTCAGGCTCTTGGCCACCTTGATGCCGCCGAGAAATTCCGAGACCGTCCGGTACTGATCCTGGCGATTGGCGGTCAGCACACGGCCGAAGGCAGTGGCCCGTGCCCGGAAGGGCCGCAGCGCCACGAACATCAGCATGCCGACGACGACGGCAAACAGCGTCATGACCGGCGAGATGAACATGGAAACCAGGAGATAGCCAGCCAGAAGAACGGCGATCTGCACCAGCATCAGCAGTGAGAACGCCGCGCCCTGGACGCGGTCGATGTCGCCGGTCAGGGCATGATCGAGATCGGAACTGCGCATGCGGGTAAAAACGCCCCAGCGCGCCTTGCCGATGCTTTCGAACAGGTTCATGCGAACGCGGTTGACGAAATCGAACAGCAATTTGGCCATGTAGACCGACTTGAAGCGATTGAACGCCGCCTGCGCTGCAACAAGCCCGACCAGCGCGCAAAGCACGGTCGTCAGCTGCAGCGTGCCGTCAGGCACCAGCCAGCGCACGAAATCATTGTTGGGCAGCCGAACAGCGAAATCCTGGTCGGCGCGTCCGACCAGATGCAGCAGCGGGATGAGCAGCAGGATGGAGATGCCCTCGGTCAGGCTGCCGAGGATGAGGAAGAACAGCGCCGTCCATGTTCGCCGGCCGCCGATCCGGGCAATGGCGGCGCCGAATGCGGCAATTTCTCGAAACAGCGACAGGCGAAGGATTGGCTTCGACATGGTTGCGCTCACGGCCGCCGGCTGCCAGCCGACAGATCCTTTTCGATCACCTCCACGGCTTCGCCGATCCTGTCCAGGCCCGTCGGGATTTCCAGCCGGTACACGCCGATATGGTTAGCAATCCATGAACATTGCTGAAGATGCGCCGCCGCGAAGTCGTCGGGCAGCGCCGCACGGCCGAAGCGCGTCACATAGGAGAATTTGATGATGGCCGGCAGGGCGGCAATGGCGGGCAAGGGCGTGATGTCAGCCCTTTCGCCGCGCTTGAGGATATAGATCCTGGTCGCCGGCACCTTGTCGCCCGAAAAGTCACCGTTCAGGCGATGCTGCATTTTGTCGATCGCCGGATGCACTTGCGGCCGCACTTCCGCTCCCCCGAGCGAGATCGCCGCAGCGGCGTCGGCCGCCAGCTTGATCTGCGGAAAGCCCGGAACGGTCATTGGCTCACTCGGATTGGCAAGGTCCAGCGCCACCACGTCATCGGTAAGCAGTCGATGCCCGGCCCGGATCATCGCGCTTGCCGTCGTCGACTTGCCGGCTCCCTTGTCACCCATGAAGATGGCGCTCGTGCCGGCTGCGGCGATGGCACTGGCATGCAGGACAAGCAGGCCGCCGGTGCAAGAGCAGCGCCATGACCGGACCGAGCAGCGGAAACGCGAGCAGCGCATCGTCGACGCCGGGTGCCGGTTCTATGTCGATGCGGCAGTCATCGCTGATCAGGAACGCACCGACAGCATGCCAAGCCAGATATTGCCGGTCCGGCTCGAAGCGAAAATCGGTCGCGGCTTCGGGCGCCGGCTTTGGCAGGTCGATCGCGCCGACAGCGATCACGAGATCCGCCGCCCCCGGCGGCGCCGGCTGCAGTTCGGGCAACATCACCTCCGACGCGATGGTCAGACCATAGGCGCGGTAGAAGCGGCGTTCTCGCATGGCCCGGCCATGTGAAAAGGCATCATCATTGTATAGAGCGAGCGGCTCGTTGCGCGGCATCACGTGGGGCTCCCGCCGTGCTGGAGTTGCCGCAGCCAGAGCGACAGCGAGGCCGAGCGCCAGACATACTGGACATCCAGGGGGGCTGCCTGATCGGGCTGGCGCAGCAGTCGCGCATAGGCAGCACTCACTTGCGGCAGATTGACATAAGGCGCGATGCGGTTCGCATCCGAGACCAGCAGCTGTTCCAGGAGGTCGCGATGGTTGCGCAGCATGCCGTTGACGAGATTGGCGGTGAAGTCGATCTTGTCGCGCCGCCACTGCACCGCCTCCGGCAATACGCCTTGCATGGCGCGACGCAGCACATAGCGACCAAAGCCGTGGCTCAGCTTCTCCTCGCCCGGCAACGCCAGGCAGAACTCGACCAGCGGCTTATCCCAGAATGGGTATCGCGGCTCGACGCCGAAATTGGCGGCGGCCTTGTCGAGAACCTCGAAAGCATGCGGGACATAGCCGTTCGACAGGATCCAGCGATGGCTCAAGGCGTCGCTGGCCTGAACGCCGGGCGGCATATAGCCGGCCCGGTGAAACCGGTCGACAAGCTCGGTGCGCTTGGCAAGGTCCGGATTGATCAGGTCGCGCCAGCTTCGTGCGCGCTGCACGTGCGCGGGCTTGCGGATCCTGTTCAGGGCACGGTTGGCCAGATGCCTCAGCTTGGCGATGCGCCAGGCCGGCCCGTAGAGGGTCAGGAACTGGAGATAAAGGCCAAGCGTGCTGTCGCCATAGGTATTGGAGGCGCTGCGGACCTCGCGCCACAGATCCATCCATCGGCCGCCATTCGCAAGCTCGTGCAGGTGACCATGGCCTTGGGAAACGACCTCGTCGCCGCCATGGCCGTCCAGCAGCACCTTGATGCCCTTGGCGCCGGCAGTCCGGTAGATACCGCGGGTGAGCGTCAGGCCCGGCGCCAGGAACGTTCCTTCCTGTTCTTCCAGCACGCGTTCGAATTCGGCGAATGGGGCATAGTTGCCGACCGGGATCAGCGTCGCGTCGACCTTCTGCTGGTCGAGAACGGCATCGATGAAGGGCCGCTCGTCCATCGGCGAGCCCCTCTCGAAAATCAGCGAGAAGGTCGGCAGCTTCGGCCTGCGCGCAGCGGCATTCTGCAGGCCGGCGACACAGGCGATAGATGAGGAATCGAGGCCGCCGCTCAGCATTGCGCCGACTGCCGAGGTCCCTCGCATGCGGTTGCGCACCGATTGCGAGAACAGATGGGCGAATTCCTCCGATGCATCCGACCGCAAGGGCCGCGCCGACGGCTCGATCTGCCAGTATCGGCGCAGCACCACCTGTTGCGCGGTGACGGTTACGCTGTGGCGGGCCGGCAGGCTGAATATATCGCTGTAGGGGGTCGACTGCGGGTCGTCGGGAAGCCCGGCCAGGAAGCCGGAGATCTGGCGCTCGCTGACACGTGCGCGGATACCTTCGACCTCCAGGATCGGCCCGATCTCGGACGCAAAGGCAAAACGCTGGTCCGCCGCGTGGTAGTAGAACGGCTTGACGCCAAAATGATCGCGCGCGCAAAACAGCGATTGCCGCTCGTCATCCCAGATGGCGAACGCGAAATCGCCTTGCAGATGCTCCGGACAAGCTTCGCCCCAGCGTAGATAGGCCCGCATCAGCACGATCGCGTCGGCCACCGACTGGTCGCGGATACCGAGCCTGGCCAGCAACTCGTCACGGTTGTCCAGCCGGCAATCGGCGGTGATGGCGAGCCGGCCGCCAGCCATCGTCAAAGGGCCTGGACCGACCTCATCCGATGTGTTGAGCCAGGCGTGGCCAAGGGCGATGCTGGTGTCCAGCCACCATGAACCGCCGTCGGGACCGCGATGGCGCATGCGCGCCAGCATTTGCTGAATGTCTGCCGCCGCGACCGCCGGTGCGTGTGCTCCGCGCAGCAGGATTCCGGCGACGCCGCTCATCGGCTGCCGTGGTCGACGAGATGGGCGAAGCCATCGATCGATCCGCCAAGCACGATATGGTTGTCGCTGACCAGCCAGGCATGTGCTTTCAACTGCTCGCCCGTACCACGTTCGATGCCGATGCGTATCGTCGATTCATTGCCTTGGCGGGCGAGAATATACTGGCCGGAGAGCGCTTGGGTCAGGCACGTAGCGTAAGGGACGAAACGGGCCGCGGCGGCAACACCCCAGGCGACACGCCGCAGTTCGCCCATCGAGGCGCACTGCCGCGCGTCGAGCCGCGTCACCAGGCTGCGTACACGATTGTAGGACAGCAGGGTCAGCCCCAGCCGAACTGTCGCCACCACCAGCAGGCAATGGCCAAGGAAGATCATTTCCGAGCCGCTCAGGGAGAAAATCCTGACCAGCCCGTGCCGGCTTCCGCCGCGCTTCGACTGCTTGAGGCCTGTTTCCCTCGCGGGTTCCTGCCGTAAAGCCGTTGCCCGCGAAACCAGGGCCCGCGAAACCAGGGCCCGCGAAACCAGGGCCCGCGAAACTATGGCCTGCCAAACCAGCGCCTTGTGCTGGGTCGGCTTAGACAAGTGCCTCATGATGCCGTCTCGCAAGCCCATTTTCGGCCAGGCCCTTCAGCAATGCGTCGACATCGGCCTGGCAGCGCACCGGGTCGACATTATAGCGCGCAAGAACGGCGCTGCGGATGTCCCCGAGCGACCGGGGCTCCTGGATCAAATCCCAGATGAAGGCGCCGACGCCATTCAGGCTGTAGTAGACATTGGATTTGAGATTGAGCAGAGCCAAGCCATCGCCGAACTCGCAAGCCACGGCATCCTTGGTCGCACTCACGCTATCGTGGTCGGCCAGATCATGGTCGGATTGCTTCCAGTTCATCCCCGCACCTCACTGACAAAACGCTTCGACATCTCCGGTTGGCGCAGGAGAAGTCGGGAGGCTGGCCCCCCGACCTTCTTACGTCTGCTTTTGAATCCAGAGTCCCGAAATGTCACTCTGGAAACGGCTATAAGTCTCAGGAGAACGTCAGGTCGCCGATCGGCGTGTGCGCGGGGAACGATGCGTCGATCGCCGTGTTGCCGCCGCCACCCTGGGTGATGGTCTCAATCGAACCATGAACCGTCAGGCTTGGTGTCTCGTATTCATGCTTTTCAACATTCTGTTCCATTTTACTCTCCGATTTAGGACTGGAAACGGCCTGTCGAGTGCCGTCAGCACTTTTATGCTGCAATGCAATAGCTGCACGGCAGCATTTATGAGTCAAGACTGTTTTACCTTCCGTTAATCAATTACGTTGCTGGCGTCAGGACATGAGCGGCCATGCCTAAAACTTGTCACTTTTTAGCCGATTCCTTGGGCACGATGGCAGCGCCCGCGCTGATTCTTTAAGCATGTGATTTTGCTTGCATAAGTCGTTTGCTTTGTGCCTATTTTTAGGCGTCGCTAATGGAAAGAATTTTCTGTTTGGAAAATTCGGCCGGGGATCGGCAAAAGACCTGACAAGGATATTTCAGCCGCGGTTCTCACTTCTTTCCGACGCGATCTCGATAGGCGCTCGGTTGCAAAAATTCGCACTGCAAAAGGAAAGGCTTTACGGCACCGAGGTTTTTGGTGATGTTTGCTTCGCACATGCAGCATAAGTGTTCGCGCAAACCGCTTTCTTTGGAGATTGTGCGCTAAATGGCATTGCCTGACGGCTCATACGAACGATTGCGCGCCGCCGGCTGTGCCGACGAGGTGGCCTACGTGCAGGCCTGCCTGCGATTCTATTTTGCCGGGCCGCACGCCGGCGCGGGCGACATTTCGATGCGTGATCTGGACGGTGCCAAAATTGCCGACATCGCCAGGCTGAACAAGGTCGCCACCTTTGTCCTCAAGGCCCTTTCGCGCGCACCCGCGCTTGAGAGGCCGCCTGAGCTTTTCCGATGGCTCGACACCTACCGCAGGAGAACGGTTTCGATGAACGCGTCCTGCATCATGGATTCCATGGCGGTCCATGATGTGCTGCGCGCCAGCGAGATCGATTTTGTTTTTCTGAAGGGTCCGTTCCAGCAGCAGCTTCTCTACGACGACCACTTCATGAAGCCGTCCGGCGATGTCGACATTTTGGTTTCGCCGCTCGGATTTGTCAGGGCGCGTGATGCCCTTCGCAAGATCGGTTATGAGGTATCAGGCAAGTCGAACTCCGTCTGGTGGGTCCGCTTCCTCGGCGAACAGCACATGACCCGGGACGACGGGCCGAGGTCGTCCACGGTAGATCTCCACTACCGCCTCCAGCAGCCCGGCTCGCCAAGCCCGCGCGACGCGGACGGGTTCCTGCGGCGCAAACGACAGGTCGAAATCGCCGGTGCGACGGTGCCGTTCACCTCGGTTGCCGATACTTTGCTTTTGTCCTGCATCAGCGTTGCCAAGGCACTTTTCAACCGGGAACCTTGCGCGGGCTACGTCTGTGATATCAGCGCCAGCGCCGGCCGACTCGACGAGGCGGATCAGCAGCGTTTGCTCGATGCCGCAACCGTGCAAGGTTTGGACGACACGCTGCTGCTTGGCCTGCGCGCCGCCGATGTGCTACTCGGCGGTGCTGGCACGCTGCTGTCGCAGCGCGCGACCAGGATCCTGTCGCGCATCGGCAATGAGGATCTGCTCAGCATGGTCATCGCGCCGTGGCTGCCGTCGCTGCGGTGGCCACAGCGGCGAACGGTGCTGTGGGAACTGTGCGGCCGCGCGCCGGTCCGCTATCTGGCCGAAGCCGGCTGGGCGGCGTCCGCCGATATCAGCCGCCGCATCTTCGAGCGGCCGGGGAGGCGCTGAATGAAGGCAAATTGGGTGCTGATGGCAATTCTGTAGGGCATCGAAGGAGTACGGGGCGAGGGCAAATCGATATTACCTGTACGAGAGGCAAATCCATGTCGATGACGAAATCCGAGGTCTGCGTGATCATCGCGGCAAAAAACGCCGCAGCGACAATCGCCGTCGCCATCGCATCCGCGTTGCGCGAACCGGAAGTGGCGGAGGTCGTCGTTGTCGATGATGCCTCCACCGACCACACCGCCGATGTCGCACGATCCGCCGATGATGGCAGCGGGCGGCTCTCCGTGATGCGCCTCGATGTCAATCGCGGCCCCTCCTTTGCCCGCAACGCAGCCATCGCCGGCTCGAAATCGCCGTTCATCAGCATTCTTGATGCCGACGATTTCTTCCTCGAAGGCCGGTTTCGCAACCTGTTTGCCGGCGCCGATTGGGATTTCGCAGCCGACAACATCATGCTGATCAGGGATGATGCGACGGGCGACGCGACGAAAATCGTCGCGCCGCAATTTGCCGCCGATCCGGAATTCCTCGATTTCGAGCGCTTCGTCGAAGGCAACATCTCCAGGCGCCGCGTGCAGAGGGGCGAACTGGGCTTTTTGAAGCCGGTGATCAGCCGTGCCTTCCTCGACCGCCACGGGTTGAGCTACGACGAGAGCCTGCGGCTGGGCGAGGACTATGAACTCTACGCCCGCGCGGTCGCATGCGGGGCACGGTTCAAGGTCATTCGCTCCTGCGGCTACGGCGCCGTCGTCCGCGCCGATTCTCTGAGCGGCCGCCACAAGACCCAGGACCTGAAGCGTTTGGCCGATGCGGATCTGGCGCTGCTGGCGATAGACAGTCTGCCAGAAGGCTCGAAGGCGGTGCTAAGGCGGCATGAACGGCACGTGCGCGACAAATATCGGCTGCGCAATTTCCTTGACGTCAAGGCTGAGCGGGGGCTGGCATCGGCTGCGGCTTACGCTTTCGCCAGCCTGTCCAACCTCGTCCCCATCGTCCAGGGCGTGGCTTCCGACAAGCTCGAGGCGCTGTTTCGTCGCGTCGGCCTTATGTCCAGCCAAAAACATGTCCCGCCGCGGCGTTTTCTGATGGCCGGAACCAGCATGGGCAAGGAACGCTGAGAGCGGGCCCCGGTGCTTGCAATTTGTCCTCGCGGCACGTCATCACGGAAACCATTTCGGCCGGATTTATGAGTTTACGAATTGGGTGGTTGCCTCGCGGCTCCGACGATGGCAGTCTATGTTGCGGTGCAGCATAGTGGACGACCAGCCGAACTGGCCCCCGATCGGATTGGTCTGATGTCTCTCCGGAGCAGGACAACGCAACACGAGTTTTTGAGCCCCGGCTGCGGGGATCGGCCAGAAGCCCGGCCCACAAGCCGGCGATGACAGGAACCTGAGTCCATGGCCTCGATATTCGGTTTCAGATCAAGGGATCCGGCCCGCGACCGGCAGGCCGATGTTTCACGTCTTGATCGTCTGGCAAAGCTGTTCGAGCAGATTGCGGCCGAGATCGAGGCCGAGAGAACCGGGCTTGAGAATCGCTACCGGACAACGTCGACCAACGCCGCCTTCCTGGTCGAAGCCATGGAAAACGGCTCAGCTTCCGACAAGCGGTCTTCGGAAGTCAGCGCACTGACACAGTCGATCCTGAATTGCGAACGCCGCATCGCGGCGCTGTCGCGCCAGGACGGCATGATGAAAGAGCTCCGTCATTCGCTGGATATGGTCTTCGACGAGAATGCCGATTCGGCCACCTCGGCGGAATTCGCCTGGCCGGCAGGCGCAGGCAGAGGTTGAACGTGAAGGCTCGGAACTGTTGCAACAGATTTGATGCAGGGCGGGAAGCAATCGAGAGGGTCACAAGGGAGGTCAAGGTTGGCCCGTTCAGGAGCGGTTCGAACGTCGACTTTGGGTTGGGGACACACAGCGCAAAGGTGAGTTTGGTATGAATTCGAATCCGAAACCTACGACAGCAATTGACGCACCGTCTCTCTCATATCGGGCCGGGCAAGCCGCCCGGCGGCGGCTGGGGTCGCTCGGTGCGTTGCTGCTGGCTGCTCTTGGCGCTTTCGTGGCAACCCCTTCCTACGCCCAGGACATTCCGACATCGCCGTCCTTCGTCGATGATTTCAAAAGCTTCGATCGTGCGCGCTGGTATGTTTCCGACGGCTGGAACAACGGCAGCCATCAGAATTGCACCTGGTCGAAAGGCATGGTCGGACTGTCGAATAATGTGCTGTCGCTCGGCTTCGAAAAGCAGACGTTGAAGGATCGCGACTACGTCTGCGGCGAGATCCAGACCAAGCAGCGCTTCGGCTACGGCACCTATGAGGCACGGCTGAAGACCGATACCGGCTCCGGCCTCAACGCGGCGTTCTTCACCTATATCGGTCCCAGCGACAAGCAGCCCTGGGACGAGATCGACTTCGAGGTCCTGACCAAGGACACCTCCAAGGTGCAGGTCAATGCCTATATCGCGGGCAAGGGCAAGAACGAGAAGCTCGTCGACGTGCCGGGCGGCACGGAGAACGCCTTCAACGACTACGCCTTCGTCTGGCAGAAGGACAGCTTGCGATGGTACGTCAACGGCCAGCTGGTGAACACGATTACCGACCCGGCGAAGCTGCCCAGCCATGCACAGAAGATATTCTTCAGTTTTTGGGGCAGCGATACGATGAAGGGTTGGATGGGAGCGTTCGCGGATCCGGGCCGCAAGCTTTCCCTGCAGATCGAGCGGGTTGCCTTCACGGCGCTCGGCGAACCCTGTCAATTTCCGGAATCGCTGGCATGCAGTGTAAAGTAGTTGGGAAAGTCGATTTGAACCGGCGGGACCGAAAACGGTCCGCTGCCTTGCATGGGAATGAAACCGAATGAATTTGACGGTGTTTGGAATTGGCTATGTCGGCCTCGTGCAGGCTGCGGTCCTTGCCGAAGTCGGGCACCAGGTCGTGTGCGTCGACATCGACGCCGCCAAGGTCGAGCGGCTCAACCAGGGCCTGGTCCCCATTTTCGAACCCGGTTTGGAAAACCTCGTTAAGGAAAACCATGCTGCCGGCCGCATCAAGTTCACCACCGATGCCGCCGCCGCGGTCAGGCATGGCGAGATCCAGATGATCGCGGTCGGCACGCCGCCGGGCGAGGACGGCTCGGCCGACCTCAAATATGTGCTGGCCGTCGCCGAGACCATCGGCCGCGAAATGGACAAACCCAAGATCGTCGTCGGCAAGTCTACGGTGCCGGTCGGCACCTGCGAAAGGGTGAAAGCTAGGATCGCCGACACGTTGAAGAAAAGAGGCCGCGAGGACCTGGCTTTCGATGTCGCTTCGAATCCCGAGTTCCTCAAGGAGGGGTCCGCGGTCGCCGACTGCATGAAGCCGGACCGCATCATCGTCGGCACCGACAGCGAGGACACCGAGGCTGTGATGCGCGAACTCTACGCGCCGTTCAACCGCAACCACGAGAAGATGATCGTGATGGACGTGCGCAGCGCCGAATTCACCAAATATGCCGCCAACTGCATGCTGGCGACCAAGATCAGCTTCATGAACGAGATGGCCAATTTGGCCGAACAGCTCGGCGCCGACATCGAGGAGGTCCGCAAGGGCATCGGCAGCGATCCCCGCATCGGCTACCATTTCATCTATCCGGGTCTGGGTTATGGCGGCTCGTGCTTCCCCAAGGACGTGCGGGCGCTGATCAAGACCGCCGAAGGCGTCAAGTTCGACGCCAAGCTGCTGCGCGCCGTCGAGGAGCGCAACAACGCACAGAAATCGGTTCTCTTCGACAAGGTGGACCGCTATTTCAAGGGCAACCTCAAAGGCAAGACCTTTGCGCTCTGGGGCCTGGCCTTCAAGCCCAACACCGACGACATGCGTGAGGCGCCGGCGCGCGTCCTGATGGAAGCGCTCTGGAAGGCCGGCGCCAATGTGCAGGCCTATGATCCCGAGGCGATGCAGGAATGCCAGGCCATCTACGGACTGCGCGACGACCTGCTTCTGTGCGGCACCAAGGAGGCGGCGCTGCGCGGCGCCGATGCGCTGCTGATCGCCACGGAATGGAAGAGCTTCCGTGCGCCCTCCTTCGATGCGGTGAAGGATGCGCTGATTACGCCGGTCATCTTCGACGGCCGCAACCTCTATGACCCCAAGGTCATCGCCCGCCACGGCATCGAATATCACTCGATCGGCAGAATGGCGGCATGAGACCAGGTCCTGGCAGACGGATGCAAGACCGGTCCGCACATGGCCTGCGGGCGCTGGGACTGAGCGCGTATTTCTGTGTGGAGTTGTAGCCGATGGTGCTGGACGTAAAGCCGGGGCAAATCACCAAGGACCATTTCGATCTCGTTGCGATCGGCTCCGGCTTCGGTTCGGCCTTCTTCCTGCATGAGTTCGCCAAGCGCCGAAAGGCGCGCATTCTGGTGCTGGAGTGGGGACGCCACAACACCCATGAATGGCAGCTCGAGCAGAACGTCAACACCGACATCGAAGACGAGACGACCTACAAGACCAATTCCAACAAGCCGTGGAACTACACGATCGGACTGGGTGGCGGGACGAACTGCTGGTTCGCGCAGACGCCAAGATTTCATCCCAATGATTTCCGGCTGAAAAGCACCTACGGCATCGGCAATGACTGGCCGATCAGCTATGACGACGTCGAGCCGTTCTATTGCGACGCGGAAGACATCATGTCGATCTCCGGCGATCCCGACATGGCGGCGATGCTGCCCCGCTCGAAGCCGTTTCCGCAACCGCCGCATCGCATGTCGACACCGGACAGGATGATGAAGGCGGCGCAGCCCGGCCAGCACTTCGTCATGCCAACCGCGCGGGCGCGGCTGCCGACATCGCAACGCACCTCGTGCTGTGCCAATCTGCGTTGCTGGCTGTGTCCGGTCGACGCCAAATTCACCGTCAACAACGGCTTGATGCACGTCTTCGAGCATCCCGACGTTTCGGTCTGCCTCGGTGCGGAAGTGCGCCGGCTCGATCACGTCGGCGGCGCTGTCCGTTCGGTCACGTTCAGCCATGACGGCAAGGAATACCAGGTCAGCGGCGATCTCTTCATTCTCGGCGCCAATGCCATCCAGAGCGCGGCGATCATGCTGCGATCCGGCCTGGGCGGCGAATTCGTCGGCAGCGGCCTGCATGAATCCTACGGCTGGAATTTCGAGGTCTATCTAGACGGCGTCGACAATTTCGACGGCAGCACCATCACCACCGGCCTGAATTTCGGCCTCTATGATGGTCCTCACCGATCGGAGCATGCGGCGGCACTGGTCTATTTCGAGAACCGCTGGCAGCACGGACTGCGTGCCGAAAAAGGGCGGCTACGCCAGGCGCTGCCGCTTGTCGTGGTCACCGAGGACTTGCTCGATCCCGAGAACTTCGTCACGCTTGACGAGGATGAGAATGCCTTCGTCAGCTTCAAGGCGCCATCGGACTATGCGGTGAAGGGCATGGCGCGCGCTCTGGAGAAATTGCCTGGCCTTCTGGCGCCGCTGCCGGTCGAAAAGCTCTTCGATCGCGGCATCCGGCCGACCGAATCGCACGTCCAGGGCACGCTGAGGATGGGTACGGGCGCAGCCGATTCGGTCATCGACAGCGGCATGATCCACCACCAGCTCAGAAATCTGGTCGTCGTCGGCACCAGCACCTATCCGAGCTGCTCCTGCGCCAACCCGAGCCTGACCGCGGCAGCGCTGTCCTTGCGGGCGGCGAGCCGGATCGCGTGAAAGGAGGTATCGCATGATCGAGATTTCCCGACGCTCGGCCCTGGCCGTCATGGCTGGCGGAGTGGTTTCGACAGGGGTCGCCTACGCCGCCGTTTCCTCGTTCTCGGACGAGGATCTGGTGCGCGTCACGCTGGAAAAATACCTTGGCAAGTTGAACATCCGCATCGAGCATCTGCAGCAGTTCGTGCTGGCGTTCCGCGACAGGAATCCATGGAACTTTCCGAGCGAAAAACTGAGTGACGCCGTCACCTTGGTGGAGGAGCTCAAACTGGGGGCCGCGCGCCGCTTGCTGCCCCAGCGGAAGCGGGAAGATCTGCTGCATTTCGACCGCTGGGTCGTCGCCGAATTCCATATGCTGACGGACTACGCCTGGCGCAGTTCGCCCAACGACCCGATCCGATTTACCGGCTGGCAATCCTGTACCAATCCCTTCGCCAATCTGGAGCCGCCGAAACTTGCCTGACGTCGAAAAGAGAGGCGGCGGACTTTGCTGTTGTCTCCGAGCAAGGAATACGAGATGCGACAAGGAGCCCGATCATGAAAGTTCTCTTTGCAGGCGGCAACGGCTACCCGCCTGAGTTCAGCGGCGGCGTTCAGTCGAGCACGCATCATCTGGCCGAACAGCTGATCGAGCACGGTCATGAAGCCGCTGTGCTCGCCGCCCTGTTCGGTGATGGTGTCTTCGGCTTCAAGGCGCGCGCCAAGATGAAGCTGTTGCGGCAGCCGGCGGTTGTCGACAGCTATCCCGGCTATCCGGTGGTGCGGGCCTGGTTTCCCTGGGAAGCGGCGGGCTATGCCGTCGACAGGCTGAAACCCGATGTCGCCGTGGTCCAGTGTCACAAATCGGTTCCGATCGGCAAGGCGCTGCAGGCGGAGGGCGTGCCTCTGGTCGTTTATCTCCGCAATGTCGAGTTCCATGAATTGGGCGGCGATCTGCGCGAATTGCATTCAGCGCTTTACATCGCCAATTCGGACTTCACCGCACGTACCTACAGACAGGAGTTCGGCATCGAGGCGGTGGTAATCCCGCCCACCATCAACCCGGCGCACTACTCGACGCCAACGACGGGCCAGTTCGTCACGCTGATCAACCCTTATGAGGAAAAGGGGTTTGAACTCGCGGTGCGGATCGCCGGCGCCTGCCGCGAAATCCCATTCCTGTTCGTCGAAAGCTGGAAGCTCGACGACGATCACCGGGCGCGGATCGAACAGACGATCGCTCCCTTGGGCAATGTCGTCCTGGAGAGCCGCACCAGCGACATGAAGACGGTCTATGGCCGCACGAAGATCCTGCTTGCTCCCAGCAAGTGGGAAGAGGCGTGGGGCCGCGTCGCTTCGGAGGCCCATTGCAGCGGAATCCCGGTTGTCGGCTCGCGGCGCGGCGGTCTGCCCGAGGCTGTCGGCTCCGGTGGCGTGGTGCTGGATTACGATGCTCCGCTGGCCGATTGGGTCGCGGCCGTCAGGCGGCTGTGGAACGACAACCAGGAATATGACCGGCTTTCAAGCCTCGCCCGCAGCTTCGCCGGGCGCCCGGAACTCGATCCCGATCGCCAGTTCATCACCTTCTTCTCGATACTGGACAGGGCGATGCAGCAACGCGCGCGACAGGCGGCCTAGAGGAGTTCGCCGTGTCACGGAAACGGCGAACTCCTCTAACTCTTTGTTTTGATCAATTCCCAAGGGAAAGCGCTATGCGCTTTTCCCGGGAAAACCGTTCACACTTTTCCTGGAATTGCCCTAACGGCGCCGCCTGAGCAGGTCAGGCCGGGCGTTTGACCCGGCTTTTCAGCGTCTCGTAGCCGCGGGCGCCAAGCAGGGCGCGGGCAATGGTCTTGGCAGCGCTCTTGCGGCCCTCTTGCGACTTGATCTGCCGCAGCCTTGCCGGCAGGTTCCTGGCCGCCTGACCAAGTGCCGGCAGCGACAGCGTGTTGGGAAAGCTGACCATATGCGTTTCCACGCACAGCACCGGCTTGCCTGACAGTTCGGTGATCCTCAGCGCCTGTTCGTGCTCGCTCTCGATGAACAGGATGGCATCGGACTTGCGGTAGAAGTCGGCCTTGAAACTGCCATGCGCGCCGAGCCGTTGCCGTTCCGCCTTGCTCGGCAGATCGAGCATGATCAACTGGTCGTATTTGATCTCATGCTTGGCGAGCCATGCCTCGGTGAGCGCGCGGTATTTCTCCAGCCGGCTGGTGACCAGCCAGCCGATCCTGTGGGTCGCGACATGGAGCGGCCGCGCTTCGCTGAGGAATTTCTCATAGGCCGGGCCGTCGTCGTTTTCCGCCTCTGTCGGATCGAGGCACAGCACGCCGTCAATATCGACGCAGCATTGCGCCAGGAATTTATGATGCATGAAGTTCCACTGGAACATGCGCGGATGCGGCACGACTTCGAAGACGAGGTCGGTTTCCTGGTGCTGGGGCTCAAGGCCGAACACGGCGGCAAAGGTGAACTCCGCCTCGATGCCCGAAGCCTGGATGCGGGCGCGTGCGTCGCGCATGGCGTTGCCGCCGGCGACGCTGTCGTCGATCACCAGCACCTTGCGCATCTCGGAAACCTTGCGGTCGAGAGCGGCACGGCGCTTGGTGACGCCAGACGTATAGATCCGACCTGCCAGGAAGCTGTCGAGATCGGTCATCGGGATGTTCGCGGCAAGGCTGACCAGCGTCGCTGCCAAAACGCCGCTTCTCGGCACACCGACCACGAGGTCGATATCGCGCGGCAGCCGGTGCAGGCCCCTGACGATGGCGTCGTTCATATCGGAGATCGATCGGTAGTGCATGGTTCAGACCTGGTCCTGGAGGAGATGTCCGTAGCAGTCGAAGACGCCCAAATTATTGCGCTTCGCGCGCCGCCGCCGCAGGCAGCCTTGCCGGCAGCATCTTGAGGGCCTCGCGCAAGGCTTCGCGGCCGGAGGCGAATGCCAGTGCGATGACGATGGTGATGAGGTAGGAGAGCACGGCGCCGCTGGCCAGGGCGACGACATGCTGCTGGGGCAGCAGGGGCTTGATGAACCAGATCACGGCCAGCGCCAGATGGGCGCCAAGCACGAACGGCGTTGCCGCGCGAAGCACATGGTGCGCCTGCAGCGGCCCGCTCCTGCCGACATAAAGCCACAGGAACGGCGTCCGCAGATATTCGCTGATCGCATAGGCGATCGCCACGCCCAGCGCGCCATAGGGCAGGCCGAGCATGAAAGCCAGCACCGACGTCACGGCCGTTATGATGCCCCAGCGCATGAAATCGCCGGAGCGGCCCTGGCTGACGAAAAGCCACCCGGCCGGATTGTTGAGCGGCTGCAGCAGCCCGGCAAAGCCGAGCGCCAGGAAAATCGAGGCGCTTGCGCGCCATTGCTCGCCGAGCACGAAGGGGATCAGCACATCCGACATCGCGGTGGCGAAGGCGACGCCGGGAAGCGCCACCAGAAGGATCAGCGGCATGACGCGCAGATAGGCGCTGCGGTAGCGATCCGGCTCGTCCTTAAGCCTGGAAAGCGCCGGAACCATCACCTTCGACAGCGGGTTGGTGATCTGGCTCAACGGAAACAGAAGCAGCTTGTAGGCGCGGTCATAGAGGCCGAGTTGCGCCTCGCCCCAATATTTGCCGATCAGCACATTGTCGAGGTTGCGGGCAAAGAAATTGGCGAAGTTGAAGCCGGTGATGCCGGCGCCGAAATTGATCAGCTCGCCGATGCCGGCGACCTTGCGCGGCAGGCCCGGACGCCAGCGCGAGCTCGCCCAATAGCAGAGCGTCGGCAACACGGCACCGGTCAGCGTACCGGCAAACAGGGCCCAATAGGAGCGATCGATAAAGGTCCAGGCGATCGACACCGCAAGCCCGGCAATGGCGCTGGCGACGTCGATGACGGCCAGCCGGCCGAACTGCATGCGGCGTGTCAAGAGCGCCAGATGCTGGGCGCCCAGCCCATAGGCCATGATCTGCAGCCCGAACGCAGCCACCAGGCCCGTCACGCGCGGCTCGCCGTAGAAGGCAGCAACCAGCGGCGCCGCACCCGCAAGCACGCAAGCCAGGATAGCGCTGACGGCGACATTGATCCAGAAGAGGTAGTTCACCTCCTCATGCCGGATGCCTGATTTCTGGATCGTCGCCTGGGTCAGGCCGAAATCCTGGAACAGGGCGATAAAGGCAAGCACCGGCGCGCACATCGCCACGACACCGAAATCCTGTGGCGACAATAACCGCGACAGCACGATGACGGACAGGATCTGTGTCGCGACCCGCACCGATTGCGCCATGGCCGTGACAACCGCGCCGCGCCCAACCGATTTGCGCAAGGAGCCTTCTGGCGGATCGAATGCATTGGCTTCCAAATTCAGGATTCCTGATTTTTTACGTGGATTTCCGAGCCCGAAATCCACGACCGCCGCCGACTACAAACTACGGCAATAATTTTGCAGTGCAACAGAAAACGTCGATGTGTGCAGCAAAAATGTTGCGATGCAGCAAGAGCTGTACTAGCATTCCCTCGGGTGGGCCAACAGCGGTCGAGTGTTTATGCTGCATGTCTTGTACCTTGTGCACGACGTTTCCGACCCGGCGGTGCGCCGGCGGATCACGATGCTCAGGGCAGGTGGGGCCCAGGTCACTTTGGCCGGCTTCCGTCGCACCGCGAATCCGATTGCGGATATCGAGGGACTGCGGCCGATCGACCTCGGCGCGACGCGTGACGGGCGATTCGGCCAACGCCTCGCGGCCATCGCCAAAGCAGCCGTTTCGACAGGCTCGAAGCTTGGCGGCATGCCAAAACCGGATCTCATCATCGCGCGCAACCTGGAAATGCTGGCGCTTGCCCGCCGCGCCAGGTCAGCCTTCGGTGCATCGGTCCCGATCGTATACGAGTGCCTCGACATTCATCGGCTTGTGCTGCGCAACGATGTCCTGGGCAAGGCGCTGCGCGCCACCGAACGCTTTCTGGCCAGGGATGTGAAGCTGCTGGTGACCAGTTCTCCTGCCTTTATCGCCAATTATTTCAAGCCGTTCGGCCAGGTCGCGGCACCCATCGAGCTGGTCGAAAACAAATATTTCGAGGCCGCGACGATCTTGCCCGGCGCTCCGGAGGCTGAAGAGAGCCCGGCCGGTCCGCCATGGCGGATCGGCTGGTTCGGTGCGCTGCGCTGCCGCCGCTCGCTCGAGCTGCTGGCCGATTTCTCCCGCCGCATGGAGGGCCGCTTTGAAATCGTGCTGCGCGGACGTCCGGCTTTGTCGGAATTCCCTGACTTTCACGGCTTTGTCGAAGCCGAGCCGTGGCTGTCGTTTCTCGGGCCCTACCGCAATCCGGAAGACATGGCGGCGATCTACAACGATGTCCATTTTTCCTGGGCGATCGATTTCTTCGAAGCGGGGCAGAACTCCGAATGGCTTCTGCCCAACCGGCTCTACGAAGGCTGCCGTTTCGGCGCGGTGCCGATCTCTATGGGCAACACCGAGACCGGGCGGTTCCTCAAACAGCAGGACATCGGCGTGCTGTTGCCGCAGGCTTCGCCCGAGGCACTCGAAGCCGCGCTAGGCAAGATGGAAGAGCATCGCTTCGCCAGGCTGAAAGGGCGTGTTCTGGCGCGCAATCCGAGGACCTGGAGCTACGATCGCAGCGACTGCCGGGCGCTTGTCGAGCGGCTGCGCAGCCTGACGGCCGTGCCCGGCTCCTTTGCCGCCGAGGCATTGGCATAGGATGGCCGGGGATGGACAGAGGCAAGATGGACAGGGGTTGATGACGCAAACCGAAAGACCCTCATCCAACCTGATCGTTATTCCGTGCCTGAATGAAGCCGCCCATATCGGTGCGCTGCTCGATCAATTGCGGCCCGCGGCCGCCCGGCTTGGCGCCCGGATCATCGTCGCCGATGGCGGCAGCACCGACGGCACGCTTTCCATCGTCGAGGACGTGATTGCCAAGGACCCGCGGGTTATCCTGCTCCACAACAAGCGGCGCATCCAGAGCGCGGCGATCAATCTCGCCGTCGGTACCTTCGGCGATGGTGCCGACTATCTCATCCGCATCGATGCGCATGGCGGTTATCCCGACGATTATTGCGACCGGCTGGTCGAGGAAGCCCTGGCTACATCAGCGGATTCGGTTGTCGTTTCGATGCTGACCAGCGGCAGCGGTGCCGTGCAGAAGGCGGCCGCTGCGGCGCAGAACTCCAAGCTCGGCACCGGCGGCTCGAAGCATAGGCATCTTTCGCAGGGACAGTGGATCGATCACGGCCATCATGCACTGATGCGGATATCGGCGTTCGGCGCTGTTGGCGGCTATGACGAAACGTTCAGCCATAACGAGGACGCCGAGCTCGATTATCGCCTGCGCAAGGCCGGCTACAAGATCTGGATGAGTGGCAAGACGCAGATGGTCTACTATCCGCGCGCCTCGCTCTCAGGCCTCTATTTCCAGTATCTCGGCTACGGTCGCGGGCGTGCCAAGAATGTGCTGAAGCACCGCGTCATCCCAAAGATCCGGCAGATGGTGCCGCTGGCGGTGTTCCCGGTGGTTCTTCTTGCGGCCTTCTCCTTCGTGCATTGGATTGCGGCAGTGCCTTTGTTGCTGTGGGTGTCGGTGTGCCTGGGCTACGGACTGGTGGCGGCTATCCGCCAGCGCAAGGCTGACGTTGCGCTGGCCGGTGTCTCGGCCATGGTCATGCATCTTGGCTGGTCGGTTGGCTTCTGGCTGCAGCTTCTCGGCCTCGGCTCGCGACGCGGAGTGGCCTGATGGCAGTGTCGGCAAAGAACCGCAGCATCGACATCGGCGTCTGCACGTTCCGCCGGCCGGAGCTGGCTGACACGCTGCGCTCGCTCGACGCCATGGAGATGCCGGCGGGATTCGATATCCGCATTATCGTCGCCGACAATGACGACACCCCGACGGCCCGTGACCTGGTGGCGGCGCTGTCGCGGGAATTGACGGTGCCGATCCACTATCGGCATGCCCCGGCGCGCAACATCTCGATCGCCCGCAATGCCTGCCTCGATGCGAGCACAGCGGATTTCGTCGCCTTCATCGATGACGACGAGACGGCCACGCATCAATGGCTCGCCGAACTGGTCGTGATGGCGCAGCAAAGCGGTGTCGCCGTCGTGCTCGGCCCGGTCAGGGCGCGCTATCGCCCAGATGCGCCGGACTGGATGCGGCGCGGCGATTTCCATTCGACCTTGCCCGTCTGGGTGCGCGGCGAGATCCGCACCGGCTACACCTGCAATGTTCTGCTGCGGATGGGCTCGGATAGCCTGCGCGGCCGCCGCTTCAGCCTGGCGCGTGGCCAGACCGGCGGCGAGGACACCGAATTCTTCGATCAGATGCACAAGGCGGGCGGCCGCATCGCGTTCTCGCCCGAGGCCTGGGTCGACGAGGTGGTGCCGCGCTCAAGGGCGGCATTCGACTGGCTCGGCCGCCGCCGCTTCCGCGTCGGCCAGACGCATGGCCATCTCCTGGGCAGCAGCGCCAGCGGCATCGGCCTGGTCAAGCAGGTCGGCCTGGCCTCGGCAAAGGCCATCTATTGCTTCGCCTCGGCACTTCCGGTCGTCGTCAGTCCGGTCCGCAGGAACCGCAGCGTGCTGCGCGGCATTATGCATGTCGGTGTCGTCAGCGGCCTCGTCGGCATCCGCGAAATCCGCCTCTATGGCCAGCCGTCGCCACAGGAGGGAGGCAAGCGTGCAGTCTGACGTCAGCTCTGTCCCCGATGTTTCCTTCGTCATTGCCGCCTACAACGCCGAGGCGACCCTTGATCGGGCGATTGCCAGCGCCATCGCCCAGAAGGGTGTCAGCGTCGAAATCATCGTCGTCGACGACAAGTCGCGCGATGCTACGCTCGACGTGGCGCGGGCCTATCCAGGGGATATCGTCCGTGTCGTCGCCCTGGCCAGCAACCGCGGCCCCGGCGGCGCCAGGAATGCCGGCCTCGACGCCGCCCGAGGCAGATGGATCGCGGTTCTCGATTCCGACGACGCGGTCTTTCCCGGCCGGCTCGCGGCCATGATCGCTCGTGCCGAAAGCGCGGATGCCCAGATCGCCGTCGACAATCTGCAGGTCGTTCGCGAAGATGGCGTCATCGAGGACGCGATGTTTCCGCGGCAGTATCTGGAAGGCTTGCGCGAGATTTCGCTGGCCACCTACATCGCCGGCAACGTTGTCTTCGAATCCAAGTTCAACCTCGGCTATCTCAAGCCGATCTTCCAGCGCGAGTTCCTGAACGAAAACCGGCTTCGCTACGACGAAAAGCTGAGGATCGGCGAAGACTACGTCCTGTTTGCCGAAGCCCTGGCCAAGGGCGGCAAATGCGTGGTCGAGCCCGATATCGGCTATGTCTACCATATTCGCAGCGGCTCCATTTCGCGCGTGCTCGAGCTTCACCACGTCGAAGCGATGCGCAGGGCGGATGCCGTGTTCGCTCAAACCCATCGGATGGATGAGGCCGCGCAGGCCGCGTTTGCCCGGCGCGGCCGCAGCCTGCGCAAGGCGGCATCGTTTCTGTCACTGGTACAGCACATCAAGGCGCGGTCCCCGCTCAAGGCGATCCGGACAGCGCTCAGCGACCCGGCGGCGGTCAGGCATATGGGCATGCCGATCGCCGTGCGGTTGCGAAGAATAGCGGCACAATTTGCCGTTGGGGCGGGGAGGTGAAGATGCAGGCACATGGAGGGATTTTTCGTGGCCTGTGAATGGACTGAAGTCGATCTCCTCAGAAGGAATTTGCGATGAAGAAAATCAGGAAGGCCGTGATACCGGTGGCGGGGCTTGGAACACGGTTCCTGCCGGCGACCAAGTCGATGCCGAAGGAAATGCTTCCCGTGGTCGACAGGCCTGTCGTGCAATATGCGGTGGACGAGGCCTTCGAAGCGGGCATCGAGCACATCGTCTTCGTGACCGGTCGCAACAAGGCGGTGATCGAGGACTATTTCGACCTGCATCCGGAATTGATCGGCACCCTGGAGCAGACCGGCAAGAAGACCCAGCTGGAGGCGCTCGAAAGCATGCTGCCTGTGGCCGGTGCCACCAGCTTCATCCGCCAGCAATCGCCGCAAGGCCTCGGCCATGCCGTCTGGTGCGCGCGCGAGGTTATCGGCAACGAGCCCTTTGCCTTGCTGCTGCCGGACATGGTGTCCTTCGGCGGGCGCGGATGCCTAGCCGAAACCGTCGAGCTTTATGAGCGCACGGGCGGCAACGTGATCGCCGTCGAGCGTTGCGAACCGAGCGAGACCAACAAATACGGCATCGTTGGCCGTGGCGCCGAGATCGGTGGCGGTTTCGAGGTGACGGCCATGGTCGAGAAGCCGGCGCCGGCCAATGCGCCGTCGAACTTCTACATCAACGGCCGCTACATCCTGCAGCCCGAGATTTTCGCTCTTCTGGGCAATCAGCAGCGCGGCGCCGGCAACGAGATCCAGTTGACGGATGCCATGGTTCGTCTGTCGAAGGATCAGCCGTTCTTCGCCCAGCCTTTCCTCGGCCGCATGTTCGACTGTGGTTCCAAGGAAGGGTTCATCCAGGCCAACATCGCCTTCGCGCTGGCGCGCGATGACATGAAGGGTCCGGTTTTCGAGATGCTTCAGGAGTTCGTCCGGTCGCATGAACGCCAGGAAGAAGCCGCATAATGCCCATCTTTCGGGAGCATGGTCAGATGGCTGGCGAAGAGGGGCCGGCAGGTTCTCGCCGTCTGGCACGACGCTTGCTTCGCTTCTGGCGATGCTCCCGATCTTCGAGGCGCCTGCAAGCCAAGGCATGATCCCGGAAAGTGGGTCCCGGTTTCCGGAAAAGATCATGTTGAAACAGTGAGATAGAGCCCATTGCGACGGACCGGCTCTAGAATTGGACCGAAGATGAATTATGCCAATTTTCCTCTCGACAAGAGGATGCCATTGCCGAATTCGGACGCAGGAGACGGCGAAGACTTCATCGATATCGAGCGGCTGCTTGGCATGGCCGCACGGCAGGCCAAGGTGGTTGCCGTGTGTGCCGTCATCGGTCTCTTCCTGGGCCTGTTCTATTTGCAGACAACGCCGCCCAAATATCAGTCGGTCGCGAGCGTGCTGATCGACGAAGGCTTGAACAAGATTGTCGACGATATCTCGGCGGCGTCGACAACCATGCAGACCGATTCCGCCATCCTGAGCCAGATCGAGATCCTGACCTCGACGCGGCTTGCCGCCGTGGTCGTCGACAAGCTGAAGCTCGACCAGAACGACACGTTCATGAATCCGCCCCAGTCGGCGCTTGCCCAAGGCATAGGCCTTATCCGCAGCGTGATTCAGTATGTCCGCCCCAGCCCTTCCCTTCCGGGTGGCGCCGACTTCAGCAAGCTCGACCCCGCCGCCCGCGATGCGCTGATCGCCACGTCGCGCCGCGACTACGCTATCCTCAAGCTGCAGAACGAGATCCGGGCGGAACGCGTCGGCCGAAGCTACGTCATCGCGCTCGGCTATCAGGCGACGGATCCGGCCTTGGCAAACGCCATCACCAAGGCCTATGCCGATGCCTATCTCGCCGATCAGCTCGATGCGAGCTTCGATGCCACCGAGCGGGCTGCGGTGTGGCTGCAGGGCCGGTTGACGGAGCTGCGCCAGAGTTCGCAGGCAGCTTCGCTCGCGGTTGAGAAATTCAGGGCCGAACATGGGCTGGCCGCCAACAGCGATGGCCAGCTGATGAGCGACAAGCAGCTTTCCGACCTCAACGCCCAGCTTATCGTGGCGCAGGCCGACACCGCACGCGCCAGCGCCCGCTACCAGCAGTACAAGGCCATTGTCGACAGCGGCTCCGAAAACGCCTTCAAGGATGCCGCCATATCGAGCGACCAGCCAAGCAGTTCGGTCATATCGGCGCTCAAGACCCGCTACCTCACAGTGGCCAAGCGGCTGCAGGACGTCGAGGCGAATTTCGGCCCCGAGCACCCGCAGGCGGTGGCTCTCTCCAAGGAGAAGGCCGACATATCGACGCAGATTTTCGGCGAGCTGAAGCAGCTGACCGAAAGCTATCGCAACGAGTATGAGGTGGCGCAGGCACGCGAGACCGCGCTCAGGGCCAACGTCGCGGCCGCGCAAGGCAAGAGTTCCGTCGACAACCAGACGCAAGTCAAGCTGCGTGAACTCGATCAGCAGGCGACGGCGCTCACCACGCTCTATCAGACATTCCTGGGTCGTTACGAGGAAGCCGCGCAGCAGCAATCCTTCCCGGTCGGCAAAATCCGCATCATCTCGGACGCCTCGATGCCGTTTGCCGCGTCAAGCCCGCGCACCATCGTCGTGCTCGGACTTTCGCTGGTGCTTGGCCTGCTGATGGGCGCCGGCTTTGGTGGGCTGAACGAGTTCAACGAACGCTTCTTCAGGACCGGCGAGGACGTGCGCGACCGCGTCAACCTGAAATTCCTCGGCTATCTGCCGACGATCGGCGGCAAGCTCGGCAAGGAAGAAAAGCCGGGCGATACCCAGGTGGACGCCAAGACCACTCAATCGCTGTCGGCGGCCGAAAGGCGGGCGCGCATGCGGGTCAGCATCGATTCTCCAGCCTCGATGTTCTCCGAAACGCTGCGCAGCGCCAAGATCGCCTTCGACGTCGTGATGGAAGGGCAAGGCAGCCGCGTCATCGGCATTATCTCGGTGCTTCCCGGCGAGGGCAAGTCGACGGTCGCGGCAAATCTCGCGGGCTTGCTTGCCGCCAATGGCGCCAAGACGCTGCTGATCGACGGCGACTTGCGCAATCCCGGCCTCAGCCGGGGCCTTGGCATGGAAGCCGAGCAGGGTTTGATGGAAGCGGTTGTCAGCGGCCAGACTTGGCAGTCTGTCGGCAAGATCGACAGGCAGACGAAGCTGGCGATCATCCCGGCGGTGCTGCGCGGTCACTTCTCGCATACCAGCGAACTTCTCTCCTCGGCCGGCATGCGGCGCTTCATCGAGAACGCCAAGGAGACGTTCGAATACATCGTCGTCGATCTGCCGCCGCTCGGACCGGTGGTCGACGCCAAGGCCTTCGCCCCCTTGGTCGACGGGTTTGTCCTGGTCACCGAGTGGGGGCGCACGCCTCGCGCGATGGTCAGGTCGATGCTGGAATCCGAACCCTATGTCGCCAACAAGATCGTCGGCGCGGTGCTGAACAAGGTCGATTTGAAGAAACTGGCCAAATACGGATCGTTCGGTGGCTCGGAAAAGTTCTTCGATAAATATTCGAGCTACTATCTGGAAAAGTCGGAAGTGCGCGGCAAGGCGCCGGTCTGACATCGGTCATTGCGCGCGTGGGGCCACTTTGAGGTGTATCGATCTTCAGGTCAGCACACCTGAACATCGATGCGTCAGGAGAAGATCAGCCTGCCTTGCTTGTCGGCGATCCTGACGGCGGTCAGGCGTCCGCTCTGGAAGGCGGCTGTGTCGATGCCGAGCCGGCGCCCTTCGAGCTTCGGGACATCCACCGGCGTATGCCCGTGCACCACCCAGCGGTCGAGCAGGTGTGTTGCCTCGAAGAAGTCCGAACGGATGGTAATTAGGTCGTGGTCGGTTTGCGCCGCAAGGTCGACGCCGGGCCTGATGCCGGCGTGGACGAACACGAACTTCCGCGAGCGGACCATGATCGGCAGCCCGCGTAGGAAGCTGACGTGATCCTCTGGAATGATCTCCCTTATGCGCCTGTCGATCTGCGCGCTGCTCCCGTAGAGGCTGGTGAGGCGCGCCGGATCGATGCCGTAGGAAAACAGGGTTTGCAGGCCGCCCGTCGCCAGCCAGGGCTCGCGCGACAAATGTCCGTCGAGATAGTTCAGCATGGCCACTTCGTGGTTGCCCGCAAGACAAATGCGCTGAAACCCTTTCGGCGCCGGCGCCAGAAGGTGATCGAGCACCCGCGCCGACTGGAGCCCCCGGTCGATGTAGTCGCCAAGCATGACGATGATCTTGCGGCTCTGGAAGCGCAGCGAATCGAGCAGGATGTTCTGCTCCAGGGCGCGGAGTTCCTTGTAGCAGCCATGCACGTCGCCGATCGCGTAGACAACGGCATCCTGCATGTCGATATCCAGGCGCGGACGCGCCGCGATGCGGGGTTTTCGCTGGAACAGGGTCACGTGCGGCGTCTCGAGGCGAACTCTCATGCGGAAGGCATAAGCGCCTGATATCTTGCCCGAAACGGAGAATTCCGCAATCGTGGAAAATGCAACCACGCCGGGTTGGGACCGCCAATGCATGTCGCCCAAAAATGAGCTCGGTTTTGGAAGAACGGCCTGTGTGGAAACAAAGCCTGAATCCGCTCAGGCGCGACATGCTTTACGTCGGCCGTTGGGCCGGTAATGCCGGATCGTCGTCAGGCTGCCTTGAGCCGATAACGGAAAACGGTGTGGTCGAGCAGCAGCCGGATGCGTGGTTCGGCCTCGATCGCCACCAGCCAGCTTGCCGCGATCATCGTCGCGCCGACGACCGCCATCGAGAACAGATGTGGCAGACCGGCGCGGACCAGGATGCCGAGCAGGGCCGCGCCGACGACATCGTGCAGCAGGTAGAGCGGATAGGTCATCAGGCCGATCCGGCGCCAGCCGCTCCACGAAAGGTCGAGCCGCAGCGACCATGCCATCAGCGCGATGCCGATGAGGAAGATGAGGATCGGCGGCGCGAACGGCATATCCCGCCCGACCTTCAGGATATGAACGTCGACCGAACTAGCGATCTGCAGCACACCACCGGCCAGGAACAGGGCGCAGAAGGCAAGTCGGGCGCCTGTCACCGCCTTGAAGCGCATCAGCCACAGCATGACGCCGGTGGCGAAGAAAACGCCGTGATGCACCAGAAGCAGGGCGAGCGTGCGTGTTTCGGCAAGATCGGCCCAGCCGAGCGGGTAATACAGGCACCAAAACAGCGTGCTGACCAAGCCGATGGCGACGGCCACAATCTCCATCAGATGGAAGCGGCCAAGGCTGAGTAAGATCCAGACGATAGCATAGAAGGCGATCTCGATGCCCAGCGTCCAGTAGACGCTGTCCACCCAAGGCGCGTACGGAACGAACAGGCCGGTGCGTAGGAGCCTGATAACGGCATCGGTCGGCCAACTGAGGCCGACAAGCAGCAGCACCACCGCCGTGACCGGTGCGCAGATCCAAACCGCCGGCGCCAGCCGTTTCACCCTTGCTTCGAAAAACTGTAGGGGTGTCGACCTTTCGGCGCTGAAGGCGATGACGAAACCGCTGATGACGAAGAAGATCTGGACGCCGACCCAGCCGGATTCGACCCAGGCGCCTATTGCCGGCTGCGGGGGAACGCCGCCCGTCGCGCGCGCCGAAACACCGTCCGGATACGCCCACACCCAGAAGCCATAGTGGTAAACCATGACCATGAGGGCGGCGAGAAAGCGCAGGATGTCGACGCCGCCAAATGTAATCTTCTTTTGAGCCATGCGACCTGTGTCGATGGCCCCCCGCAAGCACTGTAGGGCGCATTGCTGCGTTGCACAATAAAAGATTGCTCGTCGATCCGAAAAGCGGCCTCGACAAGCCAAAGCCTTCAGCCGCTCAAAGGCCGATCCCACGGTCCTTCAGGGCCTTGGTGATCTCCTCGAGGATGATCGGATCGTCGATCGTCGCCGGCATGGTCCATTCTTCCTTGTCGGCGATCTTCTGCATGGTGCCGCGCAGGATCTTGCCCGAACGCGTCTTGGGCAGGCGCTTGATCGTCACCACCGTCTTGAAGGCGGCTACCGGGCCGATGCGTTCGCGCACCAGGCCGACCACCTCGTTCTCGATGGAGCCGACATCGCGGGTTACACCTGCGTTCAACACCACGAAGCCCAGCGGAACCTGGCCCTTCATGGCGTCGGCAATGCCGATGACCGCGCATTCGGCGACATCGGGATGGGCCGAAAGCACCTCTTCCATGGCGCCGGTGGAGAGCCGGTGGCCGGCGACATTGATGATGTCGTCGGTGCGGGCCATGACGTAGAGATAGCCGTCGTCGTCGACCATACCGGCATCCGCCGTCTTGTAGAAGCCGGGGAACTCGTCGAGATAGGCTTGGCGGAACCGTGCGTCGGCATGCCACAGCGTCGGCAGGCAGCCGGCCGGCAGCGGCAGTTTGACCACCACATTGCCCAGTGTGCCGCGAGGCACCTGATGGCCAGCATCGTCGAGCACGCGGATGTCGTAGCCGGGCATCGGCACGCCGGGCGAGCCGTATTTCACCGGCAACAGGCCAAGGCCGGCGGGATTGATCGTCATCGGCGAGCCGGTCTCGGTTTGCCACCAATGGTCGACCACAGGCACACCTAGCTTCTGCTCCGCCCATTTGATGGTTTCCGGGTCGGCGCGCTCGCCGGCAAGAAACAGCGTGCGGAATTTCGAGAGGTCGTGTTTGGCAATGAACTCGCCCTTCGGGTCCTGCCCCTTGATGGCGCGGAATGCGGTCGGCGCGGTGAACAGCGCGACCACGCCATGCTCCGCTATCACCCGCCAGTAGGTGCCGGCATCGGGCGTGCCGACAGGCTTGCCCTCGAACAGGATGCTGGTGCAGCCATGCAGCAGCGGTCCGTAGACGATGTAGGAATGGCCGACCACCCAGCCGACATCGGACGCCGCCCAGAACACCTCGCCCGGCTTGACGCCGAACTCGTTTTCCATCGTCCATTTCAGCGCGACCATGTGGCCGCCATTGTCGCGCACGATGCCCTTGGGCTGGCCGGTCGTGCCCGATGTGTAGATGATGTAGAGCGGATCGGTGGCCAGCACCGGCACGCAATCGACATTGGCGCCCGCTGCCCGTTCGCGGGCGACCGCATCGGCATAGTCGATGTCGAAATGCTCCTTCATCTCGCAGCGCAACTGGTCGCGCTGCAGGATCAGGCAGGCGTCCGGCTTATGGCGGGAGATCTCTATCGCCTTGTCGAGCAACGGCTTGTAGGCAACGACGCGGCCCGGCTCCAGGCCGCAGGATGCCGAAATGATCAGCTTCGGCCTGGCATCGTCGATGCGGGTGGCAAGCTCATGCGAGGCAAAGCCGCCGAAGACCACCGAATGCACCGCGCCGATGCGGGCGCAGGCGAGCATGGCGATGGCCGCCTCGGCCACCATCGGCATGTAGATGATGACGCGGTCGCCCTTGCCGATGCCGCGATTCTTCAGCACAGAGGTGAGTGCAACTACCTCGCGCTTCAGCTCGGCATAGGTGAACTTCCTGACCATTCCTGTGATGGCGCTGTCATGGATCAGCGCGATCTGATCGGCGCGCCCGCCCGCGACATGGCGGTCGATGGCGTTGTAGCAGGTGTTGCAGGTGGCGCCGGTGAACCAGCGGCCATAGACGCCGGCCGCGGCGTCGAACACCTTGTCCCAGGGCGAATACCAGTCGATGCCGCTAGCCGCGTCCGCCCAGAAGCGCTCCGGGTCGCGCTTCCAGCCTTCATAGACCTCGTGATAGCGTGAAGCCATCCGTACCTCCCCGGGAAATGTTTTCTTCCTTCCAGATAGCGCGCTCTAACCTTGGCCGCAAATCCACGCCATTGTGGCGACGGCATCGACCTGGCGCTTGGGGGCAAGCAGCTATGAATTGCGAGACAGGATTGGGGTTGGTGATGTTTGCTGCTGTGCGGTTCATCGGGCGCTTTGCGCAATCATCGGTCACGGGCGCCCTACTTGCTATGTCCACCGGAACCGCTGAAGCCGGCGATGCCGCGGCACGGCACATCATCGGCTTTTCGCCGGATGGCGCTTATTTCGCCTTCGAGCAATATGGAACGCTCGACGCCGGTGTCTCGGACTCCGGCTGGTCGCAGATCGATATCATCGATACCCGTACGGATCAGGTGGTTGGCGGCAAGCCGATCCTCGTCGTCGACGAGACGGAGGAAGCGACACTGACCCTGGAGCAGGCGAGGGCGCAGGCCGCCGCTCAGGCAGCGCCCGTTCTCGCCCAATATGCGATCACATCTGTGGCCGAGCAGGCCGCTTCCGACAAGTTTACCTTCCCGGGCGAAATGGTTGCCTACAACGACATCTCCCGCCTCGAACAGGTGTCGCGGAAATGGCTGGCGCCGCTCCATGGCGAAACAGGCATTTCGACCATCCAGCTCGACGAAATCCTGACGGCCAGCGCGACCGATTGTTCGGCGAGTTTCGATGCGACGCAGCAAGGCGACCAGGCACTTCAAGGGGAAAAGCCACTTCAAGGTGAGAAGGCAGGCAAGGCGCTCGGCTTCCGGCTGACGCTCCAAGGCCAGGATGGCAAGCCGATCAAGATCCTGCACGAGGACAAGACCGTGCCGGGCTCAAGAAACTGCCCGACCTCCTACAGCCTGTCGGAATCCTACCAATTCACCCCGGCCGGCAAGCCGGCGGTGATCGTCGTGCTGGTCCAGCGTTTCAGCCAGGGTTTCGAGGGGCGCGATCGTCGCTTCCTCGCGGTGACCGGGCAGCCACGCTGAGAGGTTGCGCCCAGGCGCCGGCAGCCGCTGTGTCTGAAGGTTGTTTCTAGATCGGCAGGGCCACAAGCATGAAGCCAATGCCGCCAGCGATCAAAATGGCTGTAGCCAGCGCTTTTCTGTGACGTTCGAAGCTCGTCGGAGCTCGCTCCCAATTGTAACGCATACGCTATCTCCCCAATACCCGGACAGGTTTTATCTTACTTAGGGGAAGAAATGCAACGTCCGCTGCCGGCCGGCCCGCTGCTTGTCACATTTCACCGATGACTATTTCTGGGACGAATGCGGCCGGGAAGACGCAACCGAGCAGGTTCTAACGCGACTGGGGCGGAGAATCTGTCAGCAAAGCCGTTGGTCCGGTGCACTGGGCTCCCATGATCGGCTGATAGACAGCGCTCCACCTCCGCGCTATCTGATTTCCGGGATGAGCGTGGCTTGGAGGGGCGTGGTGGAAATAGTCTCTGGAACCGTTCTGCGGCTAGCCGAGGATGCCTCCGTGCAGCATGTGGGCGATGGCGCAGTCGTGCTTTTGGCGCGCAGCGGCCAGCTTTATACATGCAACGGCACGACCGAAGCCTTTCTCGACAAGGTGGACGGCGCGCGCAACCTCGACCAGATCGTCGACCTGCTTTGCGAGGAGTTCGAGGTTGACAAGGGGACGCTCGATCAGGACATGGCGGCACTGGCCACGGATCTGATCTCTGAAGGTATCCTCGCCGCGCCAGGTGCTTGATGGCTGACGGCCCGCTCCTGCGCGCTCTGTTTCGCTGCCATCTCTGGGCAAGCGCGCGGCTGATGCCGGTCCTTGTCACCAACCGGAGCTTCGAGGAGGTGCTCAAATGGGCGCCGCTCGCCTCGTCGACGCCCTATCGCGGTCTGCCGTCCGCCTACATCGTCGCGAGTGTCAACCGCGCCGTCCGCCATCCCTGGCTGATGCGTGACCGCAGGTGCCTGAGGGAGGGTCTGCTAGGTCATCGTTTCCTGCGCCTAGCCGGTTTCGATCCGGACCTGCGCTTCGGCGTCGATCCGCAGTCGATGCAAGCGCAGCGCCTGGCAGCGCATTGCTGGGTCTGCCTCGATGGCACGCCGGTGGTCAGCGACAAGCTTCCCGGCATGGTCGAAATCTATCGTCATCATGCCGATGCCGTAAAGGCGCGCCCCGCTTGACCAGACCTTCAGCCTGCTATGGCCTCAACGGCCTGATCCTTGGCATATCGGCCGAGCGCCCCGAGCTGTGGCAGGATTTCGACCGGATGCTGGGCAGCCTGCGTATCGCGGAACCCGTCGAGCCGGACTTTCGTCTCGAGATCGCCGAGACAGTCACCTTGGACGAGGCACCCAACGGATCCCTCGTCTTCGATGGCGAGGTGCCGGAGGATGGTCACTGCCGGATGATCGAGGATGGTGGTATCATCCATCTGGTCTTTCCCGAGCGTCAGACCGTTGCCATCAATGGCGTGGCGGGCTGGGCCGAACTCCGGATCCGCCCTGGCGCGAAAGCCGCGTGGACACCGGCAATGCTGGTGCTCGACGCCGCGCTCGACGCCGGTGGCCAGCATATGCTGCACACTGCCGGCTTGACGTTGCCGGACAGCGATGCGGTGGTGCTGATCCATGCTCCGAGCGGCACCGGCAAGACCACGACGTCGCTCGCGCTGGCAACACAGGGCTTTGGCCTCTGCTCCGACGACGCCATGATCCTGAATGTCGCTTCTGGCAAGGTCGTCGCCTGGGGCTTGCCGCGCGCCGTAAAAATCCACCAGAAGACTGCCGAAATGATCCCGCAGGTGGCGCGATGCCTTGGCCAGACGTGGGATCGCAACAGCGAACAGCCCGTCCCGCTTGAAAGGCTGAGTGGGATCGTTCGGGTCGAAAACGCGACCGCCCGGCCGGTGGCGGCCCTCCTGCACCTGGCGCGTTCCGCCGACAGCCAGACCCGGCTCGTCGCCATGGCCGGGACCGACGCAATGGTGGCGCTGGCAGTGGACAATGTCCGCACGGGCATGACCGGGCTGCTGCCCATGCAGAAGCGCCGGCTGGCGACCATCGGCGGGCTGGTCAATGCGGTGCCGACCTTCCGGCTGGAGGTGGGCGCGCGCCCGGCTGACGCTGCGGCGCTGATCAGCGCCACCCTGGATTGACGTCAAGTCAGGCTACTTGCGGCCTGGCCTTGGCCAATCTCTGGATCCACCGGAAGGCGTCGCGGCGCAGGCGCGAGCCCAGTCTGTCCCTGGAATTGACGCCGAGCAGCGTATTCGTGGTGATCAACCGCTTGGCCAGCCGTATCGAGAGATCGGGCTTGATCCGGGCGGCGAGTTCAAGCGCTCGGCTCTCCTTGAACAATTGGCCCGTCACATCGAGCACAACAGCCAGTTCGAGTTCGATGCCGGTCATGCGGGCAGCATCGAACAGGCATGTTTCCGCTTCCGGCGACTGCAGCGCCCGCACCCCTTGCAGCACGTCGACGCAAAGCTGCAGCCGGTGGAATTTGTGGCCGCCGGCGGCGTGAACGATGGCGATCGTCAGAAGAGCCGCCGGCGTGTCGGTCGCGTCGCCGTCAATGGCGCGCAATTCTGGGAAACCCAGCGACAGGCGCCGCCGCATGCCGGTGTCATGCACGAGGTCGCCATGCAGTTCGACCAGCAGGCTGGAATTCTCCTTTTCGAGCCATTTGAATTCCTGCAATTCGTAGGATTCGGCCTCGTTGCTGCCAAGCTCGAAGCCGCATGCCGCGATCACCCGGTTTGCCCTGGCCAGATTGGCGGGTTCGACGAGGATGTCGATATCGGTGAACGGCCTGTCGGCGACGTTGCGGTAGAGCTTTCGCGCGAAGGCCGGCCCCTTGACGATCCGCGCCGGAATATTGTCCGCCGCCAGTCCCTTCATGATGCGGTCGCCATGATACTTCAACAGCATCGACTGGCCGGTGGCGATCGTCGCTTTCTGGCGCAGGTCCTCCAGTTTGTCTCCCAACTCCTGATCCGATGGCAGTTGCGCGTCGCCGCTGAGCTTGCGCAGCATGATCGGCAGGACGCCATGGAATTCGGCGTTGTCGAGCAGCGACATCAGCGTCTTTGCCGACAAATTATCGACGTCGACAGTCGGCGCTTCCGGATCTGCGTAGCGCAGCAGCAGCTTTTCTTCGGCAGGGGTAAGCGGTGGCAGCATCAACCCGGACAATGTTGCGATTGAAGGGAAAGATGTTGCAGAAAAGCAGGGTGGAAGCCAGCTTTACATACCCCAGCGCAGCGCTGCCGTGTGTACCGGCGCATCCCAAAATCCGGTCGTCTCGTCGTCGAGCATGGTCAGCGTGATCGAGCAGCCGGCCATGTCGAGCGAAGTGACGTAGCAGCCGACCAGCGAACGGGCCACCGTCACGCCACGCTTCTCGAAGATCAGCCGTGCGCTGTTGTACATCAGATAGAGTTCCATCAGCGGCGTGCCGCCGAAGCCGTTGACGAACAGCAGCGCCGGGCCTTTCGCCTTGTCGCCGAGATCGCCCAGGATCGCGGCACAAATCTCCTGCGCGATCGCATCGGCGCTTTTCAACGTGTCGCGCCGGCGGCCGGGCTCGCCATGGATGCCGACGCCGAATTCCATCTCGCCGTCGCCGATGCCGAAAGTCGGCTTGCCCGCCGCCGGCACCGTGCAACTGGTCAGCGCCACGCCCATCGAGCGGGTTGCCGTGTTGACGCGGTCGCCCAGCGCCTTCAACGGCGCCAGCGCCAGGCCATGTTCGGCCGCCGCGCCGACGATCTTTTCCACCACCAGCGTGCCGGCGACGCCACGCCGGCCCGTCGTATAAGAAGAATTCTCGACGGCGACATCGTCATTGGTCACGATCTGCTGGACGCCGTCCGACATCTCGGCCGCCATGTCGAAGTTCATCACGTCGCCCTCATAGTTCTTGACGATGAACAGGCAGCCGGCGCCGGTGTCGACGGCTTGCGCCGCCGCCAGCATCTGGTCCGGTGTCGGCGAGGTGAACACCTGGCCGGGGCAGGCGGCGTCCAGCATGCCGTGACCGACAAAGCCGCCATGCAGCGGCTCGTGGCCGGAGCCGCCGCCCGAGATCAGCGCCACCTTGCCCGGCCGCAAGGTCTTGCGCCGGATGAATTTGTGCGCGTCGCCAAGCACCAGGATGTCGGCATGGGCGGCCACGAATCCGTCGAGGCTCTCGGTCAGCACCGTGTCCACCGAGTTCATGAACTTCTTCACGATCGTCTCCTCCGGAAATAGGCCTTCCAAACAATTCCAGGAAAAGTGTGTCGCGTTTTTTCCGGAATTGCGTAAAACAAAGCGTTCGATCAGCTACCCTTGCCAGTGATGCTGGTGATCTTCTGGATGAAGTCGTTTACCGCTTTGTCGAGCGCGGCGTTCTGCTTGTCGTCGCCGAAATCCGGCACGATCAGCGAGACATGCCGCGTCTTGCGCATGCCTGATGCGATCGACATTTTTCCCGGATGCGCCTGATGGTAGGCGGCGAGAAACTGGTCACGCTCGGCCGGGCTGAAATGGCACACCGAAAAGATAGCCGGCAAATGTTTTGACGGAATCGGGATCGAATAGGCCGGGCTGGAAATCTGCGTGACGAAGCTGCGGTGCTTGCCAAGCGCATCGGCAAGGCGCTGGCGCATGCCGGATGGGCGCTGGTCGATGACGTGCGACAGGATCGTCTTGTAGGCGCGGATCGCCTCCTCGGAGCCAGGTTCGGGTTTGATGTCGACCATGCCAGCCGCGCCTAGACAGAAACGTCCGCGATGGCTGCCTTGGCCATGGCGAGTTGCGCCGGAGCGACGGAAAGATCGCGCAGGCCGGCCTCGAGCAGTGACGGTATCGAGGCGGGATCGCCGCCGGCATCGCCGCACAGGCTGACCGGTATTTTTTCTCGTTCGCCAAACGCGGTCACGGCAGCGATCAGCCGCAGCACGGCTGGATGACGGACCGAATTGAGATGGGCCACGGCAGCGTTGTCGCGGGCGGCCGCCATGACATATTGGGTGAGGTCGTTGGAACCGATCGAGAAGAAGGCGGCCTCTGTAAAGGCTTCCGGCACGATCGCCACCGAAGGCACCTCGACCATGATGCCGAGCGGCGGCATCTTGTTCGCGATACCGCGCGCGGCAAGTGCTGCCTGTTCCTCGGCGAACATCGCCGCAGCCTGTCGGTATTCCTCCACAATGGCGATCATCGGGAACATCACTTTCAGACTGCCATGCACGGCGGCGCGCAGCAGCGCACGGATCTGTACACGAAACACCTCCGGTCTTGCCAGCGACAGCCTGATTCCGCGTTGGCCGAGGAACGGATTGCTCTCGTCGACCGTGAAGCCTGGCACCGGCTTGTCGCCGCCGGCATCGACGGTGCGGATCGTCACCGGCTTGTCGCCGGCCCACTCCAGCACCTTGCGGTAGGCGCGATACTGCGTCTCCTCATCCGGCAGCGACTTGCCGAACAGGAATTCGGTGCGCATCAGGCCGACACCGTCGCAGGTGGCGATGTCGATGCCGTCGACTTCGGACGGGTCGGCGATGTTGACCTGCACGCGTACCGGCGTGCCGGTCCTGGTCGCCGCCGGCCGCGCCAGGAAAGTCCCGGCTTGGTCGCGGCGCACCGTGAACGACGAAGACAATTGGCGGAAGGCGTCGATTTCAGCCTTGGACGGCAACAGCACGATGCCGCCATGTTCGGCATCGAGCAGTACAATGCCGGCAAAGTGAGCCGGCAAAGCACCAAGCCCGACTATCATGGGCACGCCGCGCGAGCGCGCCAGCATGGCGACGTGGCTGGCTGTGCTGCCCGCCTTCAGCGCGATGCCGCCGCCGCTGCTCCAGTCGGTTTCGAGAAAGCGCGTCGGCGCGATGTCCTCGCCGTAGAGAATGGCGCCGGCTGGAACCTGGACGTCACCAGCCTCGGTCAGTGCCCGCAGCACCTGATCCCTGATGTCGCGTATGTCGGCGGCACGTGCGCGAAAGTAATCCTGGTCGGAAGCATCGTAGCCGGCGATTTCGGCGTCGAGCGCCTGCCGCCATGCCTGATCGGCCGGCTGGCCGGCGTGGATAGCGGCAAAGGCCAGGCTGCTCAGCGCATCATCTTCCAGCATGGCGATCTGGAACTCGAGGATGTCGGCGGCGTCGCCTTCAGCCGCGTCTATCAATGCGGTGAGGCGGCCCGCCGCGATGGCGATTGCGGTTTCGAGCGCCGCCTTCTCGTCGTCGGCCGTTTCTTTGCCGACATAGGAGCCGACAGTCTGGTCGAGATCGAACAGCGGCCCTTCGGCATAGCCGGCCGAGGCCGAAATGCCTTGCAGCCTAAGCGGTTCGGACATGGTCCGTGCCTTCGTCGAAATCGCGGCGCACCAGCTCGACCAGCGCATCGACGGCATCATCGGCGCCGTCGCCGCTGGCCCTGATATGCAGCAGCGTGCCTTTCGGCGCCTTGGCCGCCATCACCTTGACGATGCTCTTGGCGTCGAACCATGGCCCGTTGGCGGCCAGCGCTATTTCCACCTCGGCGGCGAAAGTCTTGGCCAGCTTGGTGAACTTCACCGAAGGACGCGCGTGCAGGCCCACCTCGTGGGTGACGACAACGGTCGCTTCGGCGGATGCGGACATGTCTTCAAGCTTCCCGTTCACTCACGACGGCGACAATTCGTGCGCCGTCGCCACCACTTCCCTGAGCGAGGCGCCGCCTGAGGCCTCGGTCGCCGCCATCACCGCGCCTTCGACGATCGGGGCGTTGCAGACGATGATCTTGTGCGAGCGTGGCTCGCCGATCATCTCCACCGCCATTTCCGAGTTGGTCTCGGCACCGCCGAGATCGACCAGAATGGCGACACCGGCTTCCGACCAGGCCTTGTCGATGGCGCCCATGATCGCCTCGACATTGGTGCCGAGCCCGCCATGGCCGTTTCCGCCGCACCATGCAAGCGGCACTTCGTCGCCCACCATCTGGCGCACCATGTCGGCCGTGCCCTCGGCAACCAGCGGCGAATGCGAAACGATGACGATGCCGACATTGCTCATGGCTGACCTTCCAACGTTTCGACGATCGTGCGCACCAGAAGCGCGGTCGAACGTGCACCGGCATCCATGTGGCCGATCGAGCGGTCGCCAAGGAACGAGGCGCGGCCACGCAAGGCTTTCATAGGCACGGTCGCCTCGGCCGCCGCGTCGGCGATATCGGCGATTTCAAGAGCTGTCTTTCCCTGCAGCAGCGCGTCATGCACCGGCTGCAGCACGTCGAGCAGGGTTTTTTGTCCGATCTGCGATTTGCCCCGCGCGGCCACCGCTTCGATCGCCTTGCCGAACGCTGCCGTCAGATTGGCGCGATCAGGCGCCGCTGAAATCTCCTTGCCGAGCGCCAGGAACAGGGTGCCGAATAGCGGGCCGGAGGCGCCGCCGACCGTCATCACCAGCTTGGTGCCGATCGCCTTCAGGGCATCGGGCAGCGGTTTGGCCGAAAATGCTTCGGCTTCGGCGCGCACGGCCTCGAAGCCGCGCTTCATGTTCAGCCCGTGGTCGCCGTCGCCGATCGCCTGGTCGAGCGCCGTCAACTCCTCGGCGTGAGCGGCAATGGTATCCGCAGCGGCCGCGATCAGCCGGGCAAGGTTCAATGCCGCCATGTCACCCGCATTCCCGGTTTCCATGCCGCCCGCAGTATCGAAAGAACGCTCATTCGACAACTGGAGCATGAATCAGGCCGCTTCGTGGAGCGCGGCCGCCGCCGCGAAAACCTCGGCCACTGCATAGGCGCCGGGGTCGGCCACGCCTTGCAGCTTGCTGCCGACATAGGCGGACCGCCCGGATTTTGCCCTGTCCATGGCAGCGGTGGCCTCGGCACCATGGCGAGCCGCGATAGCCGCTTCGTCCAGGCTCTTGGCATCGAGCGCTCTGAGGGCAGGCTCCAGGGCATCGACCATTGTACGATCCCCCATCCTTGCGCCGCCATAAAAGGTCATCCGCTCAAGGCCGGCAAGCAGCGCCTTGGCCAAGCTCGCGCCGCTATCCAGAGCCTGCGCCGCCGCCGTGAAGAAGATCGACAGCAGCACGCCGCTGGAGCCGCCCATCGAGGCGCTCAGAATGTCGCCCATCGCGCCAAGGGTCGCCGCCGGCTCGGCAAGCGGCAGCGCATCAAGCCGCTCGAGGATGCTGCGCGCGCCGGTCGCCACCGTCGAGCCCGTGTCGCCGTCGCCCGCCTTGGCGTCGAGCCCGTTCAACGTGGTTTCCAGCGCGATCAGTCGTTCGCAGATGGTGACGAGAAGAGAGCGGGTCCGTGCATCCTGGCTGGGCTTGCGTGCCGCGCTCTGTCCGGCCGCTTTCGCCATCGGCACCACGGCAGGCGGCACAACCGGCTTTGCCGGCATCCAGGCGTGCGGACCGACCGGCGCCTGCAAGGCCGTCTCGCGCGCGGGGTCGAGCCGGATCAGCGACAGCGAGAAGCCGTTCATGTTGAGCGCCGTCATCAGCGGGCCCGGGCCGATCGCCAGCTTGATGGTTTTGGCCAGCGGCGAGGCAAGCACTGCGTTGGCGATAACGGACATTTCGAGCGGCGGCACCGAACCGAGATTATTGATCAGCAAGGCGTGGCCGGCCTTGGGATCAAGCCGTGCCGCTAGGCGCGCCGCCATGATCGCCACCAGCCTGTCGGCGCTCTGCACCGCAATCCGCTCGACGCCCGGCTCGCCATGGATGCCGAGGCCGAGCTCGCCATCGTTCTCGCCGAACCTGTCTTCGTGCGGCTGGCCGGGAATCGAGCAGGACGACAGCGACATGCCGAGCGAAACAACGTCCTTCGCTGCCGCTCGCGCGACAGCCGCTATATCGGCAAGATCGTGCCCGGTCTCCGACAGGTGGCCTGACATCTTGTGGACGAACAAGGTGCCGGCAACGCCGCGCGGCTGGGCAATGTCGGGCAGCGCGATGTCGTCGGCGACGATCACCATCTCGACGGCAAAACCCTCGGCGCGCGCCTTCTCTGCCGCGAGGCCGAAATTGAGACGGTCGCCGGTGTAGTTCTTGACGATCAGCAGGCAGCCGGCCGAACCGGTGACCGCGCGAATCGCTGCCAGCACCGCCTCGACGCTTGGCGAGGCAAAGATCTCGCCCGAAACCGCCGCCGTCAGCATGCCCTTGCCGACGAAGCCGGCATGGGACGGTTCGTGCCCGGCCCCGCCGCCGGAGACGACGCTGACTTTCGTCCTGTCCCAGTCGGTGCGCAGGATGACCTTGATCTCGGGATAGCCGTCGAGGCGCGCGAGATCGCCGGAGCCAATGGTCCGTAACAGGCCGTCGAGCGCCTCGGTGACGATCGTTTCCCTGCGATTGAAAAAGTGCTTCATCGAATTCGTCCCGTACTGGCAAAGTCAAAACCGGTGCTGAATCACCGAAAACCGCTCACATCAATCGCTGTCCATCGGCGTCGAAATACAGCGGCGCCCGGTAGCGGATCACCACTCTGTCGCCCTGCGCCAGATCCGTGTCGGGATCGGTCAGCGTCACCAGTTTCTTGGTCCCTACCGTCACATGCAAATGGTTCTGATCACCGAGATGCTCCACCCAGTCGACAACGCCGTCGGCGTGACCATTCGCGGCCTTCGCGATCGAAAGATGTTCGGTGCGCGCGCCGATCGTCTTGGTCCCGGCCGGTGCGCCGCCGTCAGGCAGCAGTCCGGTTGGCAGAAGATTGATCGCCGGCTGGCCGAGCCTTGCCGCGACATGCAGGTTTGCCGGCTCGGAATAGATGGTGCGCGGCGAACCGATCTGCACCAGCACGCCATCGGCAAGGATGCCGATACGGTCGGCCATGGTCATCGCCTCGATCTGATCATGCGTGACATAAAGCATGGTGGCGCCGAGTTCGGTCTGGATGCGCTTCAGCTCGAGCCTGAGATCGCCGCGCAGCTTGGCATCGAGCGACGACAGCGGCTCGTCCATCAGGTAGATCGAAGGCTTGCGCACCAGCGCCCGGCCGATGGCAACGCGCTGCATTTCGCCGCCCGAAAGCTTGGTCGAGCGATTGGCGAGCTTGTGATGGATGCGCACCATCCTGGCCACCTCCTCGACCCGGCGGCGGATCTGGTCTTCCGGCATTTTCCGCGCCGGCGAGCGCAGCGGGAAGGCGAGATTGTCGAACACCGAGAGGTGGGGATAGAGCGAATATTGCTGGAAAACGAAGGCCGTGTCGCGCTCGGCCGGCGACAGTGTCGTGGCATTGTGGCCCCCAATCTCGATCATGCCGGAATCCGGCCGTTCCAAACCGGCGATGAGCCGCAGCGTCGTCGTCTTGCCTGCCCCCGTCGGCCCGAGCAGCACGACGAACTCGCCATCTGATATATGCAGATCGAGGCCGTTGACGGCGGCATGATCGCCGAAACTCTTGGTCACGTTCTTGATGTGCACCTCAGCCATGCTGGGTCCTCCGCTCCGAGGCGACATCATGGATTGCGGTTCTCACCGCGCGGCCCGATCCCTTCTCGAACAGCGATAGCCGCGCGCTGCTCAGCGTCAGGCCGACATGGTCGCCGGTGGAGAGCCGGATTTCGGCCGGCACGCGTGCCTTGATGATACCGTCCGCCGTTTCGACTGCGACGATCTGCGTGGTGCCGAGATATTCGGTGCCATAGATGGCGCCGCGCAGCTTGGAGGCGTCGTCGAAGCGTATGTGCTCCGGGCGGATGCCAAGGGCCATGTCGCTGGGTGCGATGTCCTCTCGCACCTCCGGCACCGCGACCTTCGCACCTTGCACGATGATCTCCCTGGCGCCTTTGGCCAGCCCGCCGCCAAAACCCAGAAAATTCATCGGCGGCGAGCCGATGAAGTCGGCAACGAACATGGTCGCCGGGCGGTCGTAGATTTCGCGTGGGCTTCCGAACTGTTCGATGATGCCATGGTTCATCACCGCGATCTTGTCGGCCATCGACATCGCTTCCATCTGATCATGCGTGACATAGACCGTCGTGGCACGGATGCGGTTGTGCAGTTCGCGCAGTTCATGGACCATTAGATCGCGGAATTCGGTATCAAGGGTCCCCAGCGGCTCATCCATCAGGAAGCATTTTGGCCGCCGCACGATGGCGCGGCCGAGCGCGACGCGCTGGCGGTCGCCGCCGGCCAGGCCGGAGACGGATTTGTTGAGCAGATGGTCGATGCGCAGCAGCTTCGCCGTCTCCTCGACACGGGTGCGGATTTCGGCCGAAGGCATGCCTTGCGCCAGGAGCGGGAAGCCGATGTTCTTGCGCACATTCATGTGCGGATAGAGCGCGAAGAGCTGGAAGACGAAGGCGATGTCGCGCTCGCGGGCCCGCAGCATGGTGACGTCGTCGCCGCCGAGCAGGATCTGGCCGCCGGTCGGCAATTCGAGCCCCGCGATCATGCGCAAGGTCGTCGTCTTGCCGCAGCCGGACGGGCCGAGCATGACGAAGAACTCGCCATCCTCGACAACGAAGTTGGAATCCTGCACGGCGACGAAATCGCCGAAGGCCTTTCTCAGGTGCTGGACGCGGATTTCGGCCATGATTATTCCGGGAATTTCGAGACGATGATGAACATCACGGTGCCGGCGAGCATGGTGATGAAGGAGTAGGTGTAGAGCGACAGCACGAAGGGCTGGAATAGCATCAGGAAGCCGATGGCGATCAGCGCCGTCGCGATGTTTTCCATCAGCCCGCGCCGTGCCCAGCGAGGCCATGATGATTTCCTGGAGATGGCGGCGCGCGTCATACGTAGCCTTCCTTTTCCACGTCCAAAGGGAGAGATGGCTGCCAGGTGGTTCCCCCACTCCGTCGCTGCTTCGCAGCGCCACCTCTCCCCCCTCCGGAGGGAGAGGAAGGGAGCCTGGCTGAATTAAGTTCGCGCCCTTCCTCTACCCCGTCGATCGGGGGAGAGGTGTCGAGCGAAGCTCGACGGAGTGGGGGTCGACCTGACGCGGCGCGAGACGATACACGTGCCTGCTTGCCATGCACGCTCTCGCTAAATGCTAAGCGTTCGCAAATGTGTCGATCCCGTAGCCGTGAACGAGGAGAGGGTAAACGGTGACACCGGCGGCCTCTTATTCCCACATCAATCATTTGCGCACCGCGCCGAAGGTGATGCCGCGCAGCAATTGCTTGCGAAGCAGGATGGTGAAGACCAGGATCGGCACCAGGAAGATCGTCGTGCCGGCTGCGACCGCCGGCCAGTCCTGGCCGCCTTCGCCGATGATGGTCGGGATGAAGGGCGGCGCGGTCTGCGCCGTGCCGGAGGTCAGAAGCGCTGCGAAGGCATACTCGTTCCAGGCGAAGATCAGGCAGAAGATGGCGGTCGCTGCAATGCCCGTGGTCGCCTGCGGCAGCACGGTGCGCCAGAAGGCCTGCAGCCGCGTATAGCCGTCGATCATCGCCGCCTCTTCGTACTCGCGCGGGATTTCGTCGATGAAGCCTTTCAGCAGCCACACCGCCAGCGAAACATTGACTGCCGTGTAGAGCAGGATCATGCCAAGCGCGGTGTCGGACAGGCCAAGCTCGCGGTACATTAGGTAGATCGGAATGGCGACGGCGATCGGCGGCATGAAGCGCGTCGACAGGATGAAGAACAAAAGGTCGTCGGCGAGCGGCACCTTGAAGCGCGAGAAGCCATAGGCCGAGAGCGTGCCGAGGAACACGGCGCAAAAGGTCGAGCCGAAGGCGATGATCAGCGAATTGACGAAGCGCGGCAGGAAGTTGGACGGGCCGGCGATCACCATGTTGCGCTTGCGCGTGGTCTCGTCGCAGAAGCCCGTCGCCGGGCCCAGCGAGTTGATGTATTCCGGCGTCTGCCGGGTCCGCGTCGTGAACAGATTGCAGTAGCCCTCGAGGCTGGGCTGGAACAGGATCTTGGGCGGATAGGCGATCGAATCCGGCGGCGTCTTGAAGCTGGTGGCGAAGATCCACAACAGCGGCACGATCGAGATCAGCGCATAGGCAATGATGATCGCGCCGGCGATCCGCTTCGAATTGCTGCTCGGTGCGACGACCGAGTGGGCTGTGGTCAGGCTCATCTCTGCTTCACCTTGTTGAGCGCCTTGACGTAGATGTTGGCGAGGCCGAACACCGCCACGAAAAGAATGATGGCGAAGGCCGATGAATAGCCGGTGCGCCAGCTTTCGAAAGCCTGCCGCTTCAGCGTTATCGAGGCGACCTCGGTGGTCGAGCCCGGCCCGCCGCCGGTCAACAAATTGACCATGTCGAACATCTTGAAGTTCTCGATGCCGCGAAACAGCACCGCCAGCATGATGAAGGGCAGCGCCATCGGTAGCGTGATCGACCAGAATTGCCGCCAGTTCGAGGCGCGGTCGACCTCGGCCGCCTCATAGATGTATTCGGGGATGGAGCGTAAGCCCGCGAGGCAGATCAGCATCACGTAAGGCGTCCACATCCAGGTGTCGACGATGATGATCGACCACGGCGCCAGCGACACGTTGGAGAGCATCTGGATATCGGTTGGCGGGATCCTCGTGACGAAGGAGATCGCGTAGGCGAACAGGCCGATCTGCGGCTCGTAGAGGAAGCGCCAGAAATTGCCGACCACCGCCGGCGACAGCATCATCGGCACCAGGATCAGCGTCGTCCAGAAGGCATGGCCACGGAACTTCCGGTCGATCAGCCAGGCCAGCGTGAAGCCGATCAGCGTCTGCAGCAGGATGGTCCAGAACACGAAATGCGCCGTCGTCTGCATGGCGATCCAGATATCCTTATCGCCGAGGATGCGCTGGTAGTTGGCGAGCCCGAGATTCTTCACCACCTCGTTCGGGCGGTTGGCCCGGTAGTTGGTGAACGACAGATAGATCGCCCAGAACAGCGGAAAGATGTTGATGGCCAGCAGCAACAGGATCGTCGGCGAGATGAACAGCCAGGCGAGGCCCTTGTCGCTGATGCCCCGGACTTTGCGGGCCAACGGCTCCGGGGTCGCCCGAACAACGTTCTCCGCGGTCCGATTGAGCATGGTGAGTCCTGCTTCGGTCACTTGGTCGTCTCTGTCATGGAATTTATCTGAACTGCGTCCCGTGCCAAGGGCGGCACGGGACGCTAGGGCCCTAGCTCGGGAGGAGCCGATTACATCTTGCCATCGTCCTGGAAGACCTGCGTCCAGTCCTTGACCAGGCCGTCTAGCGCATCCTTGGCCGAACCCTGGCCGGCCACGACATAGTCATGGAAGCGCTTCTGCGAAGCCTGCAGCAACGGTGCGTAGCTCGGTTCGGCCCAGAAGTCCTTCACGATGGCCATCGAGTCGAGGAAGGTCTGCGCGTAGGGCTGGCTGGCCGGGAAGCCCGGATCCTTGACCACCGCGTTGAGGCAGGAATAACCGCCGAGCGACCACCACTTGGACTGCACGTCCTTGTTGGCGAACCACTTGATGTATTTCAGCGCCGCCTCCTGCTTGTCGGAATAGGACACCACGGAGATACCCTGGCCGCCGAGCTGCGCGAATTGCTCGCCGTCAGGCCCCTTCGGGTTGACGAAGTAGCCGATCTTGTCGCCGCCGACATTCTCGTCCTTCTGCAGGCCCGGCCATGTGAAGGCGAAGTTCATGTGCATCGCCACCTGACCGGATTTGAAGGCATCGACGCCTTCGCCCATGTAGCTGTTCGACGCGCCGGGCGGCGTGCAGCAATCATAGAGCGCCTTGTAGAACTCCAGGCCCTTCACCGACTTGTCGGAGTTGACAAAGCCTTCCATTTCGTAGGGCTTCTTGGGGTTTTCGTACTGGAAGCCATAGCTGTAGAGCACGTCCATGGCGCCCATGGTGATGCCTTCAGAGCCGCGCTCGGTGTAGATCGAGGCGCCGTAGACGGTCTTGCCGTCGATCTCACGCTTCTGGAAGAACTCGGCGACCTGCTTCAGCTGGTCGAAGGTGGTCGGCGGGCCGAGATCCCAGCCGTACTTCTCCTTGAATTCCTTCTGCAGCTCCGGCTTGGAGAACCAGTCCTTGCGGTAGGTCCAGCCGACGACGTCGCCCATGGCCGGCAGCGCCCAGTAGTTCGGCGTGTTCTTCGGCCATTCCGAATAGCCGACGACGGTTGCCGGCACGAAATCGTCCATGCTGATCTTCTCCTTGTCGAAGAAGTCGTTCAGCTTGACGTAATGGCCGTTCTCGGCCGAGCCGCCGATCCACTGGCTGTCGCCGATGATCAGGTCGCACAGCTTGCCGTGCGAGTTCAGCTCGTTGAGAAAACGGTCGGCATAGTTGGTCCACGGCACGAACTCGAATTTCATGCCGATGCCGGTTTCCTTGGTAAAATCCTTGGACAGTTCGACAAGCGCGTTGGCCGGGTCCCAGGCGGCCCAGCACAGCGTCAGGTCTTCAGCGTGCGCGACGTTCGAGACGGCTGTCGACGCTGTGATCGCCGAGGTCAGTCCCAACGCCAGTTTCAAGCTCGATTTCATGCCTTCCTCCCATTTGCGAAACGCGCCCGGATGACGGTTTCAAAAAGCCCTCAACCCCTCTCCTCAGGGGCCCAAACATGGCGGCGCGATTACGCTGCGGATGTTTAGTAATTTGTTTAGTGATGCAATTTTTACTAAACAAGGCAAGCGAATTCGTTGCTGCGCCGCAGCATGCTTATGGCGATGTCTGAAAACGTTGGGAAAAGCGCGGGCCGCTGGTCGGCTTACCGAAGCTGCTCGGGCCGATTCTGACCAGGACGTGGGGCAGCCTCGGCTTTCAATCGACCCTTCTGGTGCTCACCATCACCTTGCGGATCGGCGGCGCCGGCGGCAGCAGCGCGCGGATATCGGCGAACGGGAACGACGGTTCGAAACGGAACGCTTCGGCCGATGAGCCTTGCGCGCTGTTGCACTGGCCGGCGCGAAAGGCGTTCTGTGTCCGCGCAATGTCGACGAAGCGGTCGGGATCCTGCGACTGATGCATGCGGATCGCCTGCGACTTGACGTCGGCGTACGCGGAAATGTCGACGTAGTGCGTCGGCGAAAAACCGGTGCCGCCCATCGTGTCGGCATGCAGCACCGGGACAGTGAAAGACGCCGCGATGCGCACGCCGTCCGACAGCGCGCGATGGTCGGCGTGATAGTCGTTGGGCGCATGCGTGATCACCAGATCCGGGCCGGTTTGACCGATCAGTGCTTTCAGAGCTCCGATCAGCGCCGCATCGGCCACCAACTCGCCGTCCGGAAAGTCCAGGAAGCGTGGCATTGCGCCTACCAGCGCGGCCGCGGCCGTTGCTTCATCGCGACGGACACGAGCGAGAACAGCGGGATCACTCGTGCCGCCCCTGGCACCATCCGTGGCCATGGCAAAAGTGAGCTCTGCGCCTTGCGCGGCATAGGCGGCCATCGTACCGAACATGAAGATCTCGATGTCGTCCGGATGCGCACCGAGCGCTAGGATTTTCAAATCACTCTCTCCCCGGAACTGGAACAACGTGACGAACGGAATCCTGCTCGCCCTGATCGCCTACGCAAGCTATTCGGGCAGCGATGCCGTTGTCAAAAGCCTGGGCGGTCAGCTCACGATCTTCGAGATCGGCTTTTTCATAACCTTGTTCGCGGGCTTCTTCCTGTTCTTCACGCGACCTGCGGGCGAACGCTGGCGCGATTTCTGGCGCACCAAAAGGCCATGGGCGGTGCAGGCGCGCGCCTGGGCGGGCATCGCTTCCGGCGTTCTCAGCGTCTACGCCTTCACCACCATTCCGCTGGCCGAGTCCTATGCGCTGATCTTCCTGGCGCCGCTCTGCGTCACCATCCTCTCCACGGTGATCCTCAAGGAGAAGGTCGGCCCCTGGCGCTGGCTGGCGGTGGTCGCCGGTTTTGCCGGAGTCATGCTGGTGGTGCGGCCTGGCTTTCGCGAGCTCAATCTCGGCCATCTTGCTGCCTTCGGCGTTGCCTTCCTCGCCGCCACCAGCGTCATCCTGATGCGCTCGCTGGCGCAGCAGGAAAAGCGCACCACCATGCTCGGCGTGCTGGTCGGTTGCGGACTGCTGTTCAACGGCATCGGTGCCGCCGCCACCGCCTTCACTGTTCCCAGCGGAAAGCAGTTGCTGTGGCTGGTGATGGCCGGTGCCTTCACCGCGGGCGGACAATTCCTTCAACTGCTGGCCATGAAATACGCGCCTGCCAACCGCGTCGCGCCGACGCATTATTCGCAGATCGCCTGGGCGGTGATCCTCGGCGCGTTGTTTTTCCAGGAATATCCGGACGGACTGTCGCTGGTTGGCCTGGCGGTCGTTGGCGGCGCCGGCCTGTTGACCATGGTGCGTGAGGAAGCGCGGCTGGGCACCGTGCGCTGGAACCCGTTTTCGCGCACCCGGCTTTGAACCGTCTCTGGTTGCGCCGTGGCCGTAACCGCTGATATGCGGGCGCCATGACCACAAAACCCCTGCCGGAGCTTCCTGTATCCGCCGTGCTGCCGGCGCTGCGCGAAGCGCTCGGCCTTGGCAACAGAGCCGTGCTGGTGGCGCCGCCGGGCGCCGGCAAGACGACGCTGGTGCCGCTGGCGCTGCTTGACGCGCCTTGGCTCGGCGCCGGCAAGATCATCCTGCTTGAACCGCGCCGCCTCGCCGCCCGCGCCGCCGCTCGCCGCATGGCTGAATTGCTTGGTGAGGAGCCCGGCGCCACCGTCGGCTATGCCATGCGCATGGAAAACCGCATTTCGGCAAAGACCAGGATCGTGGTCGTCACCGAAGGCGTGCTGGCGCGGATGATCCTCGACGATCCCGAATTGCCCGGCGTTTCGGCTGTGATCTTCGACGAATTCCACAAGCGCTCGCTCGACGGCGATTTCGGTCTCGCTCTGGCCCTCGACGTGCAAGGGGCGCTCAGGCCGGATCTGCGCTTAGCTGTGATGTCGGCGACGCTCGACGGCGCACGTGTCGCCAAACTCATGTCGGGCGCGCCGGTGATCGAGAGCGAGGGTCGCGCCTTCCCTGTCGACATCCGCTATGACGAGCGTCCCGCCGGCATCGCCATCGAGGATGCGATGGCCAAGGCGATCCGCGCCGCCCTTGCCGACGAAAGCGGCAGCGTGCTTGCCTTCCTGCCCGGCCAGCGCGAGATCGAGCGCACCGCCGAACGGCTGGCCGGCAAGGTCGGCACCGATACCGACATCGTGCCGCTCTACGGCATGCTCGACGGCAAGGCGCAGGACGCCGCGATCAAGCCGCCGCCGGCAGGCCGCCGCAAGGTGGTGCTGGCCACCTCGATCGCCGAGACCTCGATCACCATCGACGGCGTGCGCGTCGTCATCGATTCGGGCCTGTCGCGCCTGCCGCGCTACGAACCGGCCAGCGGCCTCACCCGGCTCGAAACCGTGCGCGTCAGCAAGGCTTCCGCCGACCAGCGCGCCGGCCGTGCCGGACGCACGCAGCCAGGCGTCGCCATCCGGCTGTGGCGGGCCGAGCAGACGGCTGCACTTCCCACTTTCACGCCGCCGGAAATCCTCGAGGCCGATCTGTCCGGACTGCTGCTCGATTGCGCTGCCTTTGGCGTTGCCGATCCGGCAGGGCTCGCTTTTCTCGATCCGCCGCCTGTTCCGGCCCTTAATGAGGCAAAGGGGCTGTTGCGCGCGCTGGACGCCATCGACGAGACGGGGCGCCTGACGGAGGCGGGTGCAGCGATGCGCAAGCTCGCTCTGCCGGTGCGGTTGGCGCACATGGTTGCCGAGGCAGCCCGGAGCGGCCATGCCTTCGAGGCGGCGATGCTTGCCGTGCTGCTCACCGAACGGGGTCTTGGTGGCGACGGCGCCGATCTGGAGCGACGGCTGATGCGCTTTCGCGGGGAAAGATCTCCGCGCGCTACCGCCGCCAAGCAGCTCGCCGAACGGCTGGCGCGGCAGGCCGGCACCTCTTCACCCTCCCCCTTGTGGGGAGGGTCGATCCGCGAAGCGGAGCGGGGTGGGGGTAGGCCGAGCGCTGCACCCCCACCCCGTCTCCCGCGCCTTGCTGCGCAAGGCGCGCTCGCCGACCCTCCCCACAAGGGGGAGGGTAAGTCAGCCGGTCCCCTGCTCGTCCACGCCTGGCCGGATCGGGTGGCGAAGGCGCGTGGCGAGCGTGGTCGTTTCGTGCTGGCCAACGGCTCCGGCGCCATGCTCGACGCCGGCGATCCGCTGGCGGGCGAGCCGTTTCTGGTCGTCGCCGACCTGCAGGGCAAGGCACAGAATGCGCGCATCACGGCGGCGGCGGCGATCGGCGAGGACGATGTCCGCGCTGCGCTGGCGGACAGGATCGAGGTCCGCCGCGAAACGAGCTTCGACCGCGACAAGCGCGCCGTGCGTGTGCGTGAAACCGTGCGCCTTGGCGCCATCACGCTCGCCGAACGCATGCTGCCGCCGCCAACGGGGCCCGACGCCGACCGCGCCGTCCTCGATGCGGTGCGCCAGCACGGGCTGTCGCTGCTGAATTGGAGCAAGGAGGCGCAAACGCTGCGCCAGCGGCTTGGCTGGCTGCATCGCGGCCTTGGCGCGCCCTGGCCCGACATGGCGGATGCCGCCCTCATCGAGCGCCTCGACGACTGGCTGCTGCCTTACCTCGCCGGCGCGGCATCGTTTGCCGCCATCGATGCGGGCGTTGTCTCGGCCGGACTGGCCAGCCTCGTGCCGCACGATCTGCAGCGCAGGATCGATACGCTGGCGCCGACCCATTTCGATGCCCCGTCGGGCAGCCATGTGCCGATCCGCTATGACGGCGAATGGCCGGTGCTGGCGGTTCGCGTGCAGGAGCTGTTCGGCCTCGACCGCCATCCCGCCATCGCCAATGGCAGTGTGCCGCTGACGCTCGAACTCCTGTCGCCGGCGCACCGGCCAATCCAGACGACGCGCGACCTGCCCGGCTTCTGGCGCGGCTCCTGGGCCGATGTGCGCGCCGACATGCGCGGCCGCTATCCCAAGCATGTCTGGCCGGAAAACCCGCTGCTCGCCGCCGCCACCGCCCGCGCCAAACCGCGCGGGACCTAGCGTTCCTGGTCCTACGGCTGTAATCCATGGCCATGATCAACGTTTTGCGTTCGCCCGATTTCCAGCAGAGCCAGAGACTGCGCCTCAACACGCTGATCCGGTTGCGCTGGCTTGCCATTGTCGGTCAGAGCCTGACGGTGCTCGTCGTCGCCTATGGGCTGAAGTTTCCGCTGCCGGTCAGCCTCTGCTTTGCCCTGATCGCCTGTTCGGCCTGGATGAACCTGTTTCTAGCCTTTCGCTTTCCGGCGGCGCACCGGCTCACGCCGCTTGCGGCCTTCGGCATCCTCATCTTCGACAGCCTGCAGCTTGCCGGCCTGCTCTACATGACCGGCGGCCTCACCAATCCGTTCTCGCTGCTGATGACCGTGCCTGTCGTCATTTCGGCGACATCGCTGCCCCTGCGCCTGACCGCCATCCTCGGCGGGCTGGTCATGTCGGCGGCGACCTTTCTGGTCTTTGTCCATCTGCCGCTGCCCTGGCATGAGGACGCGCCGCTGGCGATGCCTTTTCTCTATGTCGCCGGCATGTGGATGGCGGTGCTGTCCTCGATCGCCTTCACCGCCATATACGCCTTCCGGGTGGCCGCCGAAGCCCGGCTTCTGGCCAATGCGCTCGCCGCAACCGAGCTCGTGCTGCAGCGCGAACAGCACCTTTCGGCACTCGACGGGCTGGCCGCCGCGGCCGCGCACGAGCTCGGCACGCCGCTCGCCACCATCGCGCTTGTCGCCAAGGAGATGGAAAAGGCGCTCGGCAAGGATCCGAAATACGGGGAAGACGTGACGCTGTTGCGTTCGCAGAGCGAGCGTTGCCGCGAGATTCTCAAGCGGCTGACCAGCCTGTCCTCCGAGGGCGAGGCGCATCTTTCGCGGTTGCCATTGACTTCGCTGGTGGAGGAGGTCACCGCGCCGCACCGGGACTTCGGCATCTCGATCAAGCTTCGGCCGGGCGAACGCATCGGCCCCGAGCCGGTCGGGCGACGCAATCCGGGCGTCATCTACGGCCTCGGCAACCTGGTCGAGAACGCCGTCGATTTTGCCCGCAAAAGCGTCACCGTGCGCTGGAGCTGGGACGAGGCCACCGTCACCTTCTCGATCATCGATGACGGCCCCGGCTTTCCGGCCGAGATCATCGACCGCATCGGCGAGCCCTATATGTCGACGCGCCAGGGTAATGAAACCGGCGGCGGTCTGGGCCTCGGCCTGTTCATCGCCAAGACCCTGCTCGAACGCTCTGGTGCCGTGCTCGATTTCCGCAATTCGAGCGGCCTGGGCGAGGGCGCCATGGTCCAGATATCGTGGCCTCGTGGTGTGTTCCTCAATCCGGAAATCACTTCGGCCAGCATGTTCGACACCGCCTGAGAGCCTTTAAGGACCTCTAAAAATTGGACAAGGAGGCTCAGGAACTATATTTGCGTAAAATTAAGGCAGCAGGAATTTTGAGACTATGACAGGCGACGAGAATATTGGCGCAATGGTTGAAGGCGAGGACACCTCGCTGCTTGTCGTCGATGACGACAAGCCGTTCCTCACGCGTCTGGCCCGCGCCATGGAAGCCAGGGGCTTCGTGGTCGAGACGGCCGAGAGCGTCGAGGAGGCGGTTGCCAAGGCGCGCGCCAATCCACCCGCCTACGCCGTGGTCGACATGCGGCTCGGCGACGGCAACGGCCTCGACGTGGTCGCGGCCATCCGCGAAAAGCGCGAGGATTCCCGCACCATCATCCTGACCGGCTATGGCAACATCGCCACCGCGGTGACCGCGGTGAAGCTCGGTGCGGTCGATTATCTCTCCAAGCCCGCCGACGCCGATGATATCTTCGCGGCACTCACCCGCACCGCCGGCGAGCGCGCGGCGCCGCCTGAAAACCCGATGTCGGCCGACCGCGTCCGTTGGGAACATATCCAGCGCGTCTATGAGATGTGCGAGCGCAACGTCTCCGAGACAGCGCGCCGGCTCAACATGCATCGCCGCACCTTGCAGCGCATACTGGCCAAGCGGGCGCCGCGTTAAGGCCGCCGTTTGCCATCTTGCGGGATCGAAGCCCGCCAAAACAGACGGCATGACGGAGGCGACATGCAGGACTTGAAGCATCGGCCGGTTTCCGTCTTCCGCGAATTCCTCGATAGTGAAGCGGCTGGCGGCATCATCCTGATGGTGGCGGCGGCACTGGCCCTGATCGTCGCCAATTCGCCGCTCGCCGAAACCTATTTCTCCGCGCTCCACGCCTATCTCGGCCCGCTCAGCGTCTCGCATTGGGTCAATGACGGGCTGATGGCGGTGTTCTTCCTGCTCGTCGGACTGGAGATCAAGCGCGAGATGCTGGACGGCCAGCTCTCCACCTGGCCCCGGCGCGTGCTGCCCGGCATTGCAGCCGCCGGCGGCATGGTGGTTCCCGCACTCGTCTATGTGGCCGTCAACCGCGACAATGCGGCCGCCCTGTCCGGCTGGGCGATCCCGACCGCCACCGACATCGCTTTCGCGCTCGGCGTGCTGTCGCTGCTCGGCAGCCGCGTGCCGGCTTCGCTGAAGGTGTTCCTCACAGCACTGGCGATCATCGACGACCTCGGTGCCGTCATCATCATCGCCATCTTCTACACCAGCGGCCTGTCGCTGGCTTATCTGGGTGCTGCCTTCGCCGTCATTGCCGCGCTTGTCGTGCTCAACCGCATGCGGGTGATGACGCTGGTTCCCTATCTCGTGCTCGGCGTCATCTTGTGGATGCTGGTGCTGAAATCCGGCGTCCATGCCACGCTCGCCGGCGTGGCGCTGGCGCTGACCATCCCGCTTGAGCGCTCCGCCGGCATTGGCCACGATCTCGACCATTCGCCGCTGCACCGGCTCGAGCACGGCCTGCACAAGATTGTGGCCTTCGTCGTCATCCCGATCTTCGGCTTTGCCAATGCCGGCGTTTCGCTGGCCGGCCTCAGCGTCAGTGCGCTGATCGAGCCGTTGACGCTGGGTGTCGCCGCCGGCCTGGTGGTTGGCAAGCTGGTCGGCGTGTTCGGCTCCTCGGCACTTGCGATCCGGCTCGGTCTTGCCGACCTGCCCGCCAATGCCGGCTGGACGCACATGATCGGCATATCGCTGCTGTGCGGCATCGGCTTCACCATGAGCCTGTTCATCGGCCTGCTCGCCTTCGCCGGCGACGTGGCGCTGCAGGACGCGGTCAAGGTCGGCATCCTCGCCGGCTCCTTCATCGCCGCCATTCTGGGTGCTGCCGTGCTGCTCATGGCGCCCGCCAAGGGTGGCGTGGAGGACGATGAAGAGCAGAGCCGGTCATAGACTGAAGGACGGGCCGTTACTCGCTCTCACCCTCCAGCGCCGGCACCGACACGCCGGCAAGCTCTGCCGCCAGCAGCCGCGAAGCGCCGGCCCGCGCGACCCGCAGCATCAGCGCCTTGCGCGTTGCCGCTGCCATGCGGTGCTCGGGCGCATCGCGCAGGATCTCGGCGCCATAGCCGTCGGAAAGGATGAAGCCGCATTCCTGCGGAAAGATTTCCGAGGGCACGCCGGGATGGGTGGCGAAGAAGAAGCGGTCGGAATGCAGCCGGTAGTCGGGCCATTTGCGGTCGACCCTGAAATCCTCGATCGAGGATTTGATCTCGATTATCCAGATATCGCCCTGCCGGGTCAGCGCGACGAGGTCGGCGCGGCGGCCCGTGGCCAGCGACAGCTCGGGCAACACATGTGCGCCCATATCCATGAGCAGCCGCTGTACGCCGCGCCGCACCAGCATGGCGCGTTCGGACTGGCGGCCGTCGATGAGAGGATTGATGGGGATGGGGGAGATGATCGGCATGCCAGGCACCATGCCAGATTCTGTTCACGGTTTGAACCTGTTTTATGTGGGCGCTTTCAGGTAATCGTCGGGCTTCCACTCTTTCATCGCGGGCTACTTCCGCGCGATCCATTCCGCTAAACCGGGCTCAATGTCGTCGCTATCCGTATACTCCCGGATCAAAAGCTCGGCCTCGGCCCGCCATTTGTCCTCTGGAATGTTCTTCTGGATGACGATTTTTATGAACGCGCTGCGCAAAATATCGCAGTCAAAAGCCGATACCGAGCTATCGAACTGAGACATGGCCAACCTCCCATCCATAAGGGCGGGAGCTTAGCGTTACTCTCAACCACCGGTGCGCCGTTAACCCGTAGCCGGTGACCTTGGGATTTTAATACGCTGTGAGGTGGCTTCAATAAGGATTCACTGTACGTTTTTAACCAAGCGGCTGGGCCTCAATTGCCGGCCAATTCGCGCGCTCTAGCTCCCGGCAGGCGGCAACCCCTCAAAGAAGCCGCAGTGGCCGGCGCGGATCATCATTCATCCGGCAACCTGCGCCGGCCATTTTGGCGTTAGGCCTGTCAAATATATAACCGCCTTTATGTAGGCGATCGTGTAGTTGTCGGACCTCAATGAACGCCCGTTTTGGACAGCAGGTTTAAAACCAGCACTCCAGCCAAGATCAGGCCCATGCCGACAAAACCTGCCACGTCGGGCCGTTGCCCGTAGACAATCCAAGCGACCAGCGCGACCAGAACAATGCCGCCGCCCGCCCATACTGCATAGGCAACGCCGACCGGTATGCGGTCCAGCACCTGGGACAGAAAGAAAAACGCCGTGGCGTAACCGAGCAGCACCAACATCGACGGGCCAAGCCTGGTGAAGCCTTCCGAGGCCTTCATCGCGCTGGTCGCGATGACCTCACCGACAATAGCCAGGGCAAGAATGGCATAAGCTGGCATTCGATGAACCTCCAGTGGCGGGAGGCATCTAATGATCAGAACGCTACGATGGCGTCACGTTCACTTCCCGTGATCGTGCCTCGCCGCGAGCGGCGCAGGGTCTCGTCGATTGCAAGGGCGCGCGCCTGTCCGATGAGGCCACCCAGCTACACTCCGGGCTGCGTCGCTCCTGTTAATTAGCTAGAGAGAATATAAGTGAAAGGTGATATTTTCGAAGCAGCCGGGGCTCCCCCAATACACCCCGCTCCGGTCAGGCCCGGTGGCGGTCCACCCAAAGGAAGGCTACCGGGCCGATCCCTGCAACCAACCGGTGACCCGCTCGTTGACCCATGCCGGGTTGATCCCCCGGCACTCCAGGACCTGCCCGCTGCCGAGGGGCGGCGGGCCTTTTTTACCGATTGGGTTCAAGCCTGCAGCGATAGCGAAGGCGTCGGCGGACTCCGGGACCTTCGCGTTGCAGGTCTCGTCAGAAGTGGATCCAGAAGGATCTGCGGAAACACCTGCGGCGCCAGGAACCGTGGCGCCAATAGCGACGGCAAACCCGCCTCCACCCGCGTCGACGACGGCGGCGGTGCCACCTGCGGTGCCGCACGAACTCGACGCCGTCCTGGACATCGGGACCATCCGGGTCGAGAATGTCGTCGGACGGTTTGTCGAGCTCATCGAGAATGCCGGGCCCCGTATTGGGGATGCCGGCCAAGGCGGTGGCAGGACGCGCGATTGCGACGACGGTCGCAGCCCCTGCCAGCCCAAGCATTCCAGTCAGAAACAATCGCCGATCCATGCCAATCTCCATCGTTGATCATTGCAACAAGGGAAGACATAGCGCGTCAGATTGACGCGCCCAGATGCCGAAGAAAATTGGATCAATCGCTCTGCCGTGCCGGCGGTGGGCCTATTTAGCGATCTCTGACAATCCACGCGGCCAAATGCGCCTGTTCCCGGGGATCATTCCTCCGACAAGCCGGTCGCCGTTGCGTCCGTTTCGATGCTCACCGGCACGCCCTGGCGCAGGGAGTTGCTGACCGTGGAAATCGCCGCGGCCCTTGTGATGATCTCCGCCGGGTCGGAGCCGTCCAGCGTCGTGCAGGAAACCGTCATGGTTGACGAAGTCGCGAGCAAAGGCTTGCCTTCGAGGTTCAGCGTCACGGTCACGGCGATCTTGTTGAGCGTTATGCCCATTTCCTCGGCAACGTAGCGAAGGTCGTTCAGAAGCAGCCGCCGATCGCCAGGGCGAGCAGCTGGCCGCCATTGAAGCCCAGGCCCATGCCGCCGGCCTTGCCTTCGGGCCGGTCGACGATGATCGTGTGGCCGCCGACCCAGCCCATGGCCGCCTGCGTGCCCCCCATATTGCGCAGTTCGACGCTCATCGAGACCATTTGTGGACGTCCTCCCGGCAGGAGTCGACCAGGCGTCGGGCCTCGTCGACGTAGGGTCATTATGCAGCCGCAGAGGTGCCCCTGTCGCTGAGCAACGCCGCTCCCGCCATGTCATCAAGGATCGGACAATCCGGCCTTTCGTCGCCGTGGCAGGCATGGATCAGTTTCTGCAGCGTCGAGCGCATCGACTGCAACTCGCGCACTTTCTCCTCGATCGCCGTGACATGGGCGGCGGCGATTTCGCGCACGTTGTGGCTGGCGCGGCTGCGATCCTGGTAAAGCGCCATCAACTGGCGGCAATCGTCGATGGAAAAGCCGAGATTGCGCGCGCGGCGCAGGAAGGCCAGCCGATGGATGTCGTCTCCGGAATAATCGCGGTAGCCGTTGGCGGCCCGCGCCGGGGCGATCAGGCCGATCTCTTCATAGTAGCGGATAGTCTTGGCCGGCAGGCCGGAGCGGTGGGCGGCGTCACCGACATTCATGACGGTTCTCCTCGATTTCCAGGAGCCCATGGAGCAGGCCCATTGAATTTGCTTCACAATCCTGTGAGTCCTGTTGCCAAAATGCCATAGTGATACGCTTACCGGTACGTCAAGGCAGGCATATAGGCATCGCGCGCTTGGCAAGCAAAGCAAATGCCAGCATGAATGACGATGAGAGAGCGGCCGACTCGTGCCGCCGAATTTGGGCGGGGCACCGGATCACCTGATGCGCATGAAGTCGTTTGCAATCATCGCCGCACTGGCGCTCTCCACTGCTATCGCCGGTTGCAGCACCATCGGCTCGCAGATCTTCTCCAACGACTACGGCGCGGTCACCGACGCCGGTTATCAGCTACCGCGCATCCCGATCGAGAAAGTGCCGATGAAGTACCATCGGCAGGAAGTGAACTACGACAGCCCGGAAAAGCCGGGCACGATCATCGTCGATACGCAGAACAAGTTCCTCTACTTCATCGAGGGCGACGGCAGGGCCATTCGCTACGGCATCGGCGTCGGCCGCGAGGGCTTCGAGTGGCATGGCACCGCCCACATTGCGCTCAAGCGCGAATGGCCGACCTGGACGCCGCCGAGGCAGATGATCCAGCGCCAGCCGGAATTGGAAAAGTTTGCCGGCGGCATGGAGCCGGGCCTGAAGAACCCGCTCGGCGCGCGCGCCATGTACCTGTTCAACAAGGGCGGTGATTCAGGCTATCGCCTGCATGGCAGCCCGGAGTGGAATTCGATCGGCAAGGCTATGTCATCTGGCTGCATCCGCCTAATGAATCAGGACATTATCGACCTCTATGACCGCGCCTCGGTCGGCGCCAAGGTCATCGTTCTCTAGAGGCAGTTTTCGTACGCGGACCGTCTAGGCAACAACGGACGTCCCAAGCAGAAAACCGGGCAATTCGGCCCGGTTTTTTGTTGTTTGCCTCTAATGCGTCGAGAAGGAGGTCTCTACGAGACCTGCTCGACCTGCTGCACTTCCGGCACGAAATGGCGCAGAAGGTTCTGGATGCCGTGCTTCAGCGTCGCCGTCGAGGACGGGCAGCCGGCGCAGGCGCCCTTCATGTGCAGGAACACCGTGCCGTTCTCGAAGCCGCGGAAAGTGATGTCGCCGCCATCCTGGGCGACCGCGGGGCGCACCCGTGTATCGAGCAGTTCCTTGATGGTGATGACCAACTCCTCGTCGGCCTTGTCGTAGAACTCACCGGTCTGGCTGGTCTCGGCGGCCGGGCCGGCTTTGGCCATGACGGGCGCGCCGGACATGAAATGCTCCATGATGGCGCCGAGGATCGCCGGCTTCAAATGCTGCCAGTCGGGGCCATCCTTGGTCACGGTGATGAAGTCATAACCGAAGAAAACGCCGGTGACGCCAGGAATTTCGAACAGCCGGCCGGCCAGCGGCGAGGCGACGGCGGCACTGTCGGCATCGCGGAAATCGGCGGTGCCTTCCAGAAGCACTTCCTTGCCGGGCAGGAATTTCAGCGTCGCCGGGTTTGGCGTCGATTCAGTCTGGATGAACATGGCCGTCTCCGTGCCCGTTTGGGCATCTAGTTTGGAACAATTCTAAATAGGCTCAATTGGCTGGACATTCAAGCGAAACGCATCGCCGGAACAGCTCGCTGGCGGAATGTTTTTTCGCGCCCAAAATCGGACCGGCATCACCTGAAGAGCAAAATCTCAGGCCAGGCTGTCTATTTCCTCGTCCGACAGGTTCTGCGGCACCACAGTCACTGGGATCGGGAAGGCGGCCCCCTTGCCGGCCACGGCGCCGACAAGCGGCCCAGGGCCTTCCTTGCCCGCACCGGCGGCCAGCACCAGGATGGCGATGTCCTGGTCTTCCTCGATCAATTTGTGGATCTCTTCCGTCGGCTTGCCTTCGCGCACCACCATCTCGGGCTCGATGCCGAGCTTCTGGCGCACCTTGTTGGCATAGCTGTCGAGTGCGGCGCGCGCCGTGGCGTTGGCTTCCTCGCGCATGATCTTCTCGACACCCAGCCAATGCTGGAAATCGTCCGGCACGATGACATAGAGCAGGACCAGCGTGCCGCTGGTGCTCTGCGCCCGTTTCGAGGCATAGGCGACGGCGCGCTCGCATTCCGGCGTGTCGTCGATGATCGTCAGGAATTTCCTGCGATGGCCGGCTTCGCGGCTGAGGCGTTTGGAGACCATGTCTATCTACTCGGTGTCGTGCGGCCGCAATCTGCCACTGCGGGGGACCGGCGGCAAGCCGCCGGCCTTGTGCCAGTGCACCCGATGTCGCGATCAGCCCTGCAGCAGGCCGATAATGTCGCGCACCGTCTTCATCGTCGCTTCGGCCAGCAAGCCGGCGCGCTCGCCGCCATCCTTGAGCACCGCGTCGACATAGGCGCGGTCATCCGAAATGCGGCGCATCTCGCTGGCGATCGGCGCCAGTTTTTCCACTGCAAGATCGGCCAAGGCCGGCTTGAACACGGAAAACTGCTGGCCGGCGAATTCCTTGAGTACATCCGCCTTCGACATCTCGGCGAGACCCGCATAGATGCCGACCAGGTTCTCCGCCTCGGGTCGGCCGGCCAGGCCGTCCGGCTCGCTCGGCAACGCTTCCGGGTCGGTTTTGGCCTTGCGGATCTTCTTCGAGATCTCGTCGGCATCGTCGGTCAGGTTGATGCGCGACAGATCCGACGGGTCGGATTTGGACATTTTCTTGGAGCCGTCGCGCAGCGACATGATGCGCGCCGCCGGCCCACCGATGACCGGCTCGGTCAGCGGGAAATAGCCGTTCACGGTCTCTTCGCCGACCTGCATCTCGACGCCGATGCCAAGGGCCGCGATGCGGTCGGAGAAGTCGTTGTTGAATTTCTGCGCGATGTCGCGTGTGAGTTCCAGATGCTGCTTTTGGTCCTCGCCCACCGGCACGTGGGTGGCACGGTAGAGCAGGATGTCGGCAGCCATCAGCGAAGGATAGGCTAGCAGGCCGAGCGACGCGTTCTCGCGGTCCTTGCCGGCCTTGTCCTTGAACTGCGTCATACGGTTCATCCAGCCGATGCGCGCCACGCAATTGAAGATCCAGGCAAGCTCGGCGTGCTGCATGACCCGCGACTGATTGAAGACGATGTGCTTCTTCGGGTCGATGCCCGAGGCCAGGAACGCAGCGGTGATCGACCGCGTCTGATCGGCTAGGTCTTCATAAACGAGTTGGGCTGTCAGCGAATGCAGGTCGACGACGCAATAGATGCAATCGGAGGTGTCCTGCAGGGCGACGAATTTCTTGATGGCGCCGAGATAGTTGCCGAGGTGCAGATTGCCGGTCGGCTGGACACCGGAAAAGACGAGTGGCTTGAAGGCGGTCATGATTGTCCTCATGGCTTGTGGAGGGCCGTATAAGCGTGATTCCGAAAAGTTGCAGACTTTTCGGAGCCAATCACGCGGCTGGAAACCGCGCGCGGCGAAAGTCTTGCGACGGCGCGCTTATGGACGAGAGCGGTGAGAGGATCAAGAGGCCATTGGGCCTTGGAGCAGACTATAAGGAACAGGGACAAGAAACCGGGAGTGTCTCGGTTTGAAGTTTGAAATATGCGAAAGCACCCATATGCTTCGCGGAAAGCAGGGGCCGGAGACTTGGCGCGAGTTTGGAAGATTGTACGCCACGGGGCGCCCGATCAATGGGAGGATTCCATCCCAGAGAAGTCGCTGGCCGAAGGGCAATTAGTCGTGCTTCTATCGCGGCTAGCCGCGAGCCATCTGCCACTCGTCGCCACGACCCCATTACCACGAAACGCTCCGCGGTTCACTACGTCGCTCACTGTCAAAAACGACCGCTTTGGCAACAAGCACTTCATCATGTACGCGAGCGGCAGCCGGGTGCATTACATAGCGACCTTGGAGGAGACGCCTTGAATGCCCACCGGATCTGAAGGTCAGAAGCGCCCCGCCGGCGTGGTCGGTATGCAAGAGGCACTGCAGCGCAGGCGCAGCCGCGAGACGCCGCTGGAGACCGCGGCACGGCTTCGGGCCGAACTCGGAATTGAACTGAGGGGGCAGGCGCGCAACACCTTGCCACCCTCCGTCTATGACGAATTGTCTGGAGAAGACTAATGTTTGTCGAAGCAGCCGCTATCGTCGCAATGAGGGGTGGGACATTGCAATAAATTCCGGCTCACGGATCTGGAGACTGTTCCCTAGTCGGCGGCGATCCTTTCCGTCCGACATTGCGCCGGATCATCCCGAAATCGGCGCCGCCGGTGGCAAACGCGGTGATGAAATAAAGCAGCGCCCCACCGGCAACCAGCGACAGCAGCGTCGCCGCCTTGACCACCAGCGGCGAGCCCGGCCCAAGCCTGATGGCGAACCAGTGTTCGGCAAAATAGAGCGCAGCGCCCATCACCACGGCGGACAGCACCAGACGTGGAATGCGCTTCATCAGCGGTACGTCGCGGCCCCAATGGCCGCGCCGGATCAAGACGCCGAGCAGCATCACCGCGTTGACCCAGCCGGCGACGGCCGAGGCCACCGCAATGCCGGGCGCCCCCATCCGTGGAAACAGCGTCAGCGCCGTGGTGACGTTCACCGCCACCGAGATGGCGGCAAAGATCATCGGCGTGCGCGTATCCTCACGGGCGAAATAGCCTGGGGTGAACGCCTTGATCAGCACGAAGGCCGGCAGGCCGAGGCCGAAGATGGCCAGGATCGCCGCCACCGTCGGCGTCGATCCGTTGGCGGCGAACGCGCCGCGCTCATAGACCAGCCGCACGATCGGCTCAGACATCACCCAGAGTGCCGCGGCTGCCGGCAAGGTCAGGAACAGCGTGAACTCGACCGAGCGGTTCTGCAGATTGGCCGCCTCGATCAGATTGCCCGACTTCAGCGCCCGCGACAGTTCGGGCAACAGCACGATCGCCACCGCAACACCGACCACGCCGAGCGGCAACTGGTAGATGCGGTCGGCATAGGCGAGCGAGGACACCGCGCTGTTCTGCGCCGAGGCGATCGCCGTACCGATCAGCTGGTTGATCTGGGTGATGCCGCCGGTGATGGCCGCCGGCAGCGCCAGGATCAGCAGCCGCTTGACCGCGGGCGTCATTTTGGGACGGCGAAAGCCGATCGAGATGCCGGCATGGCGCACCGCCACCCAGACGATCGCCAACTGCACCAGTCCGGCGGCAAGCACGCCCCAGGACAGCCCGTAGCCGACTGTGAGGGCATCCGAGCCCTTGTACCAGGCATAGGCGAGCACGCCGATCAGGATGATGTTGAGGAACACCGGTGCCACCGCGGCGGCGAAATAGCGGCGCAGCGAATTCAGCATGCCCGCCATCATGGCACCCAGCGACATGCAGATCAGATAGGGAAACATGATCGTCGCCAGCGTCACCGTGGTGTCGAACTTCCCCGGCGTGCCGGCAAAACCCGGCGCCACCAGATAGCGCACGATCAGCGGCATCGACAGTTCCATGATGATCGTCAGCGCCAGCAGCGCCGTGAACAGCACGCCGAACACTTCCTCGGAAAAGCGCTTGGCGCCGTCGGTACCGTGGGTCTCGATCTCCTTGGCGAATAGCGGCACGAAGGCGGCGTTGAAGGCCCCCTCGGCAAACAGCCGGCGAAAGGTGTTGGGAAACTGGAAAGCGGCGTTGAAGGCATCGGCAACCGGTCCGGTTCCGAGTGCAGCAGCCATCAGCATCTCGCGGCCGAAACCGAGCGCGCGGCTCATCAGCGTGCCGGAAGCGACCGTTGCGAATTTCTTGACGAGGCTCATGCTTTTGGGAACTGCCTGCGCAATTGGGACAAAGTGATGGTCGTTGTCACTCGGCCGCCGCCCTGGGCTTGCCGCCGCGTTCGGGCACGATGCCTTCGAGCGTTGCCATCAGCCGATTGCGGATGGTGGCGATGCGGGCCGGGCTATCTATCTTCTGGCCAGTGAGATCGGTGACATAGAAGGTGTCGATGACCTTTTCGCCGAAGGTGGTGATGTGGGCCGATGCGATGTCGAGCGACAGGTCGGAAAGCGTTCCGGTGATCTCCGACAGCAGTCCCGGCCGGTCGAGGCCCTCGACCTCGATGACCGAAAAACGGTTTGACAGCGTGTTGCGGATTTCGGCACGCGGTGGGATCTTGAACACCTTGGAGCCGCGCCGCGGCTTGGTGCGCTTCTCGATCATTTCCGGCAGCCAGCTCTTGCCCGACAGCACGTCCTCGATCAGCCGGCCGACACGCTCGGCACGCCGGCGCTCGTCCTCGTCGCGATCGAATTCTCTGCTGATCAGGATCGTGTCGAGCGCGCGGCCATCCGACGTCGTGAAGATCTGCGCGTCGACAATGTTGCCGCCGGCTCCGGCGCAAGCCCCGGCGATGACCGAGAGCAGGCGGGGGTGGTCCTGCGCCAGCACGGTGATTTCGGTCACCGCCTCGAACTGGTGGGTCTTGACCATGGTGGCAAGCTTGTTGCCTGACACGTCCGCTTCGCGGATGAACTCGGCATGGCGCAACTGGTCTGCGAGATCGACGGTCAAAAGGTAATTCTCGTAGTGTTGGCCGACATAGCGCTTGCGGGCCTTGTCCGGCCAGTCGGCAAGCGCCTCGGCCAGGCGCTCGCGCGCCGCCGCCGTGCGCTGCGCGCGCGACACTTCCGAAAACCCGCCGGTCAGCAGCAATTCGGTCTCGTAGTAGAGCGTGCGCAGCAGCTGGCCCTTCCAGCCGTTCCAGACACCGGGTCCGACGCCCCTGATGTCGCAGACGGTGAGGATCAAAAGCAGCTTCAGCCGCTCGACCGACTGCACGATCGCGGCAAAATCCTCGATGGTCTTGCGGTCGTTGAGGTCGCGGGTCTGCGCCGTCATCGACATCACGAGGTGGTTCTCGACCAGCCAGGCCACGGTTTCGGTATCGGCAGGCGACAGCCCCATATGCGGGCAGATGCGACGGGCGATCCTGGCCCCCGCCTCGGAATGGTCCTCCGGCCTGCCCTTGGCAATGTCGTGCAGCAATACGGCGACATAGAGCGCCTCGCGGCTCTTCTTCAGGCCCGGCATCAGCGTGTGCGAGAGGGGGTGGACCTTTTCGCCGTCGCCGCGCTCGATCTCGGCCAGCACGCCGATGCAGCGGATCAGGTGCTCGTCCACCGTATAGTGGTGGTACATCGAGAACTGCATCATGGCGACGATCTTGCCGAAATCCGGGATCAGCCTGCCGAGCAGTCCGGCTTCGTTCATGCGACGCAGATTGAGTTCGGCATTGCGATCCGAGGTCAATATGTCGAGGAACAGCCGGTTGGCCTCCTCGTCGCGCCGCAGCGACTTGTTGACCAGGCCGAGCGAACGGGTCAGCAGCTTGAGCGCGTCAGGGTGGAATTCCAGACCGTGCTTGTCGGCGAACCAGAACAGCCTGAGCAGATTGACCGGATCGCGCTCGAACACCTGGTCGTCGGCGATGTTGATGCGGTGGTTGTCGACAATGAAATCGGAGGTGCCGGCCAGCTTGCGTTTGCGCCTGGAGAAAGTCAGGAAGATGCGGTTGAAGCCAGGAACGTGCTTGGCCTGCTCCTCCTCGAGCGCCGCGCAGAAGATGCGGGTCAGGTCGCCGACGTCCTTGGCAACGAGGAAGTAGTGCTTCATGAAGCGCTCGACCGCCGACAGGCCGGGGTGTGTGGTGTAGCCGAGCCGTTCGGCGATCTCGCGCTGGATGTCGAAATGCAACCGCTCTTCGGCCTTGCCGGTGAGGAAATGCATGTGGCAGCGTACCGCCCACAGGAAATCCTCCGCCTTCTGGAACTCGCGGTATTCGCCCTCGGTGAAGACGCCCTTGTCGACCAGTTCCTCGCCGGTACGCACCCGATAGAAATATTTGCCGATCCAGAACAGCGTCTGCAGGTCGCGCAGGCCGCCCTTGCCGTCCTTGACGTTGGGCTCGACCAGATAGCGGCTTTCGCCGGCCTTGGCATGGCGGTCATCGCGTTCGGCAAGCTTGGCCTGGACATATTCGGGGCCGGTCGTGCGCACCACCTCATGATCGAACCGCAGCATCAGTTCATCATAGAGCTTTTCCTCGCCCCACAGGAAACGTGCTTCGAGGATCGAGGTGCGAATGGTGACATCGGTGCGCGACAGGCGCAGGCATTCGTCGATGTTACGGGTGGCGTGGCCGACCTTCAGCCCCAGGTCCCACAGCATGTAGAGCATGTATTCGACTGTCTGTTCGCCCCACGGCGTCTGCTTGTAGGGCAGCAGGAACAGAAGGTCGATGTCGGATCCGGGCGCCAGCGTTCCACGGCCGTAGCCGCCGACAGCGACGACGGCCATGCGCTCCGCCGAGGACGGGTTCTTGACCCGGTAGACATGGGTGACGGCGAAATCGTAAAGCGCCCGGATGATCTCGTCCATGAGATGCGACAGCCGCGCCGCGCAGGCGCTGCCGCCGCCATCGTCCATCAGCATTCGTTCGGCAATGGCGCGCCCTTCCGCCAGTCGTCCCTTGAGCAGTTGGAGCACGCCATTGCGCGCGGCCTGCCCTGAGCCATCATCCGCCGTGGCCGCGGTCAGCGCGGTCATCTCGCGGCGCAAGGCTTCGCCGTCGATCAATTCGTCGAGCTTCAGGGAGATTCTTGCCATATATCCAGTCGGCCTTGCCGTTCGGCGGCGTCTATAGCGCGTTTTCGTGGCGCTGGGTATGGGGCGTTGAAAGCCGGTTCAAGACCCGGTTGAGCTTTGGCTCGGATAAGTAAATGGAATAACCATTCTCCGCTTCAGTCGACAGAAATCGACAATGCGCTTGCCTATCCGCCGAGCCTCGGCTTTGACCTTCGCTATGGCTGTCTTTCTGCGTTTCCCGGTCCCGGCGGCGCACTGGATATCCCGCTTTTCCCTGAGCAGGCTTGGCAATTGGAGCGCCCTGTCGCCAAGGAACTGATCTTGCGCGCAGAGCGCAGGAACAAGCTGATAGATTGTCTCGCCTCGCAAAACCGAAAACTCGGGGTTGAAGACAAGGTCGTCGACAGCGATGCCGATCTCCTCGGTGGCCTTGATCAGGTCGAGCGCGGTTTGCCTGGAGATGATGTAGCCGGCGGTTCCTATATGTCCAGCGTCGAGTTTGGATGTGGAAAAGCCGTGACCGATGTCAATGCGCTTGCGTCGGATCACGGTCTTGCAAAAATAGCTTTCGAGCTTGACGACTTCGGCATCGGCTGGAATCCAGTTGCTGTCGCGAAGCAATGCGCCGGCTTTCGCGGCAAAGACGATGTCGTCCTCGAAGATTGCCCCGTAGCGAGCGTCGCCTTGCGCTATGGCGGCCCAGCAGGCCCGGTGACTGAGCAGGCAGGCGATCTCGCCGTCAGTCAATGGCAGCCTGTTCCGATATCCGACATTTTGCGGCAGCTGGTCCAGGTCCGGCCGATCCCGTGCGTCGATGGCCTGAACGCGTTCGAACGGGACGCCGATGCGGGCAAACTCCGCCGTCACACGGGCAAGGCGATCGGGAGACCGATCGAGATTGATGACCAGACGCTTCATTGCCAAAGAAAATCTCACCCCCGGGACGCTCGCTCTCTAGCAGGCGTGGTGTTGCCGCGTGAGACTTTTCTGGGGGAGGATGGACGCGCCGTGGACCGGAGAAGAAAAGTCGAAACAGCCCTTGACCTTCCAGTTACTGGAAGCCCTATCTCCACGTCACACGCCGATAAATCAAGGCATTTTCGAATGACGCATTCCGATCACGATCATCACGCGCATAGTAGCTGCTGCTCGACAAAAGGCGCCGTGCCCACCACGAAGAGCGTCGTCCGCGATCCGGTCTGCGGCATGACTGTCGATCCGGTCGCCGGCAAGCCGACGACCGAGCATGATGGCCATCCCTATCATTTCTGCAGCCAGGGCTGCCGCACGAAATTCGTCGCCGAGCCGGAAAAATTCCTGACGGCCACCGATCCGGTCTGCGGTATGAGCGTCGATCGCGCGACAGCCAGGCACTTTGCCCGCCACGAAGGCCAGGGCTTTTACTTCTGCTCGGCCGCCTGCCAGGCGAAATTCGAGGCGGAGCCGCAAAAATATCTCGGCGACAGGCCGGCACCGCAGCCGATGCCCAAAGGCACGCAATACACCTGCCCGATGCATCCCGAAATCATCCGCGACAAGCCAGGATCCTGCCCGATCTGTGGCATGGCGCTGGAGCCGATGGGCGTGCCGACGGGCGATGAAGGGCCAAATCCCGAGCTGGTCGATTTCACCAGGCGGTTTTGGGTGAGCGCTGTCCTTTCGGTCCCCCTTCTGATCATCGCAATGGCGCCCATGATCGGCTTGATGTTTGAAGGCCTGGTCGAGGACCGGACAAAGGTCTGGATCGAACTGGTCCTGGCAAGTCCGGTGGTGCTTTGGGCCGCCTTTCCCTTCTTCCACCGCGGCTGGGACTCGCTGGTCAACCGCAGCCCCAACATGTGGACGCTGATCTCGCTCGGCGTTGGCGCTGCCTATCTCTACAGCGTCGTCGCCACGCTGTTTCCGGACATTTTCCCGCATCAGTTCCGCGGCCATGGCGGTGCGGTGCCCGTCTATTTCGAGGCTGCCGCCGTCATCGTTGCGCTGGTCTTCCTTGGTCAGGTGCTGGAGCTGCGCGCCCGTGAAAAGACCGGTTCGGCGATCCGCGCCTTGCTCGATCTGGCGCCGAAGACCGCGCGGCTGATTGCCGCCGATGGTTCCGAAAACGACGTGCCCCTCGACGCCGTCAAGGCCGGCGATCGCCTGCGCATACGCCCCGGTGACGCCGTGCCGGTCGATGGCACGGTGCTGGAAGGGCGGTCCTCGATCGACGAATCGATGATCACGGGCGAGCCGTTGCCGGTCGAGAAGGTCGAGGGCGATGCGCTGACCGGCGGCACGCTCAACAAGAATGGTGCGCTGATCATGCGCGCTGAGAAGGTTGGCGCCGAGACGACGCTGGCGCGCATCGTCGAGCTCGTCGCCAAGGCGCAGCGCTCGCGCGCCCCGATTCAAGGGTTGGCCGATCGCGTTTCTTTCTACTTTGTCCCGGCCGTCGTCCTTGTCGCGATTGTCGCTTTCACCGCCTGGGCCGTGTTTGGACCCGAGCCCAGCCTGATCTTTGCCATCGTCTCGGCGGTGTCGGTGCTGATTATCGCTTGCCCCTGTGCGCTCGGCCTTGCCACGCCGATGTCGATCATGACCGCCACCGGGCGCGGAGCGCATGCCGGTGTGCTGATCAAGGAGGCCGCAGCACTCGAACGCTTTGCTTCCGTCGACACGCTGATCGTCGACAAGACGGGGACGCTGACCGAAGGCCGGCCGAAGCTGACCGATGTCGTTGCGGCAAACGGTTTTTCCGAGGAGGAATTGCTGGCGCTTGCCGCCGGTCTGGAGAAGGGGTCGGAGCATCCGCTGGCTGAAGCCATCGTCGACGGCGCCGCTACGCGCGGCGTGACAGTTGCCGAGGCCAGCGCCTTCGAGGCGGTCACCGGCAAGGGCGTGTCCGGTTCGGTCTCGGGAAAGACGGTCGCGCTCGGCAATGCCGCGATGATGGCCGACCTTGGCGTCGACATCGCATCCATCTCGGCCAAGGCCGAGGCGTTGCAACTCGAAGGCAAGACGGCGATGTTCGTCGCTGTCGACAAAAAACTGGCCGGCATCGTCGCCGTCGCCGACCTTATCAAGGCAACGACGGCCGAGGCGATCAAGGCGCTGCATGAAAGCGGCTTGCGGATCATCATGGCAACCGGCGACAATGAACGCACGGCCAACGCGATCGCCAGAAGCCTCGGCATCGACGAGGTCCGCGCCGGCCTGCTGCCGGAACAGAAGGCAGCCCTTGTCGAGGAACTGCGCGCAAAAGGCGCCGGCGTTGCCATGGCCGGCGACGGCGTCAACGACGCACCGGCCCTTGCCGCTGCCGATGTCGGCATCGCCATGGGCACCGGCGCCGATGTCGCCGTCGAAAGCGCCGGTATCACTCTGGTCAAGGGCGACCTCAACGGTATCGTGCGCGCCCGCACGCTGGCGCAGGCGACGATCCGCAACATCCGCCAGAACCTGTTCTTCGCCTTCCTCTACAATGTGCTTGGCGTGCCGGTCGCCGCCGGCGTGCTCTATCCGCTCACCGGCACGCTTCTGTCGCCGATGCTGGCGGCGGCGGCGATGAGCCTGTCTTCGGTGTCGGTGATCGCAAACGCATTGCGGCTGAGAACATTGAAACTCTGACCAAAGCCCCCAAATACGAAACCCACTCAACAGGAGACCATGAATGACCTTGGCCAAAAAACTCGTGCTGCTGCTGATGGCGGCCGGAATGCTGGTTGCCGTCTTCCTCGAAAGTGTTCCGGCGCAAAGTGAGGAGATGAAACACGACATGGGCGCCATGGCGACGGATGCGACCAGCCCCTCGACCGAGGGCTACAAGGCAGCGATGGACAAGATGCATGCCGACATGATGGCATCTGAATATACCGGCAATGCCGATGTCGATTTCGTCAAGGGCATGATCCCGCACCATCAGGGTGCCATCGACATGGCCAAGGTCGAGCTTGCCAACGGCAAGGATCCGGAAATCCGCAAGCTGGCCGAAGGCGTCATCGCCGCGCAGGAAGCCGAGATCAAGCAGATGCAGGCCTGGCTCGCCGCCCATCCGGTGAAGTAAGTCTTCAGCCATCGCCAGCTCGGCGAGAACGCCTCTGGATTTCTCGTCCAGCCTGTGATGCGATCGGCCCAAATGGAGCCCGCCATGCCGCCGACCATCAGAACCACCAAACTGCCCTCAGGCGAAGCCGTTCAGGTGCTTGGCCAGGGCACATGGAAGATGGGCGAGGATATCAGTCGCCGTGCCGATGAGGTGAATGCCCTCAAGCTCGGCCTCGACCTCGGCATCACACTGATCGACACTGCCGAAATGTATGCCAGCGGCGGCGCCGAGGAGGTGGTGGCAGAGGCTATTGCCGGGCGCCGTGACGAGACCTTCCTGGTCTCGAAAGTTCTGCCATCGAACGCTTCGCGCGCGGGCGTGCAGCGCGCCTGCGAAAACAGCCTGAAGCGCCTGCGCACTGACCGCATCGATCTCTATCTGCTGCATTGGCCGGGCAGCGTGCCGCTGGCGGAAACGGTCGCGGCCTTCGAGGCCCTGAAAAAGGCGGGCAAGATCCGTCACTGGGGCGTCAGCAATTTCGACACCGACGAGATGGAAGAGCTGATCGGCTTGTCGGATGGCGGCAATGTCCAGACCAACCAGGTGCTCTACAATCTGGTCCGGCGCGGCCTCGAATTCGACCTGGCGCCGTGGAGCCGGCAGCGCGGCATTCCGCTAATGGCTTATTCGCCGGTCGAGCAGGGCGCGCTGGCGCGCAATGCCAGGCTGGAAGCCATTGCCGCCCGCCACAAGGCCACGGCGGCACAGATCGCCCTGGCCTGGGTGATGCATCAGGAGGGCGTCATCGCCATCCCGAAGGCCAGCAGCCAAGAGCATGTCCGCCAGAACGTCGCGGCGCTCGACATCAAGCTTACGCCGCAGGACATCGCCGATCTCGACCGTGGCTTTCCGCCACCGACGCGCAAACGCGGGCTGGAGATGATTTAGGCGCGCAGATAGCGAAGGCCGCGTTCCGTCACACCCCCCTCTGGCCTGCCGGCCATCTCCCCCGCAAGGGGGAGATAGGCAGCTTCCGCGCTCCGCTCTCCTTGCATGGTGATTGGCGAAAGCCAAGGTGACGTCCGATCTCCCCCCTTGCGGGGGAGATGCCCGGTAGGGCAGAGGGGGGTGCTGTCCCGCCGACCTTTACTGGCTACGCCAGTCCCTTAAGCCGGTAAAGCGCCTCCAGCGCTTCCCTTGGCGTCATCTCGTCGGGATTGATGTCGCCGAGCGCGGCACCCAACGCGTCGCCCTTGGCCGGCTTCGCCGCTTCCCGCTTCACCGCCACCGAAAACAGCGGCAGGTCGTCGACCAGCCGGTTGGTCTTGCCGGAAACCTCGCCTTCCTCCAACTGGTGCAGGACTTCCTTGGCCCGGTCGACCACCGCTTCCGGCAGCCCGGCCAGCCGCGCCACCTGCACACCGTAGGAGCGGTCGGCGGCGCCCTTGCCGACCTCGTGCAGGAAGACGACGTCGTTTTCCCATTCCTTGACCCGCATGGTGACGTTGTGGAGCCGCGCCAGCTTGCCGGCCAGCGAGGTCATTTCGTGAAAGTGAGTAGCGAAGATCGCCCGGCAGCGGTTCTTCTCATGCAGATATTCGACCGCCGCCCAGGCGATCGACAGGCCGTCGAAGGTGGCGGTGCCGCGGCCGATCTCGTCGAGGATCACCAGGGCGCGCTCGCCGGCCTGGTTGAGGATTGCCGCCGTCTCGACCATCTCGACCATGAAGGTCGAGCGGCCGCGCGCCAGATCGTCCGAGGCGCCGACACGCGAGAACAGCCGGTCGACGACGCCGATATGGGCCGAGGTCGCTGGCACGAACGAGCCGGTCTGCGCCAGGATGGCGATCAGCGCGTTTTGCCGCAGGAACGTCGACTTGCCGCCCATGTTGGGGCCGGTCAGAAGCCAGATCGCGCCATTCTTGGCGCTGCCCTCCGGCGACAGGTCGCAATCATTGGCGACGAACGGGCCTTCGCCCGAACGGCGCAAGGCCTGCTCGACCACCGGATGCCGGCCCCCCAAAATGTCGAAAGCAAGGCTCGAATCCACCACCGGCCGGCACCAGGCTTCGCTTTCCGAGAGAAGCGCAAGTGCCGCCGAGACATCGAGCACGGCCAGCGCATCCGCACCGGCGCGGATCTTCTCCGCTTCGCCGACCGCTTCCGCCGTCAGCGCGTCGAAGGCGGCAAGCTCGATGCTGAGCGCCCGGTCGGCGGCGTTGGCGATCTTGGTCTCGAGTTCGGCAAGCTCGGTCGTCGTGAAGCGCATGGCGTTGGCCATGGTCTGGCGGTGGATGAAGCGAGCCTTGGCGCCGTCGCTGCCGGTCATGATCGCGTGGTGATTGGCGGTCACCTCGATGTAGTAGCCAAGCACATTGTTGTGGCGGATCTTCAGCGAGCGGATGCCGGTCTCGTCGATCAGCGAGCGCTCCAGCCCGGCGATCACTTTGCGCGACTCATCGCGCAGCGCCCGCATCTCGTCGAGATCGGGGTGATAGCCGCCGCGAACGAAGCCGCCGTCACGCTTGAGCAGCGGCAGTTCGTCGCCAAGCGCCTGTGTCAGGTGCTGGGCCAGCGCCTGGGGCAGCGCGTGGATGGCAGCGAGTGCCGCCGTCAATTCCCTGGGCAGGGCGGTCGCGGCAAAGATCTCGGCGATCGCGCCGGCAGCCTCGAAACCGGCGCGCAGCGCGCCAAGGTCGCGCGGGCCGCCCCGGTTGAGCGCCAGCCTGGACAGCGCGCGCGGCATGTCGGCGACGCTCTTCAGGCTCGACCGTACCGCCTGGCACAGCCGCGTTTCGGCACGGAAGAACGAAACCGAGTCCAGCCTGCCGCCGATCGCCACCGGGTCGGTCAGTGGCGCCATCAGCCGGTCGGCGAGCAGCCTTGCGCCGCCGCCCGTCACCGTGCGGTCGATCGCCTTGAACAGCGAGCCTTCGCGGCTACCCGACAGAGTGCGTAAGAGTTCCAGATTGCCGCGCGTGGCCGGATCGATGAACAGGGTCGATCCTTGCTCTTCGCGCTCGGGCCGCGATAGCGGCGGGCGCTCCGCCTTCTGCGTCTTCTCGACATAGGCGATGGCGCCGGAGATCGCCGACAGTTCGGCGCGCGAAAAGGCGCCAAAACTATCCGGTGTCGCCACATCGAAGAAGCGGGCGATGCGTCCCGTGGCCGAGGCCGAATCAAACAGCGACGGCGGCTGCGGGCTGGCGACGCGGCCAAGCACGTCGAACACCGGTTTCAACTCCGGATCGTGGAACACCGGCTCGGCGACGATCAGCTCGCGCGGATCGACGCGGAAAATGTCGGCCAAAAGCCGGTCGGCGGTGGTGTCGGTGACGCGGAAGGCGCCCGTCGAGATATCGATCCAGGCCAGCGCAAAGGAGTGGTCCGCTCCGCCTTTCACCCGCCCCAGCGCCATCAGGAAACTCGATTCCGACGGCGCCAGCAATTTGTCCTCGGTGATGGTGCCCGGTGTCACCAGCCGCACCACGTCGCGGCGCACCACCGATTTGCCGCCGCGTTTCTTGGCCTCGGCCGGATCCTCGATCTGTTCGCAGACGGCAACGCGGAAACCCTGGCCGATCAGCTTTTGCAGATAATCGTCGGCGGCATGCACCGGCACGCCGCACATCGGAATGTCGAGCCCTTGATACTTGCCGCGTTTGGTCAGCACGATGCCCAACGCCCGGCTCGCCTTCTCGGCATCGTCGAAGAACAGCTCGTAGAAATCGCCCATGCGATAGAACAGCAGCGAATCGGGGTTCGCCGCCTTGATCTCGATGAATTGCTCGATCATCGGCGTGGCGCCGGCGTGGGCGGTCGGCACCGGCGTCATCGCCTCGGGGGCGTCTGGCTCGTTCGGGCTGTGCATGTTCATGCGCGGCACGCTAGCAGATGTGATGATGCGGTTTAATGCCAGAGCTTCGAAAAACAGGGGACGACGGGACGGCAGCTTGTCCGCAATTGCCGATGCGGACGGCGATTCCAGCGCGCTGGCGGTTTACACGCGGCGGCGCGTGGTCTTAATTCGGTCCGACACAAAGCACCCGCTTCAACGAGGTGCTGCACCGGTGAGGAAATCAAGAACATCATGGCCAGGAAAACCGAGAACAACGGTCCGTCCGTCAGTGCGCAGGAAGCGCTCGAATTCCACGCCATGGGTCGCCCCGGCAAGCTGGAGGTCGTTGCCACCAAGCCGATGGCGACGCAACGCGACCTCAGCCTCGCCTATTCGCCTGGCGTCGCGGTTCCTGTTCTGGCCATCGCCGAAGACCCCTCGCGCGCCTTCGACTACACGACGCGCGGCAATATGGTCGCCGTCATCTCCAACGGCACCGCCATTCTCGGCCTTGGCAATCTCGGCGCGCTGGCCTCCAAGCCGGTGATGGAGGGCAAGGCGGTGCTGTTCAAGCGCTTCGCCGATGTCGATTCCATCGACCTCGAGGTCGATACCGAGGACGCCGACGAGTTCATCAACTGTGTGCGTTTCCTCGGGCCCTCTTTCGGCGGCATCAATCTCGAGGACATCAAGGCGCCGGAATGCTTCATCATCGAGCAGCGCCTGCGCGAATTGATGGACATCCCGGTCTTCCATGACGACCAGCACGGCACTGCGATCATCTCGGCCGCCGGCCTGATCAACGCGCTGGAAATCACCGGCCGCGACATGAAGACCACAAAAATGGTCTGCAACGGCGCCGGTGCAGCCGGCATCGCCTGTATCGAGCTGATGAAGGCGATGGGTTTTGCCCCCGAAAACATCACTTTGTGCGACACCAAGGGTGTGGTGTTCCAGGGCCGCACCGAAGGCATGAACCAGTGGAAGTCGGCGCATGCGGTCAAGACCGAGGCGCGCAGCCTCGCCGAGGCGCTCGACGGCGCCGACGTCTTCCTCGGCCTCTCCGCCAAGGGCGCGCTGACCACCGCCATGGTGCAGTCGATGGCCAAGAACCCGATCATCTTCGCCATGGCCAATCCCGATCCGGAAATCACGCCGGAGGAGGTCGCCGAAATCCGCACCGACGCCATCATGGCCACAGGGCGTTCTGATTACCCCAACCAGGTCAACAACGTGCTCGGCTTCCCCTACATCTTCCGCGGCGCGCTGGATGTCAGGGCAACCACCATCAATGACGACATGAAGATCGCCGCCGCGCAGGCGCTGGCGGCATTGGCACGCCAGGATGTGCCCGACGACGTCGCCGCCGCCTATCAGGGCAACCGGCCGAAATTCGGCCCCAACTACATCATCCCGGTGCCGTTCGACCCGCGCCTGATCTCGGCCATCCCGATTGCGGTGGCCAAGGCGGCGATGGATTCCGGCGTCGCCCGCAAGCCGATCCTCGATCTCGATCGTTACGCGCAGGAACTGTCGGCCCGCCGCGACCCGATCGCATCGACCCTGCAGCGCATCTACGACCGCGTGCGCCGCCAGCCCAAGCGCATCGTCTTCGCCGAGGGCGAGGAGGAGCAGGTCATGCGCGCCGCCGTCTCCTATGTGAACCAGCGGCTCGGCACCGCCATCCTGCTCGGACGCGACGACGTCATCAAGGAAAACGCCAAGCACGCCGGCATCGACCTCAACAAGCAAGGCATCGAGATCATCAACGCCCGCCTGTCGCGCCGCAACGGCATCTACACCGACTATCTCTACGAGCGCATGCAGCGCAAAGGCTTCCTGTTCCGCGACTGCCAGCGGCTGATCAACAACGACCGCAACCATTTTGCCGCCTGCATGGTGGCGCTGGGCGACGCCGACGGCATCGTCACGGGTGTGACCCGCAACTATTCCACCGCACTCGACGACATCCGCCGCGTCATCGACGCCAAGCCCGGCCACCGCGTCATCGGCGTCTCGATCGTGCTGGCGCGGGGCAAGACCGTGCTCGTCGCCGACACCGCCGTGCACGACATGCCGAACGCCGAGCAGATCGCCGACATCGCCGAGGAGGCCGCGGGCTTTGCCCGCCGCATGGGCTATGAGCCGAGGCTCGCCATGCTCGCCTATTCGACCTTCGGCCATCCGCAGGGCGAGCGCTCCGAGCGCGTCCAGGAAGCGGTGCGCATCCTCGACAAGCGCCGCGTCGATTTCGAATATGACGGCGAAATGGCCGCCGACGTGGCGCTCAATGCGCGGGCCATGGCGCAATATCCGTTCATAAGGTTGACCGGCCCGGCCAATGTGCTGATCATGCCGGCGTTCCACTCGGCCTCGATCTCGACCAAGATGCTGCAGGAACTCGGCGGCTCCACGGTCATCGGCCCGCTGCTGGTCGGCTTGAACAAGCCAGTTCAGATCGTGTCGCTCAACGCCAAGGACTCGGACATCGTCAACATGGCGGCGATCGCGGCGTATACGGCGGGGACTTGAGCGGCGAGCCTTAGCGGTGAGTCTGCGAGGCGTTCAGCCCGGCGCGAATACGCGCGCGGCTTCGATCACCTCGTCGACCTGATCCTGCCGAAGCAGGTCGACGGGAATGCGGCCGTCGAGCTGCGCCGAGGGCCGCGTCAGCCACAGCCATGCGAGCCTTGGATTGGTGATCAGCGACAGCACGTCGCGAATGCCCGCAACCGGCCGTCCATCGACGAACTGCGCCAGCGGGAAGACATGTTTGCGGCCGCCCTTGCGCAAGGCGATGACCTCGCCCCGCCGTTGCCAGCGATGCAGGGTCGAGCGGGCGATACGCAAATTCTCTTCCAGATAGGTCGAGCCGGCGACGCGGCCCGCCCAGTCCTCGATCAGCATCGATTCGAGATCGTCGGACTTTGGCAGCGAAGGAGGCTCGACATCGGCCAACGGGGTCGTCGGCGGATTGATTACGCCGGCTATACCGGCTTCGCTGCGGCGCGCGGCTTCCGCCGCCAGCGCGCGCACGAATTTCGAGGCCAGGCCGGGCAGGTCGGCATGGATGGCGTCGATGGCGCGCTGGTGCTTCGGTGACAGCAAGGTGACGGCGGACGCTATGCTGCCGGCGATCTTGCCGACCGAGACCATGGTGGGCTTGTTGATGGCCTCGTCATAGTGCGCAAGCGCGCGCTCGACGTCCTCCGCGACCATCTCCGCGAAGTCGTCCTGTTTGAGGCCCTGGATCTGAAATCTGTTCATGCATCTGTCTTTTGGCCGCGCGCTCCCCTCAGCTGCGGCCGATTGTTGAATTTCTAGTGCGGAAAACGGAAATCGCGGCGGCAACGAATCCGGCCGCCCGACAGCATGCTGTCCAGCATTTCTTGACACCCCAACTGACTGAGGGCGCACCGAAATGTCAGTCGCGGGACGCCCAGATTGCGTGTAGGTGCGATGTATGACAGCCGCGCGACGGTGAGAAGCGGTCCGCGCAGCGGACGAAAAGCCAATTGCTTGGCTTTTCGAGCTTCGAACGCCCTGAGCCTGCGAAGGGCAGCGGCGCGACCGGCCGCCTACGGCACAAGCGCCGGGCTTTAGGGTTACAGTAACCCCGCCTGCTCGGCCTCGCGACGCAAATTCTGCCGCGGCCTGGGGCCGATCTGCTGGATCACCAGTCCGGCCGCCAGTGAGCCAAGGTCGCCGCAGGTCTGCAGGTCGCGGCCTTGCGTGTAACCATGCAGGAAGCCGGCGGCATAGAGATCGCCGGCGCCTGTCGTGTCGACCAGTTCCTTGATGGCGGTCGCCTTGATGACCACGGTCTCGTCGCCGCGCACGATCACCGAGCCTTTTTCCGAGCGGGTGACGGCGGCGATCCTGCAATCCTTGCGGATTTGCGCCAGCGCCTCGTCGAACGACGACGTCTGGTAGAGCGACTTGATCTCGTGGCTGTTGGCAAATACGATGTCGACCGTGCCCGAACGCATCAGGTCGAGGAATTCGTCGCGGTAGCGGTCGACGCAGAACGAATCCGACAGCGTCATCGACACTTCGCGACCTGCCGCGTGCGCCAGCCTCGCCGTCTGGCGGATTGCTTCCTTGGCGCGCGGCGGGTCCCACAGATAGCCTTCGAAATAGGTGACCTTGGCGCCGGAGGCCTTGTCGGCCTCGACGTCCTCCGGTCCAAGCTCGACGCAGGCGCCGAGATAGGTGTTCATCGAGCGCTCGCCGTCGGGGGTGACGAAGATCATCGAGCGCGCCGTCGGCGGCTCGCCCTTGAGCGGCCTGGTGTCGAAGGCGACGCCCTGCGCATGGATGTCGTGGGCATAGATTTCGCCCAGCGCATCGTTGGAGACCTTGCCGAAGAAGGCGGCGCGGCCGCCGAAACTGGCGACGCCGGCCGCCGTGTTGCCTGCGCTACCGCCGGAGGCTTCGATCGCCGGCCCCATGCGGCTGTAGAGCAGTTCGGCGCGCTTTGTGTCGATGAGGTTCATCGCGCCCTTGATGATGCCGTTGGTCTCGAGGAATTCCTCGTCGCACTGGGCGATGATGTCGACAATGGCATTGCCGATGCAAAGCACGTCATAATCCGGCATCAAAATCTCCGCCAAAAACCCGAGCCGGCTTCTTGCCACGCCGGCCCGGCGCGGGTCTAGCGATTTGAAACCGGTTTGCCTAGGGCGAGACACGCAACTTTGGCGGAACAGGCAAAAGGCGCCTCAGCCGCGAGGCGCTATGACAATTCGACCGTGGCCGAAGCATTTCTTCGCCGCACCGCCTACAAGCCTGGTTCAGCCGATCCCGTTTCGAAGGCGAGCCAGCCCCATGTCTACAAAGAAGATCTCGACAAAGAACGAGCCTGCAAAGAACGACATGACCACCGACCTGGCGCTGCTCGTCGTGCTGGCGGTGCTCTGGGGCGCCTCCTACACCTTCATCAAGATCGGCGTCGAAACCATCCCGCCGGTCACCTTCATTGCCGCCCGCACCCTGATTGCCGGTGGTATCCTGTTCGCCATCCTCCGCTGGCGCGGGCTCGCCATGCCGGGCGATGCGGCAAGCTGGCGCCGCTTCGCCTTCCAGGCCTGCCTCAACAGCGTCATCCCGTTCACCCTCATCGCGGCGGCGGAACGTTCGGTCGATGCCGGCCTCGCCACCATCCTGAATGCCACCTCGCCGATCTTCACCTTCCTCTTGACAGCGCTCATCACCCGCCACGAGCCGGTCACGGTGCGCAAGCTGATTGGCGTCGGCGCCGGCATTGCCGGCATCTGCCTCATCATCGGCACGCAGGCACTGGGTGGCCTCGGTCACGAGTTGTGGGCGCAGTTGGCCATCGTAGCGGCAACAATCTGCTATGCGGGTGCGGCCATTTTCGGCCGTGGTTTCAAGGGCCTCGACCCAATGCTGCCTGCCGCCGGTTCCATGCTGTGCGGCGCCGTCATACTCGTGCCCATCAGCCTTGTGTTCGACCAGCCATGGACGCTCGCGCCCTCGACCGCATCTATCCTGGCCCTGCTCGGCCTGTCGGTGTTTTCGACGGCGCTGGCCTTCGTCATCTATTTCCGCCTCATCCACACGCTGGGTTCGGTCGGCACCACCTCGCAGGCCTATCTGCGGGTGCCGATCGGCGTCGGCATCGGCGCCCTTTTCCTCGGCGAAAGCCTAGGCTCGACGGCATGGCTGGGCATGGCGTTCGTCGTGGCCGGGGTCGCTGCCATGACCATCCCGATTCGAAAGCCGGCGTTTGCGCGGTAGAGCAATTCCAGGAAAAGTGTGAGCGGTTTTCCCGGGAAAAGCGGATAGCGCTTTCCCTTGGGAATTGCGTCAAAGCAAAGAACCAGCCCGCTTGTGCTCATGGCCTGCGCTGCCTATCTCGGAAGCATCCGCCTTTTAGGCGGCGTCCGCTAACCGGGGTGTGACAAGGTGATTTTCGACGCTGCCCGCACTGCGGCCCTCGAGCTGCTCTCGCCTCCCTTTCGGGCCGTGTTCCTCAAGACATTGGGTCTGACGCTGCTGGCGCTTGTCGCCTTGTGGTTCGGCCTGACCAGCCTCGTCGAGTGGCTGGCGCTGCCGTGGCTGCAGACGCTGTTGCCCGGCATGCCGTCCTGGGCCGGGTGGCTGGGCGGCATCATCGCGGCAATAGCGCTTGCCTTCGGCATGGCGTTGCTCATCGCGCCGGTGACGGCTGTTGTCGCCGGCCTGTTCCTCGACGATATCGCCGAAGTGGTCGAGCGCACCGACTATCCCGGCGATCCGACCGGCCGCGCCATGCCGGCGCTGCGCTCGCTGGTGCTGTCGGCGCGATTCCTCGGCGTCGTCATTCTTGGCAACATCGTCGCGCTGCTGCTTCTCTTGGTGCCGGGCGTCAACATAGCCGCCTTCTTCATCGTCAACGGCTATCTGCTCGGGCGCGAGTTCTTCGAATTCGCCGCCATGCGCTTTCGTAGGGAAGAAGAGGCCAGGGCCTTGCGCAGGCACTATGCCGCCACAGTGTTTCTCGCCGGGCTGCTCATCGCGGCTTTCCTCGCCGTGCCGTTGCTCAACCTGCTGACGCCGCTGTTCGCCGCCGCCATGATGGTGCATCTGCACAAGGCGATCTCGGTGCGGGAAGTGGCTCGCTCCTCGCGCCACTGAGCATTTTCTTCAGAGCAACAGGAATCCGCGTCCGAGCTCGTCGTCCGCTTCGACGATAAACTCAGTCCTGCCACTATAATAGGCGCGGCCGCCGACGCGGGCGATGATCGCCTCGTGCGGGCCAGCCTTTGCAGTCCGCACCACGGCTCCCGAAAAACGCGAGCCGGCAATGCTTTCGAATGTGCGCGTCTGTCCGATCGCGATCTCGCCCTTGGCATGCATGGCCGCCAGCCTTGCGGTGACGCCGGAGCCGGTCGGCGAGCGGTCGACCTCCGCCTCGGCGAAGACGCAGATGTTTTTAGTCACCTCGCTGGAAAACGCATCGCGGCCATCGGTCAGGATGGTGCCATAGAGGAAGGCTAGGTCGGCATGGTCGGGATGCGACAGCGGCAATTCGGCCTTGAGCCTGTCCGTCAGCGCGGTTGCCGCATCGACGAAATCGCGCACCCGGCTTCTGCCGAATTCAAGCCCGAATTGGTGACAATCGGCCAGCGCGTAGAAGGCGCCGCCATAGGCGACGTCGAAGCCGATCGTGCCATGGCCCGCCAGCTCTATCGTCTGCCCGCCGGCGAACAGGAAGGCCGGCACGCTTTCGAACGACACCGCACCGGCCTTGCCGTCCCTGACCTCGACCGAGGCGACGACCAGCCCGCACGGCGCCTCGATATTGACTGTCGTGATTGGTTCCTGTTTCGCCACCAATCCCTCATCTACGGCGTAGCGGCCGAGCGCGACGATGGCGTGGCCGCACATCGTCGAGTAACCCTCATTGTGCATGAACAGCACGGCGAGGTCGGCGCCGGGCAGGTCCGGCTCGACCAGCAAGGCGCCATACATGTCGTAATGGCCGCGCGGCTCGAACATCAGGATTTTCCTGAGACGATCGAGATGGTCGCGCACATAGGCGCGCTTTTCCAGGATGGTGCCCTTCGGGATATCCGGATAGCCGCCGGTGACGATCCTGAGCGGCTCGCCGCCGGTATGCATATCGACGACGGTCAGCGTCATGCGACGGGCCCCATTAATCCGAAGATTTGCCGAAGAGGGCCTGCAATTTGCCGAACGGCATGGCGGCGCGGGTGAAGCCGAAGGTGCCGTCCTGCTGGATCTCGCGTGCCGCCGTTTCCAGCATGCCATAGGCGAAATTGGTCAGCCACGGCCCGAGCGAGATGCGCTTGACGCCGGCCATGGCGAGGTCGGCGATGGTGAAGCCAGGCTTTGCCATGACATTGACCGGCTTGCTGACCGCCGAGCAGAGCGTGCGGATCATCTCGACGTCGCCGATGCCTGGCGCATAGAGCACGTCGGCGCCGGCCTTCTCGAACGCCTGCAGCCGCTTGATGGTATCGTCGAGGTCGGACTTGCCCCACAGGAAATTCTCGGCCCGCGCCGTGAAGACGAAATCGCGCTTCAGCGCCCGCGCCGCCTCCACCGCCGCCGCAACGCGCTCGACAGCGTGCGCGAAATCATAGATTGGCTTGTCGGGGTCGCCGGTGTGGTCTTCGATCGAGCAGCCGGCAAGACCGGCCGCTTCGGCCGCGAAGATGGTTTCGGCGGCCTGCTCGGCGCCGTCGCCCTTGCTTTCTCGAGGTCGGCCGAGACCGGCAGGCTGGTCGCCCCCGACACCTCGCGGCAATGGTGGATCATCTGGTCGAAGGTCACCGCGCCGTCCGGCAAGCCGCGCGAAAAGGCAAAGCCGGCGCTGGTTGTCGCCAGCGCCGTGAAGCCGAACGAGCCGAGCAGCTTCGTCGTGCCGATATCCCAGGGATTGGGCATGACGAAGGTCGAGGCATGCAGGTCGCGGAAGATCTTGCCCTTGTCCATGGTAGTACCCCCATCATATGCGGTGTGGCTAAGTGGATTTTATCCTGCCCCATTTGGCCGGGCAAACGAATGCGGTTGGTTCAGAAGCGTTTGGCGTTCTCTCCTGCCAATTTGTCCAGCGTGTCGGAATCCTTGATGTAGTGCGATGTCTTCTTGTCCCAGTGATAGATGACGGAAATCGCGTGGGACTCTGGTCGGGGCGGAGTGTCGTCGCAGCTTTCGCCGTTGAGCACCGTGGCATCGGTCACCGTCACTTTGATGGCAGCATAGGACTTCCCCTCCGCGATGGCCTGAAAAGCTACATCCTGCTTGCGGCTGTAGGCGCACAGGTTTTCGTCGAACGTATAGATCATGTCGATCAGTTCGAATTTGTCGTCGCGGACCATGATCAGCGGCGTGATCACATAGTTCTGGCTCGAGTTGAAATGCGCGCTCATGGTGATCAGGACGTCATCGTTGGCGCTGACCGAAAGCTTGCCCGGTTCGCGGAAGTAGGTGCCGCGGTCGAGCGCGACATTGACGGCGTCGAGCAATTTTGGCTTGGCCGTGACGTCGTAGAGCGCCAGCACCGCATAGCCTTCGGCGCTGTCGGGAGAGTCACCGAGGTCGAACAGCATGGCCAGCCGGTCCTTGCCGCCGGCCTTGATCGCAAGCACCGCGGCATTGGAAAAGCCCGAAGTTTCGGGCGGCGAACCGCCGCCATCCGGTCGCTCGATATGTCGCATCTCGATCGGTAACCCGCCCCTGTAGAAGCCGTCCTGGTCCGCGGCGAGATCTGGAATGACCATCCTCGCGAGGTCGAGATAGGTGGCATCCGTGCGGCCGGGCAAAGCACTGCCGAGTTCCGGGAAGCCGACGGCTTGCGCGCCGGCCGCAGTCCACAAAAACGGCAGCAGCGTCAAGGTAAGGAAGAAGCGGAACAGGGCGGGTTTCATGCGTGGCCTCGAATTGGCGGGGCCAAGCTAGCACGGACGATCGAGGCGTACAGCCGCGGGCTGAAGATCAGCTTAGTGGATCGGCACCAGCCCGGCCAGCTCGCGCATGTCGTCGAACAGGATGCCGCCGGCCTGGATCAGGCCAGCGCGGTCGGAATAGGGATCGGCATGATAGGAAAACACCCGCATGCCGGCGGCGATCCCGGCCTGCGTGCCGGCGACGCTGTCCTCGATGACGATGCAGTCGGCGGGCGCGAAGCCCATGGTCTTGGCCGCATGCAGGAACAGGTCCGGGAACGGCTTGCCACGGCTGACCATGGTCGAGGAAAACATCGCGCGTTCGAACAGCGGCAACAGCCCGGTCTGGCCAAGCGTGATGTGCATCTTCGACACTCGGGCCGAAGTGGCGACGCAATAGGCGATACCGGCTGAACGCACGGCTTCGACGAACTCGCGGACGTAGGGGATCGCTTCGACGCCGTGGGCAAACAGATCCGGCAGGCCGGCGTTCCAGCGATCGACGAAATCGACGCCGAGCCTGACGCTGGTCTCTGCTTCGATCTCTTTCTGCACCGACGCCATGCTGCGGCCGGAGAAATTCTTGCGGCAATATTCGAAGCTTGTCGGATAGCCGGCAGCGGTCAGCCATTCGGCGAGACGCCGATTGGCCAAATTCTCTGTATCGACCAGGATGCCGTCGCAGTCGAAGATGACAAGTTTAGGCAGTTCAGACATCAGGCGGTGCCGGTCGATCCGAACCCGCCCGAGCCACGCGCCGTGCCGCCGGCCAAAGTGCGCTCTTCCACGGCCGCCTGCGTCACCGCCGCGAAGACGATCTGGGCGATGCGCATGCCGCGCGTCACCGCGAAATCCTCGTCGCCGAGATTGATCAGCAGCACCTTCACCTCGCCGCGATAATCGCTGTCGATGGTGCCGGGCGTGTTGAGCACGGTCAGGCCGTGCTTGAAAGCAAGTCCGGAGCGTGGCCGCACCTGACCTTCCATGCCCTCGGGAATCTCCAGGATCAGCCCGGTCGGCACCAAAGCGCGTTTTCCGGGCAGGATCAGCAGCGGCCGGTCGTCGGGCACCGCGGCGCGCAAATCCATGCCGGCGGCACCGATGCTTTCATAGGCGGGGAGGGGAAGTCCTTCAGCATGCGGCAACCTGACGAAGCCGACGGTCGGACCGATGACGGAGGGAGTTTGAAGGGCTGCGCGCATAAAATCGATCCTATCGGCGCGAACGGCGATTCGGTCAACTCGACTGTAATTCTATCAACGGCTTTCTTTTGGGCGGCACTGTGACCTCAGCGCAGTTCCATCGGAACGACGGTGGTCTCCTTGATCTCCTCCATCACGAAGGACGCGGACACATCCGACAGCGCCACCTTGGCGATCAGCCGCTGGTAGAGCCGGTCATAGGCCTTCACGTCGGCGACGCGGGCGCGCAAGACATAGTCGAGGTCGCCCGACATGCGGTAGACGCCGGTGATCTCGGGAAAGCCGGTCACTGCCGCGCGGAATTTCTGCAGCCACTCCGGGTCGTGGTTGGACGTGCGGATCAGGATGAAGACGGAAAGGCCAAGTCCGAGCTTTTCGGCATCGACCAGCGCCACGCGGCCGGTGATGACGCCATCCTCCTCCAGCCGCTTCACCCGGCGCCAGCAGGCATTGCGCGACAGCGCCACCCGTTCCGACAGCTGGTCGACCGACAGCGTGCCGTCGCGTTGCAATTCGGCAAGCAATTTCCGGTCGATTTCGTCGATTTCCAACGCCATGTGGGATGTTTGTCCCATCAACGGGTCAAATACAAGGATATTTTGAGACCGATGAACCGGCGAAGCGTGTCAGGATACTCATATCAGGAACTTCAAGCGCTGAAGGGGACCAGCATGTCGGTCGCAAGGATTTTCACCTCTCATCCGGCCAAGGTCGGCGAAACCTATTTCACTCATATGGCCTTTGCCGGCTGGTTCTCGTCGCGGCTGCTGATGGCGGCTGGCGCCGCGCTCGTTCACGCTTTCTTGCCATTTCTGTTTGAGACTACCGCCAGCCGAATCGTTCGTGAGCTTTACGAGCGGACGCACAACAGAGGCACACACGCGATCAAGGAGCCTGCGGCTCTTATGGATCGCGCCTAGAGGGCGACAGAAGCGATGTGCCGGTGGGCGGCCTATCTCGGTGAAGCAGTCTTTCTCGAAGACATGCTCACCGCGCCCTGTCACTCGCTGATCGCCCAGAGCCATTGCGCCCAGGAAGCGAAATCGCCGACCAATGGTGACGGTTTTGGCCTTGCCTGGTATGGCGACCGCCCGGAGCCGGGTCTCTACCGAGACATCCTGCCGGCATGGTCGGATCCCAATCTGAAGAGCCTGTGCCGGCAGATCAAATCCGGCCTGTTCCTCGCCCATGTGCGGGCGTCCACCGGCGGCGCCACCAGCCGCATGAATTGCCATCCGTTCATCTCCAGCTCTTGGTCGTTCATGCACAACGGCCAGATCGGCGGCTTCGAAAAAATCCGCCGCGCGCTGGAGAATTCGCTGTCCGACGCTGTCTTCGACCAGCGCGAAGGCACCACCGATTCCGAATTGTTTTTCCTGCTGATGATCGACGAGGGATTGACCGGCGATCCGCAAGGCGCCGTCTCCCGCGCCACCAGCCGCGTGCTCGAAGCCTCGCGCCGCGCCGGCCTCGAACCGGCGCTGAAACTCACCGCCGCCTTCTCCGACGGGCAGGCGCTGCATGCGGTGCGCTACGCCACCGACGCTCACGCACCGACGCTCTACACGTCTGTCCTGCGCAAGGGCGGCGGCCGCTGCATCGTTTCCGAGCCCTTCGACCGCGAGGGCGGCGACTGGCAGGCGATCCCGCCGTCGAGTTTTGTGACGATCACTGGCGATGGCATGGTCATTCGCCCTTTCGCACCCGCATCGGCCAGGCTGGCACTGGCCGTCTAGTTGCAAAAGTGCGGCAACGCCGCGGGACAGCCCCCCTCTGTCCTGCCGGACATCTCCCCCACACGGGGGGAGATTGGCACCTGCGACTGCCGCGCTATTCCTTGCAACGTCCGAGATTGGCGAAAGCTGTCGTGACATCCAATCTCCCCACCTGTGGGGGGAGATGTCCGGCAGGACAGAGGGGGCGCCGTAGAGTGCAGACTTGGACAGTCCAGTCTGCACAATTTCGATCAAACGCAGACAATCCTCGAATGCTCAACTCCATTTGAAGCAGCGCCGCTGTCCGCCATCCGATCAGGCGAACGCGGCCAAGCCGGAGCATTGTCAATGGACCTCGTCTTTTCCTCAACCATCGAGCTGGCCACTGCCATCGCCGCGCGGAAGATCTCCGCCGTCGAGGCACTCGACGCGCATCTGGCGCAGATCGATGCGCACAACGATGCGGTCAACGCCGTCATCTCGCTCGACAGGGAAGGGGCTCGCGAGTGCGCCAAGAAGGCCGACGCGGCCCAGGCGCGCGGCGAGGCCCTCGGCCCGCTGCACGGCGTACCGTTCACGCTGAAGGACATGCACGATACATCCGGCATGAAGACCACGGTCGGCTTTCCGCCCTTTGCCGACTATGTCGCCAAACAGGACAGTCCGGTCGTCGCCCGCTTGCGTGCGGCTGGCGGCGTGCTGATGGCCAAGACCAATGTCGCGACCATGCTTTCGGACTGGCAGTCGAACAATCCGCTGTTTGGTCGCACCAGCAATCCCTGGAATCTCCAGCGCACGGCGGGCGGTTCCAGCGGCGGCGCGGCGGCTGCACTTTGCTCGGGGATGACGCCGTTCGATGTCGGCACCGACATGCAGGACTCAATCCGGCTGCCGGCCAGTTTCTGCGGTGTCTATGGCCTGAAGCCGACGGAGCACCGCGTCTCGCTGGCCGGCGTCTTTCCCGATCCCGGCGGTACTGCGCGCAGCGTGCGGCTGATGTCCTGCCTTGGGCCGCTGGCGCGCAGTGTGGAAGATTTGGCGCTGATCTATCAAATCATTGCCGGTCCTAATGGAAGCGACACCGATCTTGCGCCGGTGCCGGTCGAGGATATGCCAAGCCTCGACCTCAAGACATTGCGCATTGCCTTCGCGCCGTTCTTTCCCGGGTTTCCAGTGGCGGGCGACGTCAGCGCCGCGGTCGAAAGTCTCGCAAGGCAGTTACAATCCGCAGGAGCGGTCGTCGAAGAAGCAAAACTGCCGAAACTCGACCTGCATGACGATCTGGAGCAGGGCGGCGCGCTGATCGGCATGATGCTGGAGGCCGCTCAGCCTGAGCCGCCGGAGGAACCGACACCGGTCTCGCGCTGGTTCGAGGCACTCGCCCGCCGCGACAAATCCATTCTCGCCTGGGACCGGTTTTTCGAGGCCTACGACGCGTTGATCTGCCCGGTCGCCATGACCACCGCCTTCCCGCATTGCGAGCCGGGCACGCCGATCAAGGTCGACGGCAAGGAGCAGAGCTACTGGATGCTGCCGGCCTATGGCGCCGTGTTCAACTACAGCGGCCATCCAGCGCTTTCCATGCCGTGCGGACTGGACAGCACCGGCCTGCCGATCGGCCTGCAACTGGTCGGCAAACGCTGGTCGGAGTCACGGCTGCTCGGCATCGCCAAGGCAATCGAACCACTCACCGGCGGCTTTCGCCGTCCGCCCGCCTATTGAGCGAAGCGCGACAATCCATAAGGGGCAAGTAAGGGGTCGCGCTCGCCGTCGAGGATTTCCCTTGTGGCGAACAGGCCGACGGCCGGCGCCAGCGTGATGCCGGAATGCATGACCGCGACATAGACACCGTCCATGCCCACCGCGCGGCCGATGATCGGAAAGCCGTCGATCGGCGTCGGCCGGTAGCCGACCGTGTGGAAATCGAGTTCCAACCCGTCGCTGTCGCGCAGCATGGCCTTCATGGCCGCAAACAGCGCGTGGGCGGTGGCTTCGGCATTCATACCCGGATCGGCGCCGCCAAAATCCGAGCCGGCGATGATGCGGCCTTCCGCCGTCTGGCGCATGTGCAGCCGCTCGGCCAGAACCAGACCGTTGAGCAGCTTTTTGTAAGGCCGTGAGTGGACGATCAGGCCGGGCGGCGTTTCGATCGGCAGGTTGATCCCGGCGGTCGCGGCGATCTCCGGCGAGCCGACGCCGGCCGCGACCACCACCTCGTCTGATGCAATCAATCCGTGCGAAGTGTCGACACCGGTGATCCTGCCGCCGGTCTGGACCAGGGCCGTCACCGTGCTGGAGATGGTCTTCGCGCCATGTCGCTTCGCGTCTGCCAATAGGGCATGGGCGGCGGCCACGGGCTCTGCGACACCTTCCTCAGCCACATGCAGGGCAAAGTCGGGAAGCTCGGCGAGATTGGGCTCGATGCGCGCGGCACCGGCGCGGTCGACGCGTTCGATGCCGTAGCCCCAGGCGGAATGCTCCGTGGCGTAGATTTCCATGTCGGTGGCCGACAGATCCCAGCACAGGCCACCGCACCAGCTGAGCGGCAGGCCGGGTAGGTCCTGCGCCAGCCGCGACCATTCGGCCATCGCGCGGGTGCGCAGCCGGAAATAGGGCTCCGGATTGCCCCAGCTGGCATTGATCCAGGCAAACGAGTTTGGGGTGGCGATTCCACCGACGGGGCTGTCGGAAATGACCGTGACCTGTGCTCCCGCCTTGCTCAGATGCCAGGCGATGGAGGCGCCGATGATGCCGGCGCCGATGACGATCACTTGTTTCGCCGCAGTCATGCTTGCTCCTCTGCCTCGCCATCCGGAGGGATGTTCGTCCAGTGCCATCCCGGCAGCCGCTTGCCAACATTGCGCAGCGCAAAATATGCGGCAATGCACTGGCCGGAGCCACAGCACGGCTGAGCTGTATGCTCTGACGGTGAGGCGGCGATCAGCAGCTTCCGAGCCGCCGGACCGGTCGACAGCCCGGCACTGCGCTGCTAGAAGCCCGGCCTGTCACACGGAAATCCCAGAGAATGCCCGAAGCAATAGAAGAAGAAGTGGCGCGCCGCCGCACCTTCGCGATCATCGCGCACCCGGACGCCGGCAAGACGACGCTCACCGAAAAGCTGCTGCTGTTCGGCGGCGCTATCCAGCTTGCCGGCGAGGTCAAAGCCAAGAAGGACAAGATCCAGACCCGCTCCGACTGGATGAAGATCGAGCGTGAGCGCGGCATCTCGGTCGTCACCTCGGTGATGACCTTCGAGTATGAAGACAATGTCTTCAACCTGCTCGACACGCCCGGCCACGAGGATTTCGCCGACGACACCTACCGCACGCTGTCGGCGGTCGACTCGGCGGTCATGGTCATCGATGCCGCCAAGGGCATCGAGCCGCGCACACTGAAGCTGTTCGAAGTCTGCCGGCTGCGCGACATTCCGATCATCACCTTCATCAACAAGATGGACCGCGAAAGCCGCGATCCGTTCGAGATTTTGGACGAGATCGAGCAGAAGCTGGCGCTGGATACTGCCCCCGTCACCTGGCCGATCGGCCGCGGCAAGAATTTTGCCGGCACCTATCATCTGGCGCTGAATGCCGTGCGCAGGGGCGACGCGGAGAAAGAACGCACGCCGGTTAATGGTCCCGATTCCAACCGCGTTGCTGGCCTTTTGCCAGAAAACGAACGCGAAGCCTTCATCGAGGAACTGGAGCTCGCGCGGGAAGCGTGCAGACCCCTTGATATAGAAGCCTTCCGAGAGGGCCATCTGACGCCGGTCTATTTCGGCTCGGCGCTGCGCAATTATGGCGTGCGCGACCTGATCGAGGCGCTTGGCGCTTTTGGACCGCCGCCGCGCGCGCAGGAGGCCGACACCCGCAAGGTCGAGGCAACCGAGGAGAAGATGACGTCCTTCGTCTTCAAGATCCAGGCCAACATGGATCCCAACCACCGCGACCGCATTGCCTTCGTCCGCGTCTGTTCGGGCAAGCTCGAGCGCGGCATGAAGGCCAAGCTGGTGCGTACGGGAAAGCCTATGTCGCTGTCGGCGCCGCAATTCTTCTTTGCCCGCACCCGCGTCACCGCCGACGAGGCGTTCGCCGGCGATGTCGTCGGCATTCCCAACCACGGCACGCTGCGTATTGGCGATACGCTGACCGAGGGCGAGGAAATCCTGTTCCGCGGCGTGCCGAATTTCGCACCGGAAATCCTGCGCCGCGTTCGCCTCGGCGACGCGATGAAAGCGAAAAAACTCAAGGAAGCGCTGCACCAGATGGCCGAAGAGGGCGTCGTGCAGCTGTTTTCGCCGGAGGACGGCTCGCCTGCCATCGTCGGCGTCGTCGGCGCCCTGCAGCTCGACGTGTTGAAGGAGCGGCTGAACTTCGAATACACGCTGCCGGTCGAATTCGAGATGTCGCGGTTTTCGGTCTGCCGCTGGATCTCGGCCGACGACAAGGCCGAGGTCCTGCGCTTCATCGAGGCGCATCGCGGCGACATCGCCCGCGACCTCGACAACGATCCGGTGTTCCTGGCCCAGCACGCCTTTTCGCTGAACTACGAAGCGGAACGCTGGAAGGCGATCAAGTTTGCCACGATCAAGGATTATCAGGTCCGCGACAAGGCGGCGTAAGTCGCGCTTTTTCCTTCTCCCCGTTTACGGGGAGAAGATGCCCGAAGGGCGGATGAGGGCGGCGCCAGCGTTGAAGGTTTCGCTCAGCCTTTGGCCGCTTCTTCGATCTTGGCGATGTCGATCTTGCCCATCTGCATCATCGCCGACATCACCCGGCCGGCCTTCGCCCGGTCCGCATCCCCGAGCAGCCTGGGCAATTGCTCCGGCACGACCTGCCAGGAAACGCCGAATCTGTCCTTCAGCCAGCTGCAACGGCCGGGTTCGCCACCGCCTTCGGTGAGTTTGCTCCAGAAATGGTCGACTTCAGCCTGCGTCTTGCAGTCGATCGACAGCGACATGGCCTCTGTGAATTTGTATTGGGGGCCGCCATTGAGCGCCTGGAACTGCACGCCGTCGAGTTCGAATGAGGCCACCAACACCTTGCCTTCCTGGGCGTGGCCCTGTGGCCAGCGCGTGACGCTCAACACCTTGGAATTCTTGAAGATCGATACGTAGTGGTTCATGGCCTCTTCGGCCTGGCCGTCGAACCACAGGGAGGTGGTGATCTTTTGCATTGTCTGTCTCCTTGGCATTTCTTTGGGGAAGGGTCAGGCGGCGCCCTTAGCGGCGTCCTGGAGTGAAAAAAGATAGGCGTCGAGCTGGGCGTAGCTGTTGGCCATGCCGCTGGTCATGCCGGTGCCGAGAGCGCCGTCACGGGCTGTTTGCGAAGCGTAGAGCACCGTCTGCGTTAAAAGGGTTTTGCCGGTCTGATCGGTAAAGGTCACCGTTCCGATCGTTTCGCCACCGGTCCAGTCCTCGTCGAACAGTTCGGTTGCGACGATCCGGCTCGGCCGTACGATTTCGCGATAGGCGCCGCTCATACCCATACTGCGACCGTCGCGGTGCTGCCAGACATAACGCGTCGCGCCGCCGACTCTGAGGTCGATCTCGCAGACCGTCAGACGCCAGCCGTCCGGGCCGTGCAGCCAGCCCTTCAGCAGCTCCGGCACCGTCCAGCAGTCGAAGACCATCGGCCGTGGCGCCGCGAAGAGGCGGGTGATCTGGATCTCACGGTCGCTGGGCGTGGTCACTGTCAAGGTGGCGACGGTTGAGCCGGGAAGAATTGTGGTGCTCACGATGATCCTCCTTATGTTGTCCAAGGACGGCCGGCCGGCCGGCGATCCGACACAGGTCCCGATTTTTTCCGGCTATTGGTCTGCCTCGCCGGGAGCTTTTTCGGCTTGCATGGCGCCCAACAGGGCGTCGAGGCGCTGGAAATTGCCTTCCCAGATTTTGCGATAACGCTCCAGCCAGTCATTGGCCTCGGCTAGCGGCTCGGCTTCCAGCCGGCATGGCCGGCGCTGCGCGTCGCGGCCACGAGAGATCAGCCCAGCGTTTTCCAGCACCTTGAGATGCTTGGAAATAGACGGTTGGCTCATCGCGAAGGGTTCGGCGAGCTCCATGACCGAAGCTTCGCCCTGGATGAGCCGCGCAAGGATGGCGCGCCGTGTTGGATCGGCGAGCGCGGCAAAGATAGCGTCCAGCTGGTTCATCTGTCATCCATAGCCAATAAGGTATATACCCATTTGGCTATATACAGATGAATGATCCTCGTCAACCAAGTTGCGCCTTGCGTTCTGGCGCATTGCAAAATTGTGGCCAGACCGGGCTTGCGCGTCTATAACGCCTGCGGTCCGAATTCAGCTCCGCCGCGCCATGCCTGGCTGTGGCCAGCCACCAAGGAAAAAACATGCCTGCCTATCGCTCCCGCACCACCACCCATGGCCGCAACATGGCCGGCGCTCGCGGCCTCTGGCGCGCCACCGGCATGAAGGACTCGGATTTCGGCAAGCCGATCATCGCGGTGGTCAACTCCTTCACCCAGTTCGTGCCGGGCCATGTCCATCTCAAGGATCTCGGCCAGTTGGTCGCGCGCGAGATCGAGAAGGCCGGCGGCGTCGCCAAGGAATTCAACACCATCGCCGTCGACGACGGCATCGCCATGGGCCATGACGGCATGCTCTATTCGCTGCCGTCGCGCGAATTGATCGCCGACTCGGTCGAGTACATGGTCAACGCTCACTGTGCCGACGCCATGGTCTGCATCTCCAATTGCGACAAGATCACGCCCGGCATGCTGATGGCCTCGTTGCGCCTCAACATCCCGACCGTCTTCGTTTCCGGCGGTCCGATGGAAGCCGGCAAGGTGGTTCTGGCCGGCAAGACGCAGGCGCTCGACCTGGTCGATGCCATGGTCGCGGCCGCCGACGACCGAATTTCCGACGAGGACGTCAAGGTCATCGAGCGCTCGGCCTGCCCGACCTGCGGCTCCTGCTCGGGCATGTTCACCGCCAATTCGATGAATTGCTTGACCGAGGCGCTGGGCCTTTCGTTGCCGGGCAATGGCTCGACGCTGGCTACCCACGCCGACCGCAAGCGGCTGTTCGTCGAGGCCGGCCACTTGATCGTCGATCTCGCTCAGCGCTATTACGAGCAGGACGACGAAACCGCGCTGCCGCGCAACATCGCCTCGAAGGGCGCCTTCGAGAACGCTATGACGCTCGACATCGCCATGGGCGGCTCGACCAACACCGTGCTGCACATCCTGGCTGCCGCGCATGAGGGCGAGATTGATTTCGATCAGGACGACATCGACGCGCTGTCGCGCAAGGTGCCGGTGCTGTGCAAGGTTGCTCCAGCCAAGTCCGACGTGCACATGGAAGACGTCCACCGCGCCGGCGGCATCATGGCCATCCTCGGCCAGCTCGACAATGCCGGCCTGCTCAACCGCGACCTGCCGACGGTGCACACGCGAACGCTGGGCGAAGCGCTCGACCATTGGGATATTTCTCGCACGACCAGCCAGAGTGTGCGCGATTTCTTCCTCGCCGCCCCTGGTGGCGTGCCGACACAGGTCGCTTTCAGCCAGGACCGCCGCTGGGACGAACTCGATCTCGACCGCGAGAAAGGCGTCATCCGCTCGACCGAACATCCCTTTTCCAAGGATGGCGGCCTCGCCGTGCTGAAAGGCAATCTGGCGCTCGACGGCTGCATCGTGAAGACGGCCGGCGTCGATGAATCGATCCTGAAGTTCACCGGCCCGGCCCGCGTGTTCGAAAGCCAGGATTCCAGCGTCAAGGCGATCCTGTCGAACGAGATCAAGGCCGGCGATGTGGTCGTCATCCGCTATGAAGGGCCGCGCGGCGGCCCAGGCATGCAGGAAATGCTTTATCCAACCAGCTATCTGAAGTCGAAAGGGCTCGGCAAGGCCTGCGCTCTGGTCACCGACGGCCGCTTCTCCGGCGGCACCTCGGGCCTGTCGATCGGCCACGCATCGCCGGAAGCCGCCGAAGGCGGGCTGATCGGGCTCGTGCAGGAGGGCGATACGATCGAGATCGACATCCCCAACCGCAGCATCCGCCTGGCTGTCGACGATGCCGAACTGGCAGCGCGCCGTGCTGCTATGGAGGCCAGGGGCGCCCTGGCCTGGAAGCCCGAGGAAAAGCGCAAGCGCAAGGTGACGACCGCCTTACGCGCCTATGCCGCGATGGCGACCAGCGCGGCCAAGGGCGCGGTCAGGTTTGTGCCGGAATAAGGTTCGCGCCCAGGCCCCCTCATCCGGCCGCTACGCGGCCACCTTCTCCCCGCAGGGGAGAAGAGGCTGGCGCCGGCGCTGACGATCTCTTCTCCCCTCGGGGAGAAGGTGGCCCGAAGGGCCGGATAAGGGGGGCTGGCTCCAACATCCGGAACACCATCACGGCATCAACTGATACTCATAAAGCTTCTGGTAAAGCCCGCCCTGCTTGAGCAAGGTCTTGTGCGGGCCGCTTTCCACCACCTTGCCGGCTTCGAGCACCACGATCGTGTCTGCCTGGTGCACGGTTGACAGACGGTGCGCGATAACGACCGTCGTGCGGCCTTCCGTCAATTGCTGCAGCGCGTCTCGGAACAGCGCTTCAGATTCGGCGTCGAGCGCGCTGGTCGCTTCGTCCAGAAGCAGGATCTCGGCATTGCGCAGCATGGCGCGTGCTATCGAGATCCGTTGGCGTTGGCCGCCCGATAGCAGGCCGCCATTCTCGCCGACATCCGTCTCGTAGCCTTTCGCCTGCGCGCTGATGAAGTCATGGGCGTTGGCCGCCTTGGCGGCGGCGATCACCTCTTGGTCGGTCGCACCCTCGCGCCCAAGCCGGATGTTGTGCATGATGGTGCCGGCAAACAGGAACGTATCCTGGCTGACATAGGCGATCTTTTCCCGCAGCGACGCCAGCGTCGCATGGGAAATGTCCTGGCCGTCGAACAGCACCTTGCCGCTCTTCGGGTCGTACATGCGCATGATCAGGTTTAGAATCGTCGACTTGCCGCCGCCGGAAGGCCCGACCAGCGCCGTCATCTTGCCGGGCGCAAGCGTCAGATCGAATCTGTCCAGCACCGGCGGCCCGTTCTGATAAGCGAAGTCGACGGCGTCGAACCGGATCTCGCCCGGTCCGGCCAGAAGCGGCTTCGCGTCGGGCTTCTCCACCAGAGTCAGCGGCTGGTCGGCGAGCTCGAACATCATGCGCACGCCGACAATACCGCTTTCCAGCGATATGCGCACGCGCGCAAGGCGCTTTGCCGGCTCATAGGCAAACAGCAGCGCCCCGATGAAGGCCATGATGTTTCCCGGCATCTGGCCGCCCTGCAAGACCAGGAAGCCGCTGACGAAGATGGCCCCGGCAATTGCCAGCCCGGCCAGCGTCTCCATCACCGGGCTTGTCGCAGCCTCCAGCGTCGCGATGTTGTTGGCCCGGTTCTCGACGTCCGACACAGCCTTGTACATGCGGTTGCGCATTGCGCCTTCGAGGTTGAAGGATTTGACGACGCGGACGCCGATTGCCGTTTCCTGCATCACCTGCACGATCTGGCCGACCGAGCGAAACTCCATCGCGGCGAACTTGCGAACACGTTTGAGGATGCGGTTGACCCCGTAGATAGCCAAGGGGCCGACGACGAAGCAGATTATAGACAAGGCTGGCTGCTGCCAGACCATGACTCCTACCAGCACAACCAGCGACAACAGGTCGCGCACATAGGACGTGACAACGAGGTCGAGCACGTTGCGCGCCGCCTGCGCATTGTTGGTCATGCGTGTGATCAGGTCGGACGAGGAGGTCGAATGGTAGAATTCGATGCCTTGCGCCAGGATTCGATCGTAGATCTTGCGCTGGCGATCGGCGATGATGGCGTTGCCGACCCGGCTCATGAAATAAGCCTGGATGAAGTTGGCGAGACCCTTGAGAATGAAGATCGTGGCGACCCCCGCCGCAATCAGGTTGACGCGGTCAATCCGCTTGAAGACCACGAATTCGTCGGTGATCTCTTTGAGAATCCAGGCGCTGGCGCCGGTCGTGGCGGCCACCACAAGCATCGACAAGATCGCGGCGCCGTAGCCAAACCTGTGCTGATAAAAGGATTCCCGGATCAACCTCGCAACGAGGCGCTGGTTTTCCGTCGAGCGGAAGAAACGAAACAAACGGCGGATCCTTGAAACCGGGACAACGAAGGCGGCTTATAGAGGGAGTTGCGGCCGGATGGAACCATCCGCGGCCGCCGCGGACAAACCGCTGTTGCAAGCGGCATCGACGGGATGCGATTTTCAGCCTCGGCTATATCAGATGATTCTTTTGACGGGATGACGACAGATGGATTTCGACCTTATCGTTCGCGGCGGCACGCTGCCTGATGGCAGGGTTGCCGACATAGGCATCAGCGGCGAGACGATCGCGGCGATCGAGCCCATTATGCAGGGTTCCGCGCGAACCGAGGTCGACGCCCGCGGCAATCTGGTCTCGCCGCCCTTCGTCGATCCGCATTTCCACATGGACGCGACGCTCTCATACGGCATTCCACGCATCAACGCGTCGGGTACGCTGCTCGAAGGCATTTCGCTATGGGGCGAGTTGAAGCCGCTTTTGACGCATGAGGCGGTGCGTGATCGCGCATTGGCCTATTGCGACTGGGCGGTGTCGATGGGCCTGCTCGCCATCCGCACCCATGTCGATGTCTGCGATGACAGGCTGCTGGCGGTCGAGGCGCTGCTCGAGGTCAAGAAGACGGTCGCTCCCTATATCGACCTGCAACTGGTCGCTTTCCCGCAGGACGGGTTTTATCGCGCTCCATCTGCGCGTGAAAACACCATTCGCGCGCTCGACATGGGCGTCGACATTGTCGGCGGCATCCCGCATTTCGAGCGCACCATGGCCGACGGCACGCGCTCGGTAACGGAGCTGTGCGAGATCGCGGCCAGGCGCGGCCTGATGGTCGACCTGCATTGCGACGAGACCGACGACCCGCTGTCGCGTCACATCGAACAGCTTGCCTATGAGACGCAGCGCCTTGGTCTGCAAAACAGGGTGGCCGGCTCGCATCTCACATCGATGCATTCGATGGACAATTACTACGTCTCGAAGCTGCTGCCGCTGATCGCCGAGGCCGGCGTCTCGGTCATTCCCAATCCGCTGATCAACATCATGCTGCAGGGCCGCCACGACACCTTCCCGAAGCGCCGCGGCCTGACTCGGGTCAAGGAGATGCTGGCGCTCGGCATTCGCGTCGGCTGGGGCCAGGATTGCGTGCTCGATCCCTGGTATTCGCTTGGCACCGCCGACATGCTCGATGTCGCCTTCATGGGTCTGCACGTTGCTCAGATGTCGAGCCCGGCCGAGATGGCGCGCTGCTTCGACATGGTCACCAACGTCAATGCCGCGATCATGGGCCTCGATCATCTCGGCCTGGCGGTCGGCAAGCGCGCCAGCCTTGTCGTCCTCGATGCCGGCAATCCGGTCGAAGCCCTGCGCTTGCGCGCCGAGCGCCTGTGCGTCATCGCCAGGGGCAAGGTGGTGGCGGAGCGGACGAAGCAGGAAACCAGGCTGTCCATCGACGGAAGGCCGGGAATGGTGAACCGGCGGCACATATCCAGCTAGATACAGCCGATTCCTGGCGCTGGTCTTACCCATTGCCCGAATTCTCCTCGTCAAAGCCGCCGCTTCCGTCTACGACGCGGCTTACTAGGGAGGAATCGGGATCGGCATGACGCAGCCCGTGGCGCAGAATTCGACGATCAGGAATGTGCTTCTGGCCGGCATTCTGCTGATGCTGGCCGGCGACTTCCTGTTTGCGCTGAACGACGCCATGGGCAAGTGGCTGGTCGCCAGCTTCTCCGTCGGTCAGGTGGTGCTGATCCGCTCCATCGGCGCCTTTTTCGTGCTTGGCCCGATGATTGCCCATCAAGGCACGGCCAAGCTGTTTCGCATGGAGCGCTTGGAGCTGCAGCTGCTGCGCGTTGTCATGACCACGCTCGACACCGCGCTCTTTTATGCCGCCGTGGTCTATCTGCCGCTTGCCGATGTCATGAGTTTCTACATGGCCGGGCCGATCTACGTTGCGGCGCTCTCGCACCTCTTGCTTGGCGAAAAGGTCGGTTGGCGCCGCTGGATGGCGATCCTGCTCGGCTTCTGCGGCGTTTTGATCATGCTGAAACCGTCCTCGGCGGCGTTCTCGCTGTCGTCGGGCTTTGCGCTGGTGGGCAGCATCTCCTTCGCCTTCGCCATCATCCTCAACCGCCGGCTGCGCGGCACCAGCGACACCAATCTGGTGACATGGCAGACTATCGGCACGCTGCTGGTCGGGGGTGTGCTGACCATCGGCGCCTGGCAGACGCCGTCGGCGCTCGATCTCGGCGCCATGCTGCTGCTCGGCATCGTCTCCTGCGGCGCGCATCTGATGATCACCAGGGCGCTCAAGCTGGCGCCGGCTTCGACATTGGCGCCGCTGCACTACACGCTGCTGCTGTGGGCGGTGGTGTTCGGACTGGCATTCTTCGGCGACGTGCCAGGCCCGCGCATACTGATCGGCTCGGGCATCGTCGTTCTGGCCGGCCTGTTCATCTTCCACCGCCAGAAAGTGGTCGAGACTGCGGTGCCGCCCGAAAACGTGCCGAAGGGCGTGAATTAGTAGGCTCAGCCCTGACGTATCGCCGCCAGGTGCCGTGAAAACTCCGTCGTCTCCATCAGCGCCTTGCAGCGCGCGAACCGACCGTCGGCATAGGCGCGAAAATCATCGACCGGATTGTTGTTGGCGAGCTGGATCAGCCCCCACAGCGTCCACAACAGGTCGCACATCGCCTTGTAGATGACGATGCGGCCGCGCTCCGCCGGCTTGGCCTCGCCGCCGAAATAGGCGCGCATCATCTCCTCATCCTGCCCCGTGTCGAATTTGCCTTCCACGCTGAGGTCGCCAAGGTCCCAGAGTGGGTCATTCATGCCCGAATACTCCCAGTCGACGATCCACATCCGCTCGCCGGTATCGAGAAAGTTCTCGCACAGCGGATCGCAGTGGCAGGCAACGAGCGGCAGCGGATAGGCGGCCAGCGCCGAGCGCACGCTCTCGGCGTCGCGCACCACGTCATGATAACCGGCGGGCAGGGCGACCTCCTTGGTGGACAGCACCTTGAGGTAATCGTCGATCATCGCGAACAATTCGAAGCGGAAGGGAAACACCGCGCCTGAATCGTGCAGCTTGCGAAAGGCCTCGCCGGCGCGGGCCGGACTGCCCGGACGTGTCCGGAATTTCTCCGGCGACATCGTTTCGGCGCCGGCGATGTAGCGTGTCACCATCACCCCGGTGCCGGGGTCGACATGCAGCACCTCGGGACTGACCCCTGCCTTTGCCGCTTCGCGTGCAGCCACTGCTTCGTTGGCCCGGTTGATGTATTCCTCGGTGCCCTTGCCGGGAATGCGCAGGCAGAAGTCGCCGGCCTTGAAGACGAGGTTGGTGAGGCCGCCCAGCCGTTCCAGCGGCCCGCTGTAGCCGGCCAGCATGGGAATGGCGTCCAGTGCCGCACGCGCCTCGTCAGTCACCATGCCTGCGCCCCCACGCCGTTATTTGTCGCAGCGACGGTTCCACAATTTTCGCGCTTTGGCTATCATCACTGCGAGATCAAAAATTGGCGGACTGGATAAAAGTGGCGGACAGCAAACATCATGGCGCGCTCGGCGCGGCCTACGCGGCAAAGCGGCCCGAAGAGGTGGCCGCACTCTATGATCGCTGGTCGGAAACCTATGACGCCGACATGTCGGCCGCCGGCTATCGCCATCCGACGATCTGCCTTGCCTTGCTGGCCCGCCATCTGCCGCGCGGTTCAGCACCGCTGCTCGATGCCGGGGCCGGCACCGGGCTCATCGGCGAATGGCTTGATATTGCTGGTTACCCGCAAGTCGAGGCACTCGATATTTCACAAGGCATGCTGGATCAGGCGGCCCGCAAGGGCGTCTATTCCGCGCTCCATTGCCTGGCGCTCGGCGGTCATCTGCCCTTTGCCGATGATGCCTATGCCGGGATCATCTCGGCCGGCGTCTTCACCTCGGGCCATGTCGGCGTCGAGGGGCTGGACGAGCTAATCCGCATCTGCCGCCCGGGCGGCGTGATCGTGCTGACGGTCAAGAACACGCTGTGGGATGCCGGCTTTGCCACGCGTGTCGGCGAGATCGAGGCGCAAGGCCTCGTCACCCGCGTCGAGGAAACGCGTCCTTACGTCTCGATGCCCGGCGAGGCCGACACGGTACCAAGCCGCGGCCTCGCTTTGCGCGTTATTTGACCTACGCTTTGACCCTGGCGCCCGCCGGATCATACATCGGCTCGAGGTGGATATTGGCCGCTGTCCTCTCCATCGCAACCACCAGTTCATAGTCGCCGGAAGCGAGAAAATCATCGCTCACCCCGTCGGCGTTGCGCACATAGCCGTAGCCGATGTTCCTGCCCAGCGTGTAGCCGTAACCGCCGCTGCTGAGATAACCGACCGGTTCGCCATTGCGCAGGATGGTTTCGCGGCCGAGCAGCACGATCTCGGGGTTGTCGACCGTGAAGCCGGCAAAGCGTTTCTTCAGTGCCGCGCCGCTGGTCTTCTCCAGCGCGCGCCGTCCAACGAAATCGGTGTTCTTGCGCAGCTTGACCGCCCAACCGAGCCCGGCTTCCTGCGGCGTGTCGTTGGGGGTGATGTCGGAGCCCCAGGCGCGATAGCCTTTTTCCAGCCGCAGCGATTCCAGCGCCCGATAGCCGACCGGGCGGATGTCATGCTTCTCGCCTGCCGCCATCAGTGCGTCGAAGACTTCGCCGGTGGCCGCGATCGGCACATGCAGTTCCCAGCCGAGTTCGCCGACATAGGTGACGCGCAGCGCCCGAACCGTGCGGCCGGCGATGGTAATCTCGCGCACATGGCCGAACGGGAAGCCGGCATTCGACACGTCGGCTCCGGTCGCCGCCGAGAGCACGTCGCGCGCCCGAGGACCCATCAGCGACAGCGTGCCGAAATCCTCGGTGACGTCGACAAGCCTGGCATCGAGCCCTTCGCCGATATGATCGCTGATCCATGAGGAATCATGCGTGCGGAAACCGGTGCCGGTGACGATATAGAATTTCTCCTCGGCCAGCCTCGCCACAGTGAGATCAGCTTCGATACCGCCGCGCGTGTTGAGAAGCTGCGTATAGGTCAGCCGGCCGACCGGCTTGCTGACGTCGTTGGCACAGATCCAGTCCAGCGCCTTCAGCGCATCAGGCCCGCTCAGCTCGTATTTGGCGAAAGACGATTGATCGAAAATGCCGACCTTTTCACGCACATGCCGGTGTTCGTCGCCGACCGCCGCGAACCAGTTCTGCCGGCCCATCGAATAGATGTCCTGCGGCTCGACGCCTTCGGGCGCGAACCAGTTCGGCCGCTCCCAGCCGAGCTTCGAGCCGAACACGGCGCGCTGCTGTTTCAGCCGCTCGTACAGCGGCGAGACGATGCGCGGCCTCCCGCTGGCGTACTCTTCATGCGGAAAGCCGATCGTATAGTGTTTGCTATAGGCCTCCAGCGTGCGGTCGCAGACCCACTGACGGTCGCGGTGCAGGTTGGAAAAGCGCCTGATGTCGACCACCCACAGGTCGAGCGGTGCTTCGTCATCGACCACCCACTGCGCCAGCACCCAGCCAGCGCCGCCGCCCGAGGCGATGCCGAAGGCGTTGAAGCCGGCGCCGACGAACATGTTGGCGCATTCGGGCGCTGTGCCGAGAATGAAATTGCCGTCCGGCGTAAAACTCTCCGGCCCGTTGATCATCTGCTTGACGCCGACGGTTTCCAGCGCCGGCACACGCGCGATCGCTTGGCTCATGTGCTGCTCGAAATGGTCGTAGTCGTCGTCGAACAGCCTGAATTCCCAATCATTGGGAACGTCGTCGCCGGGGAGACCAGTCGCCCAGGCCTGCGGGTTAGGCTCATAGCCGCCCATCACCAGCCCGCCGACTTCCTCCTTGAAATAGGTGCGTCGGTCAGGGTCGCGGATGGTCGGCGCGTCGGTCGCCAGACCGTCGATCTTCTCGGTGATGATGTACTGGTGCTTCACCGGCTGAAGCGGCACGTTGATGCCGGCCATGGCCCCCACTTGCCGCGCCCATTGGCCCGCACAGTTGACCACCTTGTCGCAGGCGATGTCGCCCTTGCTGGTCTTCACCGCCGTGATGCGGCCGTCCTTCATCTCGAAGCCGGTGACGCGAGCATCCTCGAGCAGTTTGGCGCCATGCATGCGCGCGCCCTTGGCCAGCGACTGCGTGATGTCGGAGGGGCTCGCCTGGCCGTCGGTCGGCAGCCAGGAGGCGCCGACGAGATCGCCGGTCTCCAGCAGCGGCCACATTCTTTTCACCTCGTCCGGCGACAGCAATTGCATGTCCATGCCGAAGCTTTTTGCTGTCGTCGCCAGCCTTTTGTACTCCGTCCAGCGGTCGGCATTGGTGGCGAGCCTGAGGCAGCCGGTCATCTTCCAGCCGGTGGCGAGACCGGTCTCGGCCTCCAGTCCCTTGTAGAGGTCGACGGAGTATTTCAGCACGCGGGTGATAGACGCCGACGAGCGCAATTGCCCGACAAGGCCGGCGGCATGCCAGGTCGAACCCGAGGTCAGCTTGCCCTGCTCCAGCAGCACCACGTCAGCCTTGTGGTCGCGCGCCAGATGATAGGCCGTCGAACAGCCGATGATGCCACCGCCGATGACGACGATGGCGGCCTGACTCGGCAATGTCATGATTTCTGTATCCCGTATTTTGTCCGGTAGTTTTCCAGTGCCGCGTCGAGCCGGACGAGATTTTCCTCGGTGTAGGCGACGTAGTCGATGCCCGGCGCGTCCAGATAGAGCTCGGAGACCATGCTCCACATCGCCTCGCGCAGCAGCGAGGCGCATTGCATGGCCGCGTGCGAACGGCGGATCGCATCGTCCGGTTCCTTCATGAAGTAGGCGGTCAGGAAGGCAAAAGATTCCTCGTCGCTCATGCCGGCGTTGGAGGCGGCGCCTGCGAGGTCGAACATCGCCGTGTTGAAACCGGCATATTCGAAGTCGATCAGCCATAGCCTGTTGCCGTCATCGAGAATGTTGGCCGGCAGCAGATCATTGTGGCCAAAAACGATCGGCAGCAGCTTCTGCGCGCGCTCCAGTTCGTCGGCCAGCGTCAGCAGATGCGGCAAGTCGCTGCGCTTGCGGCTGCCGCCTTCTTCAAGCGTGCGCGCATAGTCGCGAATGACATGGAACACCCAGAACATGAAGCCGGCGCCGGAGACGTGATTGGGCATTTCCCGGTGGAAGGCGCGCATCAGAGCCGCGACGCGGCCGAGATTGGCGCGCACGTCTTCCGCCAGATAGGTTTTCGCACCGAGAAATTCCGTTACCAGTATGCCCGGTTCGGCATGGCGGACGGCTGGCGCGAAACCGGCGGCATGCGCCGCCCGCGCGGTCATAACCTCGCGCTCCCGAAAGACATGGTGGAACGGATAGTCCTTGCCGAAGCGCACGACATGTCGTCCGGCCGCGTCCGTGACCACATAATTCGCGTTGCTCAGGCCGCCGGGCAGCGGTGCGATCTCGATGCCACCGGTCCAGCAGGGCAGGGCGCGGATGCGATCTTCGGCGGTCACGGAACATCCCTGGTTTGCTGGGCTTCGACAAGGCGCCGTGAACAGCGCAACGATGGCGGGAGAAACGTAAATAATCTCGTCGGTGCGGGACGCCAGGATCGGTATCCCGCACCGCACCGACGAGCCCCTTGGCCAGGTTTTTGAGCCCGGCATCCGCCCCCGCGGATCTGAAAATTCCTTGAACAGGCACGTTCCAAACGGCCTGATCACTGAGTTGCGGCTCTGCCCCAGTCGCAGATCTGAAGCCGTTGATGTCTTTGATTTCACGCCAGGGCTGCCCGCTTGTCAATAAAAAGGTGTGACCTTTTTTGGGTATTTTGCCCGAAAGCATAAGGTAGTTCCTTTAAAAGCATGTGAATTACCTTAAAATCGGTCAAGAGCATCAGTTCGGGAAACCAGATGGCCCAGTCCAAACGACACGGCGAGATCCTGCGTCTCGTGCAGGAAGAGGGCACCGTCACCATCGCCAGTCTGGCCGACCGGCTGGGCGTGTCGCTGGAGACGGTGCGCCGCGACGTCAAGCCACTGACTGGTGATGGCTCTGTCCTCAAGATGCATGGCGCCATCGGCCTGCCGTCGATGATCGGCGAAGCGCCGTTCGAGCGGCGTATGCGTGAGAACGCCGACGCCAAGCGCGTCATTGCCCGCATGGTCGCCGCCACCATACGCGACGGCGAATCGATCATGCTCGACACCGGCACGACGACCTCGTTCCTTGCGCGTGAACTGCTTGGCCACCGGCGCCTGACGGTCGTCACCAATTCCTCGGATATTGCCCGCACGCTGGCCACCATCAACGGCAACAAGGTCTACATGGCGGGCGGCGAGCTGCGCAGCGATTCCGGCGCTGCTTTCGGCGCCTCGGCAATCGATTTTGTCAGTCGTTTTTCGGTCAGCCACGCCATCATTTCCACCGGCGGCGTCGACGCGGTGATGGGCGTCATGGATTTTGATCTGGATGAAGCCGAGTTCGCCCGCATGGTGCTGTCGCGCGGCCAGCGGTCCCTGGTCATCACCGATCACTCGAAATTCGGCCGTCTTGGTCTGGTCCAGGTCTGCGGCTTCGACAGCTTTTCCGAACTCGCCACCGATCGCTCGCCGCCGCACGACCTGGCCGCCGCCCTTGCGCAGGCCGGCGCGCGGCTTAGCATCGCCGACGAGGAAGCCGGGTTTTAGCCAAACACCAGCGACTGGTGGGCGCAGACGCCCGCAAAGGTGCCAGCCGATACCGCAAAGGCGATGTTGTGCATCGAACGTGCCGCGTCGCCGGCGGCGTAGACGCCGGGCACGGTCGTCTGCTGCCTGTCATCGACGGTAATTATCGGACCGAGAAGGCCTTCGGTGAAGCCGCAGCCGAGCTGTTCGGCCAGCGGGCTGGCCATGGTGTTGCGCGGCGCGGTGAACATCGCCCTGACGCCGGCCTTTCGGCTATCGTCGAGGTGGACGATCAACCCGCCGGAGCCGTCTTCCCGCAGCTCGGCAACGCTGGTGGGCTCAAACCGCACCTTTCGGCTCTCCAGCGCGCGCATCTGCTCTGTGTCAGGCTCGAACAGGCCGTTGCCGAACAGCGTGACATCGCCCCAATCGGCGATCAATTGCGCCTGATGCAGGGACATCGGGCCGGTTGCGAGCACGCCGAGCGGCCCGCCGGAAACCTCGTAGCCGTGGCAATAGGGGCAGTGCAGCACTTTTCTGCCCCAGAGCTCGGCAAGACCGGCAACCTCCGGCAGGATATCGCGCACCCCGGTGGCCAGCACCAGCCGTGTGGCGCCGAATGTCTCGCCGCCGTCGGTGGCGATTTCGAAATCGCTGCTGTCAGCAGCAACGGCCTTGTCCGCACGCCTGTCGACAACCCTGGCTGTCGGATAGGCCAGCAGCTGCCGCCTTGCGTCATCCAGGATTGCGCCGGGCGCGCGCCCGTCATGTCCGAGGAAGCCGTGCGAATGCTCGGCAAAGCGGTTGCGCGGCTGGCCGGCGTCGATCACCAGCACCTTGCGTCCTGCGCGCGCCACCTGGATGGCGGCGGACAGGCCGGCAAAGCTGCCGCCGACGACGGCAAGATCATACTGCATGGCTGGAGACTCCAATGAGGTCAAAACGGCGGCGGAAATCGGCGGTCAGGTCGGCCAGCGTGATGCGGCTCAGTTTCTCCGCCAGCAGCTTTTCGGCGGCGATGCGAAAATCGTCGAGCACGGCGATCACCGCCTGCTCGACGAGGCAGCCGGGGCTTTCCGGCTCGGTGCTGAACGGCAGCAGCGTCTCGCCAAGGGCGACGCTGATCTCGGCCAAGGATATTTTCTCGGGCGCCCGCCCGAGCAGCCAGCCGCCACCGTGCCCGCGCGACGAGGTGACGATGCCGGCATCGCGCAAGCCTGCGATGGTGCGACGGACCACAACCGGATTGGTGTGGATGAAGGTGGCAAGCTGCTCGGAGGTCAGCGCCTGTTCGGGCTTCTCGGCCATGTGGACGAGAATGTGCAAGGTCGAGGACAGTCGGCTGTTGCGCTTCATGTAACTTAGTTAGTTACGATTTGCGAAGCCGTCAAGTGTTCGCCGGTTGCCACTTCCCAGCATCGCGTCCGCCGTGTTTAGTCCGGCCATGGCTTTCACCATCCGCCAGTTGCAGTTCTTCATCGCCGTCGCCGAGCAAGGCACGGTCTCGGGCGCCGCGCAGAACCTGTCAATCTCGCAATCGTCGGTCACCGAAGCGATCAAGGAGCTCGAAAGCGATCTCGGCGTCGAACTGTTCGAACGCCATCCGCGTGGCCTCAACATCACCCACAAGGGCCACCAGTTCCTGCGCCACGCGACGAAGATTCTCGCGGACGTTTCCGACGCGCGCCGCTCTTTCTCGGGCGAGCAGACGGTGGCGGCCGGCCGGCTGCAGCTCGGCGTCACCTCACTGGTCGCCGGCTATGTGCTGTCGGATCTGCTCGCCCGCTACCGCCGCGCCTATCCCGGCGTCGAGGTCTCTGCCATCGAGGACAATGGCGATTATCTCGAACACCTCCTGATCGGCGGCAAGCTCGACATTGCCGTCATGGTCACCTCCAATTTGCGCGACCGCACCGCGTTGCAGTCGGAAATCCTCGAAGTCTCGGCCTATCGGCTGTGGCTGCCGCTCGGTCATCCGCTCGTCGGCGCCGACATCATCGGCATTGGCGACATTGCCTCCGAAACGCTGATCATGCTGACCGTCGACGAGATCGAGGAGAATACCGGCAAGCTGCTGACGGCGATCGGCGCCAAGCCGCATGTCGCCTTCCGCACCCGTTCCGTGGAGGCCGTGCGCAGTCTGGTCGCCACCGGCGCCGGTGTGGCGCTGCTGCCCGACCTCGTCTACCGGCCCTGGTCGCTGGAAGGCGACCGCATCGAATCGCGCGACATTTCCGGCTCCTTGCCGGTGGTCCAGGTCGGCATGGTCTGGCGGCGCGGCTCCGGTCTGCCGCAGGCGGCGCGCGATTTCATCGGCCTTGCCCAGTCGCAACGGACGGTCCGCCAGCGTCCCTGAGAGATCGACTGCCCACCTATCGGAAAAACCGATATCGCCCTTCTGATAAATGAATTTGCGAAACCGGAGTTTTCAAAGCACTTTCGGTCCAGGGACCAAAGCCGCCATCAGAGCGGCATCAAGCCCAACGGACGAACTGACAGTTTTCAGTCCGCGCGTGACCCCTAGCGAAGACCGAAACCGGCTTTCAGGGTCAGGCGCCTAAATGGGAGATCGACAATGAATTCATTCCTGAAGTCATGCACTGCTCTGACGGTCGCGCTGACCTTTTCCGGTCAGGCCGTCGCCCAGGTCAAGGAACTTGGCAAGGGCGAAGGCCAGGTCAACATCGTTGCCTGGCCGGGCTATATCGAGCGCGGCGAAACCGACAAGGGCTATGACTGGGTGACCTCCTTCGAGAAGGAGACCGGCTGCAAGGTCAACGTCAAGACCGCCAACACCTCCGACGAGATGGTCTCGCTGATGAATGAGGGCGGCTTCGACCTCGTCACCGCTTCAGGCGATGCCTCGCTGCGCCTCGTTGCCGGCAAGCGCGTGCAGCCGATCAACACCGATCTCATCCCGAGCTGGAAGACGGTCGACGAGCGCCTCAAGGACGCGCCGTGGTTCACCGTCGGCGGCGCCCATTACGGCGTTCCTTACCAGTGGGGCCCGAACGTCCTCATGTACAACACCGACGTGTTCAAGGAGGCTCCCAAGAGCTGGAACATCGTCTTCGAGGAAATGAAGCTGCCTGACGGCAAGTCCAACAAGGGCCGCGTCCAAGCCTATGACGGGCCGATCCACATCGCGGATGCCGCCAACTATCTGATGTTCCACAAGCCGGAACTCGGCATCAAGGACCCCTACGAACTGAACGAGGATCAGTACAAGGCTGCGCTGGAATTGCTGCGCGTCCAGCGCACGCTGGTCGGCCGCTATTGGCACGACGCCGCCATTCAGGTCGACGATTTCCAGAACGAAGGCGTCGTCGCTTCCGGCTCGTGGCCGTATCAGGTCAACACGCTGGTCGCCGCCAAGAAGCCGGTCGCGTCCACCATCCCGGAGGAGGGCGCCACCGGTTGGGCCGACACCACGATGATGGAAGCCGATTCGGCCAACCCAAACTGCGCCTATATGTGGATGGAACATTCGCTGTCGCCCAAGGTGCAGGGCGATGTCTCGGCCTGGTTCGGTTCGCTGCCCGTCGTGCCCGCCGCCTGCAAGGGCAACGAGCTTTTGACCGACGAAGGCTGCAAGACCAACGGCTACGAGAATTTCGACAAGATCAAGTTCTGGAAGACGCCGGTGTCGAAATGCACCACCCAGAACGACCAGTGCGTGCCCTACTACCGCTGGGTGTCGGACTATATCGGCGTCATCGGCGGGCGGTGATTTTTCTTACCCTCCCTCTCGTGGGGAGGGTCGACGCATAGCGTCGGGGTGGGGTCGGCTCGGCGTTTTTCGAGGCACCCCCACCCGCGGCTTCGCCGCGACCTCTCCATAAGGGGGGAGGTAGGACGTCGCGCGACATCAGCACACCAAACCGGCAACGGACTGACAGCCCATGACCTCCGCCGTCTCCTTCCAGAAAGCCTCGCGCCATTTCGGCAGCGTGCGCGCCGTCGACGCGGTCGATCTCGATATCGCGCCGGGGGAATTCTTCGCCATGCTCGGGCCGTCCGGTTCCGGCAAGACCACTTGCCTGCGCCTCATCGCCGGCTTCGAGCAGCCGACATCGGGCTCGATCTCGATCTTCGGCGAACGCGCCGAGGGCGTTCCGCCCTATCGCCGCAACGTCAACACCGTGTTTCAGGACTATGCGCTGTTCCCGCATCTGAACGTGCTCGACAACGTCGCCTACGGGCTGATGGTCAAGGGCGTCGGCAAGGTTCAGCGGCACAAGGCGGCGGAAGAGGCGCTGTCACTGGTGCGGCTGCCCGGCTATGGCGCCCGCCGCCCCGGCCAGCTTTCCGGCGGCCAGCGCCAGCGCGTCGCGCTCGCCCGTGCGCTGGTCAACCAGCCAAAGGTGCTGCTGCTCGACGAGCCGCTCGGCGCGCTCGACCTCAAATTGCGCGAGAACATGCAGGAGGAGCTGAAGTCGCTGCAGAAGGCGCTCGGCATCACCTTCGTCTTCGTCACCCACGACCAGGGCGAAGCACTGTCGATGGCCGACCGCGTCGCCGTTTTCAACGACGGCAAGATCATGCAGATCGGCACGCCGGAGGATATCTACCAGCGGCCGAAGACGCGTTTTGTTGCCGATTTTGTCGGCTCATCGAATGTACTGCCACCGGATTTCGTCCAGCGTTATTCCGGCCAGCATCGCTGGGGGAGTCTCCGCCCTGAATCCATTCGCGTCGGCCGCGCGGCCAGCGGGGGCACAAGTGGTGAAGGCGTGTCCGCCCGCCTCGTCTCGACCAACTATCTCGGCGCCACGACAAAACTGGCGCTCGACGCCGACGGCCTTCGACTGCACGCCATCGTGCCGGCCGGCACGGCCTTGCCTGGGGAAGGCGAGGCGGTCGTGCTGACTTTCAACCGCGAGCACCTGCATCTGATGGACGAGCCGGCATGATGAAGGTTTGCGCATTGCACCCCCCTCTGTCCTGCCGGACATCTCCCCCGCAAGGGGGGAGATTGGCTGTTACCACTGGCTTCGCCAGCTTCCAACGCTGCAGAGCCGGTGAGGCGGACAAGCTGCTGATCTCCCCCCTTGCGGGGGAGATGTCCGGCAGGACAGAGGGGGGTGTGAAGGATCTCGGCCTCTCATACATCCTCCATGAGTACAGAGCTCCATCATGACGACCGCCGCGCTCAGCTCCAATCCCGCGCCCGCCATCCTGCCGGGCAGCGGCGGCCTGCGTGGCGCGCTGTCGGACCTTTTCTGGCGCAAGCCGAAGGTCCTGCTGTTGCTCATGCTGCTGCCGCCGGTGCTTTGGCTGGGCATCGTCTATATCGGCTCGCTGTTTGCGCTCCTGGCGCAGAGCTTTTTCTCCATCGACGAGTTTTCCGGTCTCATCAACCGTGAGTTCACGCTCAAGACCTATGGTGACCTGTTCCAGGCCGCCAATCTCGATATCATCCTGCGCACGGTGACGATGGCGGCTCTGGTCACGCTGGCCTCGGCCGTCATCGCTTTCCCCATCGCCTACTACGCGGCGCGCTATGCGCGCGGTCGCTGGAAGGCCTTGTTCTATCTCGGCATCATGCTGCCGCTGTGGTCGAGCTATCTGGTCAAGATCTACGCCTGGAAGCTCATCCTGGCCAAGGAAGGCATCCTCACCTGGCTCCTCGCCAAGCTGCATTTGTTGTGGGTGCTCGACGCCTGGCTGTCGCTGCCGATCGTCGGCGGCAATTCGCTGTCGGTATCGTTCACCGGCACTTTCATCGTCTTCGTCTATGTCTGGCTACCGTTCATGATCCTGCCGGTACAGGCGGCGCTCGAGCGCGTGCCCGGCAATCTCGTCGAGGCCTCGTCCGATTTGGGCGCTTCGCCCGGCCAGACCTTCCGCAACGTGCTGTTCCCGCTGGCGCTGCCGGGCATCGTCGCCGGTTCGATCTTCACCTTCTCGCTGACGCTCGGCGACTATATCATCCCGCAGATCATCGGCACCTCGCGGCTGTTCATCGGCCAAGCCGTCTATTCGCAGCAAGGCACGGCCGGCAACATCCCGCTCGCCGCCGCCTTCACCGTGGTGCCGATCGTCATCATGGGCTTCTATCTCTGGGGCGCCAAGCGCATGGGGGCCTTCGATGCGCTCTGATGGTTCCCAGTCGGCGCCGCTCGGCCTGAAGATCGCCGCCGCCTGCGGCCTGCTGTTCCTGCATCTGCCGATCCTGCTGATCTTCGTCTACGCCTTCACCACCGAGGAGAAGAGCTTCGTCTGGCCGCCGCCAGGACTGACGACGCAATGGTTCGCCGTCACCTGGAACCGGCCGGATGTCTGGCAGGCATTGTCGCTGTCGGTCAGGGTTGCCGCGATCTCGACGGCGATCGCGCTCGTCCTCGGCACGCTCTGTTCGGCGGCGGTTTCGCGGACAAAATTCTTCGGCCGCGAAACCATCTCGCTGCTGGTCATCCTGCCGATCGCGCTGCCCGGCATCATCACCGGCATCGCGCTGCGCTCGGCCTTTTCGCTGGCAGATATCCCGTTCTCGTTCTGGACGATCGTGCTCGGCCACGCCACCTTCTGCGTCGTCGTCGTCTACAACAATGCCGTCGCCCGCTTTCGCCGCACCTCCGGATCGATGATCGAGGCGTCGATGGATCTCGGCGCCGACGGTTTTCAGACCTTCCGACATGTCGTGCTGCCCAACATTGCCACGGCGCTGCTTGCCGGCGGCATGCTGGCCTTCGCGCTGTCCTTCGACGAGGTCATCGTCACCACCTTCACCGCCGGCCAGCAGCAGACATTGCCGATCTGGATGCTGGAAGAGCTGATCCGTCCGCGCCAGCGCCCGGTGACCAATGTCGTCGCCATGGTCGTGGTGCTGGTGACGCTGCTGCCGATCCTTGCCGCCTATTACCTCACCCGCGACGGCGACCAGATTGCGGGCAGTGGAAAATGAAATCAGCGAATAGGGAGTGACGAATAGCGAATAGGGAAGATCGACAGTCAAACCCTACTCGCTATTCGCTACTCGCTACTCGCTCCTGTTAAGGAGAAACCTTATGGACACCCAGATGCTGATCGGCTCGAGATTCGAGAAGGGCACCGAAACCGAGGAGCCGATCCTCAATCCAAAGACCGGGGCGACCATCCTCAGCCTGCCCGAGGCCAGCCAGGCACAGATTGAGGCGGCGATCACTGCCGCCGAACAAGCGTTCGTCTTGTGGTCGCGCACCACGCCGGCGCAGCGCTCCGGCTATTTGCTGAAGATCGCCGACCGCATCGAGGCCGATGCCAAGGAATTCGCCACGCTCGAGGCGCTCAATTGCGGCAAGCCGATCAACGCCGTGCTCAATGACGAAATCCCGGCGATCGTCGACTGCTACCGCTTCTTCGCCGGAGCCGTCCGTTCGATGCCGGGCGTCGTCGCCGGCGAATACATTCCCGGCCATACTTCGATGGTCCGCCGCGATGCCATCGGCATCGTCGCTTCCATCGCGCCGTGGAACTATCCGCTGATGATGATGGCCTGGAAGCTGGCGCCGGCGATCGCCGGCGGCAACACCGTCGTCTTCAAACCGTCCGAGCAGACACCGCTGACGGCGCTGAAGCTGGCGAAAATCCTTGCGGACATCTTGCCCGAAGGCGTGGTCAATGTCGTGCTCGGCCGCGGCGACAGCGTCGGCAACACGCTGATCAACCATCCCAAGGTCAACATGATCTCGATCACCGGCGATGTCGCCACCGGCAAGAAGGTGCTGCAGGCAGCTGCCAAGTCGGTCAAGCGCACGCATCTCGAACTCGGCGGCAAGGCGCCGGTCATCGTCTTCGACGACGCCGATCTTGGCGCCGTGGTCAACGGGCTGCGCGCCTTCGGCTATTACAATGCCGGCCAGGACTGCACCGCCGCCTGCCGCATCTACGCCGGCAGGAAGATCTATGACAAGCTCGTCGCCGATCTCTCCTCGGCCGTCTCGACCATCAAATACAACCGTCCCGACGACACCGAAAACGAGATCGGTCCGCTGATCTCGCGCCGTCAGCGCGACCGCGTGTCCAGCTTCGTCGAGCGCGCCTCGGAACTGAAGCACATCGAGATCACCACCGGCGGCAAGCCGGGCGAGGGATCTGGTTTCTACTACCAGCCGACTGTCGTTGCCGGCGCCCTGCAGGAAGACGAGATCGTGCGCCGCGAAGTGTTCGGACCGGTCGTCTCGATCACCCGTTTTTCGGAAGTCGACGAGGCGGTGAACTGGGCCAACGACAGCGACTACGGCCTGGCGTCATCCGTATGGACCAAGGACGTGTCGCGCGCCATGGCGACGGCCGCCCGCCTGCAATATGGCTGCACCTGGATCAACACCCACTTCATGCTGACCAACGAGATGCCGCATGGCGGGTTGAAGCAGTCCGGCTACGGCAAGGACATGTCGCTATATGCGCTCGAGGATTATACCGCCGTGCGCCATGTGATGGTTGCGCATGGGTGAGAGGTGGTCCGCGTAGCGGACGAAAAGCCAATTGCTTGGCTTTTCGAGCTTCGAACGCCCGGAGCCTGCGTAGGGCCGGGCGTGGCTATTTTCTCTTCTCCCCGTTCACGGGGAGAAGAGTCGCTACTCCACAACGCGATAAATATTCCACAGGCTGGTGCCCGACACGACATAGGGCTCGATCTCCTTGCCCCATTTTGCATGCCCGTCGATCTTGCCGATCTTGGCGAAGAACGCCTCCAACTGGGCCAGGCTTTCGACCTGGTGATGGGACTCGACCGTCGCCTCCCGCGCGCCGATCGAACCGGTCATGATCTGGAATTCCAGCTCGTCGAGGCCGACCTGCGAGCCGATCTCGCGTTCCCATTTCTTCAACAGGTCGAGCACGGTCTGCTTGTGCCCGAACTTGGCGTCGATCTGCCATCTGGCGCTGAACATCGTCTTCTCCTCCAGCTTTGCGGCCCAGGCCGCGATTGATCCACCGGCTGTTGGTCTACTCGTCCCAGGCCTGCACGACGGTCTGCCTTGCGATCCGCCCGTCCTTCAGCTCCAGCATCGCCGCGCAGAACACCTTGGTGCCGTCCGGATAGGCGCAGGCCTGGGTGAAGGCGAGACTGTCGCCGTCGGCGATGGTGGTATCGACCTTGTGGGTCATCGCGCGGCTGCAGATGTCGTCCCAGAATGTGGTGATCGCGGCGCGCCCGCGGATTTCACGCGGCTTGCTCGGCGGGTTGTTGCGGTCGATCACCCGCACCAGCGCGTCGTCGGCGTAGAAGCTCGACAGCATCTTTCCATCACGGGTTTCGATGGCCTTCTTGATCGCCGCGCCATCCACTGTTTGGGTCTTGGTCAGCATGTCATTCTCCATTGGCCCGTCTTCCGGGCGGTTGATGGTCGAAGTGCTGCCCGGCGCTTGTCGCCAGGCAGTGGTTTTTACTGCGACTTCGCCTTGACGGCCGCGAACACGTCGTCGGCCTGCTTCTTGAAGGTCGTCAGATCGACCTGGCTGCCGTTGAGCATCGTCGACCAGTGGCGCACGATCGCGGACATCGCCACCGCCTCCTTGATCTCCTCGTCGCTGGCGCCGTTGAGCCTGGCCGCCTCGGTGTGGAAATAGATGCAATACTGGCACGGGATTTGTGCTGCGACGGCGAGGCCCAGCAGTTCCTTGGTCTTGCCGTCAAGCGCCGTCTTCGGGTTGAGCTGCACGCCCTTGATCTCGGCCCAGGCGCCGGCGACGGCCACATCCGGCAACGTCTTGAACATGTCCGGCACCGAGCCGAGCGTCGCCTCAATGTCCTTGTAGGTCGCCGCCGCGGACGCATCCTCGGCCTTTGCCGGAGCGATGGCGAACAGCGCTCCAATGCCTGCCGCTATCACAAGCGATTTGAGTGTTTGGTTCGACGTCAGCATTTCCTCCTCCGTTCGCAGCACCTTTCCGGCGACATCCGCCTGGCCTGCATGGGAGAATTGATAGCGCCTAGCCGCCCTTGGCCGCTTCGCCCGAAAGCGCCATGGCTCTCATGGCCCGTGCGGGCCAGGGTGCCTGACTGAGAACGCCGCCGCCGCCGCCCGCGACGGCAGGTCCAGCTTGAGCAGTATGTTGGCGACATGGCGCTTGACCGTGTGTTCGCTCAGCCTCAATTCGGCGGCGATCGCGGCATTGCTCTTGCCGTCGGCGACGAGGCTCACCACCTCGGTTTCGCGCGCCGTCAATGCGGCAGGCTCGGCAGCCTTGGGTTTGGGCCGGCAGGCGGGTTCCAGGTGTTGTTCGGACGTCGCATGGACCAGCGCCAACGGCTCCTCCAACTCGTCGACGCTGATGCGCCCGGCGTCGGTGAAATGCAGGCCCGACCCAGCCGCTAGATCGGCGATCAGACGCGACGCGATAATGTCGCCGCGGCCGGCATGGGCGGCTAGTTGCATCGCCACCCGCGCCGTCATCCCAACGGGCGGACCGCGCACTTCGATCTCGCCGACATGCGCCCCTTGCGCGCTTGCCACGCCGATTTCCTGCGCCGCCTCGCGCAGCGCCGCCGCGCAGCGAATGGCGCGTGCCGGGCCATCGAAGCGCGAAATCATCAACTCGCCCTGCAGGCCCACAGAGCGCCCGCCATGGCGCCCGACCAGCAGCTGCCAGGTTTCCTGAAAGCGTTGGCTGCGTTCGCTCCACATGCGGTCGCCGAGCCGCGCCGTGTCGTAGATGCGTGTCACCAGCAGCGCCGCCAGCACACGGTCCACTTCGCCTACGGCGCGCTCGCCGGTCAGGAATTCCTCGATCAAGTCGGCCACCCCATCGACATCGCCGGTCCAGATCGGATGATCGCGTCCCGGAATCTCGACGAGCCGGGCATCGGGAATCTTTTGCGCAAGGAAGCGGCTGGCATCGGGGTCGACCCGCGCATCGTTGCGGCGATGTATCACAAGCGTCGGCGCGCTGATCACGCTCAGGATATGGCGGATGTCGACGTCGGCGTTCATGCGCCACAGCGCCGCCGCCGAAGTCGGGCTCGCCGATAATCGTTCGAAACGTGCCCACCACTGAGCGAAATGCGCGTCGTCGACCCGGCTCGGCGCGAAATGGGGCAGCGTGGCGCCGGTGCCCCAGGCTGTCTCCGCCATCTCGATGAAAGCGTCGAGGCGTTCGCGCGACATCACCCATTTGTGGAAATGCGCATAGCCGCCATAGAGCGCCAGAGCTCGCGTCCGCTCCGGATAGGTGGCGGCGAACAGCATCGCCATCGGCGCGCCTTCGGAGGAGCCGAGCAGGGCTGCACGGCCGCTGCCGGCGGCGTCCATAACCGCGCGCACATCGTCCATCCGCGTTTCGAGACTGGGCAGGTTATGCGCGTCGACGCGGTCGGAAAGACCGGTGCCGCGCTTGTCGAACAGGATCAGCCGCGAGAATGCCGAAAGCCGCTTCAAGAGCCTGGTATAGCCCTCGTCTTCCCAGTGCAGGTCGAGGTTGGAAATGAAACCCGGCACGAAGACGAGATCGAACGATCCCTGCCCGACCACCTGATAGGCGATCCGCACATCGCCGCTACGGGCGTATCGCGTCTCGATCGGCCTCACGAGATTTCCACCCCGGCCTGACGATTTCTGGTCGTCAAACCATAGCAGAACAGCGCAGATTGCCGCAGCTAAACTTTAGCGATGGAGAATATAAGCCGGCGCGGCTTGGCGACTATTCCTGCGAGGCGGCGACATCGGCAGGGGAGGGCTCGAGTCCGAGTTTGAGGTCGGCCGCAGCCGGCGTGATCGGCCGCCTGATCCTGGCGGAGGCGGCCACCACCAACTCGTTGAAGTTCCCGGTGCCGTCGTCCAGCATTTCGAAGAACTGCCGCCGCATCCTCGGCTCCCAGAACTTGTTGATGTGCTCGGCGACGCCGGCAATGCCTTCCTCGCGCGGCTTGGAATGGAAGAAATCGGCGATCTGGTTTGCCATGCGCACCAGCTTGTCGGCGGTGCTCATAATGTGTTCTTCGTCATGCGACATGCTTGGCAACTCCGCAAACCACCCGGTCGGGGTGGGTGAAAATATCAAAATCGTCGCCGCGAACCAGCGCCACCAGCGTCATGCCGGCCTCTTGCGCCGTGCGGATGGCAAGTGCGGTCGGCGCCGAGACGGCGATGATGAAGGCCGAGCCGATAGAAGCCGTCTTCTGCACCATTTCAACCGAAACCCTGGATGTCACCACGACAGCACCGGATGCGCCGTCGATGCGGGCTTTGGCCAGCGCGCCGGCCAGCTTGTCGAGCGCATTGTGACGGCCGACATCTTCGCGCGCCATGACGATGCCCTTGCCAGGTACATAGAAGCCGGCGGCGTGCACGGCTCCGGTCTCGGTGTGCAGCGGCTGCACTTTCGACAGAAGCTTGACCGAACGGACAATGTCGTCGGCATCAAGCGTAAGCTTTGAAGCACCAACCGCATCGACCGAGCGCATTGCTTCCTCGATCGATTCGATGCCGCAGAGCCCGCAGCCGACCGGGCCGGCGAGCCTTCGCCGCCGCGCTTCAAAACGAGTGTTGGCTCGGTCCTTCAGCCGGATCTGGATGTCGATGCCGGCGCCATGGTCCTCGACCTCGATCGCTTCGATCTCATCCGGTAACGAGATGATGCCTTCGGTCAGCGAGAAGCCGAGCGCGAAATCCTCGAAGTCGGCCGGGCTCGCCATCATCACGGCGTGGGTGGTGCCGGCAAAGGAGAACGCCACCGGCGTCTCTTCCGGCACCATGCGGTCGGCAGCAGCCGTGCCGCTGGCGCGATGCGCCAAGCGGGAAATTTGGCTGAGAGGCTGGCGGGTACGCATCAGGTTCGCTTCATCCAAACAGGCGCCAATTCGGGAACATCATGGGCAATGGCTTCAAACGCCTCGTAGTGTCCGTTGCCCATTATCTTGCCGACGATGCTCCGAAGCTTTTCGAAATCCTCTTTGGCAGCATGTCCCTGAATATCACTTAGGAAGCGATCCAGATCGGCGCCTTGCTTCTCACAAAGGCGAAGGAGCATTTCGTAGGCTTCCTTTCGAGTCACCTTTGTTCCTCCGTCATTGCAACGTCGCCCTCATTTTATCGAAAGCGAGGTTCCCAAAAGCTATTCCGCCGCTTCCAGCTTCGCGATGCGCCGGCTCTGCTTGGCCTGCTCGTCATAGTCGCGCTGCCATTCCGACGGTCCGTTGGAGGCGCCGACCTGCACCGCCGTCACCTTGTATTCCGGACAGTTCGTCGCCCAGTCCGAGAAGTCGGTGGTGATGACGTTGGCCTGCGTGTCCGGATGGTGGAACGTCGTGTAGACCACACCGGGCGACACCCGGTCGGTGATCAGCGCGCGCAGCGTCGTTTCGCCCGAGCGGCTCGTCAGCCGGACCCAGTCGCCGTCGCGCAAGCCGCGGTTCTCGGCATCGTGCGGGTGGATCTCTAGCCGGTCCTCCGAGTGCCACATGCTGTTGTCGGTGCGCCTGGTCTGCGCGCCGACATTGTACTGCGACAGGATGCGGCCGGTGGTGAGCAGCAGCGGGAAGCGCGGCCCCGTCCTTTCGTCCGTCGCCACATATTCGGTCCGGATGAACTTGCCCTTGCCGCGCACGAACGCATCGATGTGCATGATCGGGGTGCCGAGCGGCGCCTTCTCGTTGCAGGGCCATTGCACGGATCCTACGCGGTCGAGCAACTCGAAGGAGACGCCGGCAAAGCTCGGCGTCGTCATCGCGATCTCGTCCATGATCTCCGAGGGATGCTGATAGTTCCAGTCCAGCCCGATCGCGCGGGCAAGCTCCTGCGTCGCCTCCCAATCGGCGTAGCGCGCCTTCGGCTCAAGAACCTTGCGCACCATGTTGATGCGGCGCTCGGCGTTGGTGAAGGTGCCGTCCTTCTCCAGGAAAGTCGAGCCCGGCAGGAAGACATGCGCATAGTTTGCGGTCTCGTTGAGGAACAGGTCGTGCACGACGACGCATTCCATCGCGGCAAGGCCGGCGGCGACATGCTTGGTGTCGGGATCGGACTGCAGAATGTCTTCGCCCTGGATGTAGATGCCCTTGAAGCTGCCGTCGACGGCGGCGTCCAGCATGTTGGGGATGCGCAGGCCGGGTTCGTCGTCCAGCTTCACGCCCCACAAGGTCTCATAGATATCGCGCACGGCTTCGCCGGAGATGTGGCGGTAGCCGGGCAGTTCGTGCGGGAAGGAGCCCATGTCGCAGGAGCCCTGCACGTTGTTCTGGCCGCGCAGCGGGTTCACGCCGACGCCGGGCCGGCCGATATTGCCGGTGGCCATGGCGAGATTGGCGATTGCCATCACAGTGGTCGAACCCTGGCTGTGTTCCGTCACGCCGAGGCCGTAATAGATCGCGCCGTTGCCGCCGGTGGCGTAGAGACGCGCAGCACCGCGGATCAGCTCGGGATCGACGCCGGACAATTTGCCGACGGTTTCGGGGCTGTTTTCCGGCAAGGCGACGAACGATGCCCAATCCTGGAACTCCGTCCAGTCGCAGCGTTCGCGGATGAAGGCTTCGTCGAACAGGCCCTCGGTGACGATCACATGCGCCAGCGCCGTCAGCACGGCCACATTGGTGCCGGGCTTCAGCGGCAGGTGGTAATCCGCTTCGATATGGGCCGACTTGACCATCTCGGTGCGGCGCGGATCGAGCACGATCAGCTTGGCGCCCTGGCGCAGCCGCTTCTTCAGCCGCGAGGCGAACACCGGGTGGGCGGAAGCCGGATTGGCGCCGATGATGACGGCGACGTCGGTGAAGTCGACGGAATCGAAATCCTGCGTGCCAGCGGAGGTGCCATAGGTCTGGCCGAGCCCGTAGCCCGTCGGCGAATGGCAGACTCGTGCGCAGGTGTCGACATTGTTGTTGCGGAAACCTTGCCGCACCATCTTCTGGACTAGGTAAGTTTCCTCATTGGTGCAGCGCGAGGAGGTTATGCCGCCGATCGAGGTGCGTCCATACTGGTACTGGATGCGGCGGAATTCCTTGGCCGTATGGGCGATCGCCTCTTCCCAACTCACCTCGCGCCACGGGTCGGTGACCTTTTCCCGGATCATCGGCGACAGGACGCGGTCCTTGTGGGTGGCATAGCCATAGGCGAAACGGCCCTTGACGCAGGAATGGCCGTGGTTCGCCTTGCCCTCCTTATAGGGCATCATGCGAACGACTTCGTCACCCTTCACCTCGGCCTTGAATGAGCAGCCGACGCCGCAATAGGCACAGGTGGTGACGGCGGAGCGCTCCGGCAGGCCCTTGGCAAGCACCGTCTTCTCACGCAGCGCATCGGTTGGACAGGCCTGGACGCAGGCGCCGCAGGACACGCATTCCGAATCGATGAACGCCTCGTGCATCCCCGCCGAAACCCGGGATTCGAAGCCTCGTCCCTCGATGGTCAGCGCGAAGGTGCCCTGCACCTCTTCGCAGGCCCGCACGCAGCGCGAGCAGACGATGCATTGCGAGGCATCATAGGTGAAATAGGGGTTGGACTCGTCGCGGGCGATGTAGTCGACCGCCAGCGAGCCATGGCCGGGCGCCACGCCACCTTCCGGCTTGACGTGGTTGCGACCTTCGATGCCGTAGCGGTTCTCGATCAGGCCGATCGACTTCGCCATTGCATCGAACTCGCTGGCGCCGGTTCCGGCCTGTTCGTTCCAGCCGGTCGGATGGTCGGAGACGTAGAGTTCCATGACGCCTCGGCGAATGGCGTCGAGCCGCTCGGTCTGCGTGCGCACGATCATGCCTTCGCCGACGGGCGTCGTGCAGGACGCCGGCGTGCCGCCACGTCCTTCGATCTCGACAAGGCAGACACGGCACGACCCGAAGGAGTCCAGCATGTCGGTGGCGCAAAGCTTCGGGATCTCGACCCCGCCCTCCATGGCCGCACGCATGATCGAGGTGCCTTCCGGCACGGTGATGCTGCGCCCGTCGACGTTCAGCGTGACCTGCTTCTGCGCCTTCGATTGGGGGGTTCCGTAGTCGATCTCTTCGACGAGGGAGGGGAAGTCGGCCTTGATGTTCATCTGCCAGCTCCTATTCGGCAGCCACGCGCACGGGCGCTGGCTTGAAGTCGTCGGGGAAATGGGTGATCGAGCTCATCACGGGATAGGGCGTGAAGCCGCCCAGCGCGCAGAGCGAACCAAACTTCATCGTGTTGCAGAGATCGGTGACCAGAGCGAGGTTCTTCTCCGGCTCAATGCCCGCAACTATTCTGTCGATGGTCTCAACCCCGCGCGTCGAGCCGATGCGGCAGGGCGTGCATTTGCCACAGCTTTCGATGGCGCAGAACTCCATGGCAAAGCGCGCCTGTTTCAGCATGTCGGCGGTGTCGTCGAACACCACGATGCCGGCATGGCCGATCAGCCCGTCCTTGGCGGCGAAGGCTTCATAATCGAATGGCGTGTCGAACAGCGCGCGCGGGAAATAGGCGCCGAGCGGCCCGCCGACCTGCACGGCCTTGACGGGGCGCCCTGTGGCCGTGCCGCCGCCGATCTCGTCGACGATCTCGCCCAGCGTCATGCCGAAAGCGGCTTCGAACAGACCGGCATATTTGACGTTGCCGGCGATCTGGATCGGGATCGTGCCGCGCGAGCGGCCCATGCCGAAATCCTTGTAGTAGGCCGCACCCTTGTCCATGATGACAGGCACCGAGGCCAGCGAGATGACGTTGTTGATCACCGTCGGCTTGCCGAACAGCCCTTTGTGAGCCGGCAGCGGTGGCTTTGCCCGAACCATGCCGCGCTTGCCCTCGAGCGAATCGAGCAGCGCCGTCTCCTCGCCGCAGACATAGGCGCCGGCGCCGACCCGGATCTCCATGTCGAAAGCGTAGGGTGAGCCCAGCACGCTGGCGCCAAGAACGCCAGCCTTGCGGGCGATCTCGACGGCCTTGTTCATCATCGCCACCGCATGCGGATATTCCGAGCGGACATAGACGAAGCCCTTCGTCGCGCCCGTGGCTATACCGGCGATCGTCATGCCTTCGATCAGCACGAAGGGATCGCCCTCCATGATCATGCGATCGGCGAAGGTGCCCGAATCGCCTTCGTCGGCGTTGCAGACGATGTATTTGCGGTCGCCTGCGGCATCGAGCACCGTTTTCCACTTGATGCCGGTCGGGAAGCCGGCGCCGCCGCGCCCGCGCAGGCCCGACTCGGTAACCTGGGCGACGATGGCGGCAGGCGTCAGCGCCAGCGCGTTCGTCAGTCCGTTCAACCCGCCATGCTTCTTGTAGGATTCGAGCGAAAGCGGATCCGTGACGCCGCAGCGCGCGAAGGTCAGCCGCGTCTGCTTGGCCAGGAAGGGGATCTTGTCCGGCGTGCCCAGCCAGCGTTTGTGGTGGCCGCCGGTGAGAAAGCCGCCGTCGAACAGGCCTTTGACGTCGGATGGTTTGACCGGCCCATAGGCGACGCGGCCATTGGCTGTCGCGACTTCGACCATAGGCTCGAGGAAATAGGCGCCGCGCGAACCGTTACGCACGATCTTGGCTTCGATGCCGCGCTCGGCGAGTTCGCCGGCGATCGCCTTGGCGACCTTTTCGGCGCCCAGCGCCAGCGCACCGGAATCGCCTGGAATGTAGATACGCGGGATCATGAGCGCACCTCTGCAACGATCTCGTCGAGCTTCTCGTCATCGAGCCGCCCGATCACCTCGCCATCCAGCATTGCGGCGGGCGAACAGGCGCACAGGCCGAGACAATAGACCGGCTCCAGCGTCACCGAACCGTCGCGGGTCGTCTCATGGAAACCGATGCCCAGCAATTGCTTCAGCTTGGCGGCGATGGCGTCCGAACCCATCGACTGGCAGGATTCCGCCTGGCAGAGCTTCAGCACATGCCTGCCTGCCGGGTGGCTGCGGTAATCATGATAAAAGCTGACGACGCCGTGCACCTCGGCCCTGGAAATGTTCAGCGCCTCGGCGATGACCGGCAGCGCATCCTTGGGCACATGGCCGAACTCTTCCTGGATGCCGTGAAGGATCGGCAGCAATGGGCCTTCGAGGCCCTTCATCTCCTGGATGATCGCGGCCGTGCGCGACGTAATCTCGGTACTTGCAGGCTGCATTGTCATGCAGCGCCCTCCCTATCGTAGCGACCATACATATCGGCCAAGAGCATCAAGCTGTTTTGGAACAACGACATGCGCGTGCCGCTTTATCGCTAAGTGCTTAAGAAACCAGAGAAAACCTCTGAAATCAATAAAGCGGTTTCGTTGTACGATAGAAATTTTCTATCGTTCCGTTTGACTAACCCTGTCTAGCGGAACGGTTGGCGTGGAAATCGTCCGCCAGCGCCATTGCCTCGTCCAGCAGCGCCGAGACCAAAGGTGTGTGCGGTTCGCGCGGTGTCGCCACCAGGCCGACCGTGTGGCTGGCATCTGGCTCGATGATCGGAATGGCCCGGATCGGCTCGGAAAAGCCGAATGTTTCCGCAAGGTTGAGCGGCATGATCGACGACCATTTGCCGGTGCGGATGTGCGAAAACAGCACGATCATCGAATTGGATTCCAGCGTCGGTCGCACCTGCACGCCGGCTTCGGCCAGATGCTGATCGATGATGCGGCGGTTCTGCATGTCCGGCGTCAACAGACACAGCGGCAGGCTCGAGAGCTCCGCCCATGTCACTTTGTCGCGGTCGGAATAGGGATTCCCCATCGCGGTGATCAGTTGGTAGCGCTCGTCATAGAGCGGCACGCTGGTCACCCGCCCCAGCGGCTCGTTGTCGAGATAGGTGATCCCGGCATCGATGTCGAAATTGCCGAGCAGCGACAGCACCTCGATCGAGGTCCGCGACAGCACCGAAAAGGTGACGCCGGGATGCTTTTCGCGAAACGGCGTCGTCAGCCGCGGCAGCATGGCGAGCGCCGTCGGGATGGCGGCGATGCGGATACGGCCGGAAAGTCCGTGGCGCGCCGCGCGCATTTCCTCGCGCATGGTTCTGGTGTCGCCGACGATGCGGCGTGCCCACACCAGCACCTGTTTTCCCTCCGGCGTCAGCCCCTGGAAGCGTGAGCCGCGCAGAACCAGCATGACGCCAAGCTGGCCTTCCAACTGCTTGATGCCGGCCGAGAGCGTCGGTTGGGTGACACCGCACACCTCCGCCGCCCGGCCGAAATGCTCCTCCCTGGCGAGCGCGATGAAGAATTCCAGCTTGTCGATCATTATGCGATCTTTCCGGTCGTTCGCTGCAAGGTCGGGGAAATTGTGCTCTACCGCAAGCACCACGCACAATTGCCCGGCATCCACACCTTTAAGCCGGCTACCTATTTCCCGCGGCGCGATGCGGCGCTATGTGGATGAAACTGGGAGATCGACCATGCTGGGCTGGTTCCGCAAGCTTTTGCCGCGCGAAGATCGCTTCTTCGACCTGTTCGAACGACATTCGCGCACCGTGGTCGGCGGTGCCGAGGCGCTGGAGCAACTTCTCCAGGGCAGGGATATCGACCTCTGGTGCCAGAAAATCATCGATCTCGAAGATGAGGCCGACCACATCACCGCGGAAGTCCTGCTGGCGGTGCGGCGCTCCTTCATCACGCCTTTCGATCGCGGCGACATCAAGGACCTGATCCAGTCGATGGATGATGCCATCGATATGATGCACAAGACGGTCAAGACGGTGAAGCTGTTCGAGCGCAAGGAGTTCGATCCGCTGATGCAGGAAATGGGTGGCGTCATCGTCGCCGCCGCCAAGCTGGTGGCCGAGGCGATCCCGCTGCTCAGCAAGGTCGCGACGCATACTGTGCGCCTCAACGCCATCGCCGAAGAGGTAATGCGCGTCGAAAGCCGGGCCGACGACCTGCATGAGCAAGGGCTGAAGGATCTCTTCAGGAAGCACGGCAGCAGCGATCCGATGGCCTATATGATCGGCTCAGAGATTTATGGCCAGCTGGAAAAGGTGGTCGACCGCTTCGAGGACGTCGCCAACGAGATCAGCGGCATCGTCATTGAGAATGTCTAGGTGATGGAAGCCACCATTGCCTTTCCCGTGCTGGCCGGCCTCGTCGCCGTCGCACTGTTCTTCGACTTTCTCAACGGCCTGCACGATGCCGCCAATTCCATCGCCACCATCGTTTCCACCCGCGTGCTGCGGCCGCAATATGCGGTGCTGTGGGCGGCATTCTTCAATTTCATCGCCTTCATGTTCTTCGGCCTCCACGTTGCCGAGACCGTGGGCAAGGGTATCATCGACGTCAGCATCGTCACCCCGGCGGTGATCTTTGCAGCGCTCGTCGGCGCCATCGTCTGGAACATCGTCACCTGGATCGCCGGCATCCCGTCGAGCAGCTCGCACGCGCTGATTGGCGGTCTGGTCGGCGCCGGTGTGGCAAAGGCAGGCGTGGGCGCCATCGTCTGGACAGGGCTTGGCAAGACGGTTGCGGCAATCGTCTTGTCGCCAGCGACCGGCTTTGTCCTGGCTCTTGTCCTGATCCTTGCCGTTTCCTGGCTCTTCGTGCGCCAGACACCGTTTGCGGTCGACAGCACCTTCCGCGTCATGCAGTTCTTTTCCGCCTCGCTCTATTCCCTCGGGCACGGCGGCAATGACGCCCAGAAGACCATGGGCATCATTGCCGTGCTGCTCTATTCGCAAGGCATGCTCGGCGCGACTTTCTATGTGCCGCTGTGGGTCGTGCTCACCTGTCAGACGGCGCTGGCGCTCGGTACGTTGTTCGGCGGCTGGCGCATCGTCCACACCATGGGCTCGAAGATCACCCGGCTGAACCCGATGCAGGGTTTTTGCGCCGAGACCGGTGGGGCGATCACGCTGTTTGCCGCCACCTGGCTCGGAATTCCCGTATCGACCACGCACACCATCACCGGCGCCATCATCGGCGTCGGCGCCGCCCGCCGCGTCTCGGCCGTGCGCTGGGGCATTGCCGGCAATATCGTCATTGCCTGGATCGTCACCCTGCCGGCCACCGCTTTGATTTCGGCGCTCACCTACCTCGCGGTTGGCCTGGCGAGGTGAGGTGAGGAAATCTACCTGTCCACAAGGTTCAGGATGTTGCCGTCTGGATCCTTGAACCAGGCGACCTTCATTCCGTAACCGACGTGGATATCGCCCTCCAGTGTCAGGCCCGGCATCTGATAGTGCTCGAAGGCGACGCCCTTCGACTTCAGCGCCTTGACGATATCGCCGATCCCGTCGCCAACCATCCAGGTCACCGCTGTCGCCTTGTTGGTTCCGGCAAATTGGGAATGATAGACGTTGAGGGTGGTATCGCCACTTTTGTAGACGATCAGTTCGCCGCCCTCATCGTGCACCTGTTGCAGGCCAAGCGTTCCCTCGTAGAAAGCCTTGGCCTTTGCCAGGTCGCTTACCGCCAGATTTGCCGTTGCGTTGCTGTTTGCGAGCATGATGGTCTCCTTTCCTGGTTGTCGGCCCGTGCTGGTCACCGAAATAGGTCGCCGCGATCGTTTGACGACTGTCGCTTGACCTGATTGTTGGCCGCATCGGCGCTCGATTATCTGGAAGACGTTTGGCGCGGATGAAATCCGACAGGACCCGCCGCTTTTTCAGGCACGCCAAGACAGCCATTGCTCCACGGCTTGGTTCTGTCCGGAAACTGCATTATCTCAGGTGCAAGCTGCATCTCAGGCGCAAGCTGCGTAAGGAAAAACTGCCATGTCCGTCACCAAGGAAATCGTCACCGAGCGTCTGAAGACGGTCAACGGGCCGGATTTCACCGGCAACATCGTCGACCTCGGCATGGTTTCGGAAATTTTCATCGCCGACGGGAAGGTCTTCTTCTCGATTACCGTTCCCGCCGCCCGCGCCCAGGAGATGGAGCCGCTGCGCGCTGCCGCCGAGCGTGTCGTCAAGGCGATCCCCGGTGTCGCCGGCGCCGTCGTCGCGCTGACGGCCGAAAAGAAGGGCGGCGGCATGGAGGCGCCGGTTCCCTCGCGCCCCGCACCCAGGCCCGCGCCGCCGGCTCAGCCCGCTGCCGCCGCGGCGCGTGCGACTCCGCACGCACCGGCCTCGCACAGCTCGGGCAAGCGTGGCGTGCCCGGTATCGAGGCGATCATTGCCGTTGCCTCCGGCAAGGGCGGCGTCGGCAAGTCGACCACCGCCGTCAACATCGCGCTCGGCCTCGCCGCCAACGGCTTGCGCGTCGGCGTGCTGGATGCCGACATCTACGGACCGTCCATGCCCAGGCTGCTCAACATCCACGGACGGCCGCAGACCGTCGACGGCAAGATCCTGAAACCGATGGAGAATTACGGCCTGAAGGTGATGTCGATGGGCTTCCTCGTCGACGAGGAAACGCCGATGATCTGGCGCGGCCCGATGGTGATGTCGGCGCTGACGCAGATGCTGCGCGAGGTCGAATGGGGCCGTCTCGACGTGCTCGTCGTCGACATGCCGCCCGGTACCGGCGACGCGCAACTGACCATGGCCCAGCAGGTGCCGCTGGCTGGTGCTGTCATCGTCTCGACGCCACAGGATCTGGCCCTGATCGACGCGCGAAAAGGCCTCAACATGTTCAAGAAGGTCGACGTCCCGTTGCTCGGCATCGTCGAGAACATGAGCTATTTCATCGCCCCGGACACCGGCAAGCGCTACGACATCTTTGGCCATGGCGGCGCGCGCCGCGAGGCCGAGCGCCTCGGCGTCACCTTCCTTGGCGAAGTGCCGCTCGAGATGGGCATCCGCGAAAGTTCGGATGCCGGCACGCCGGTTGTCGTCTCGAAGCCTGACGGCGCCGAGGCGAAAATCTATCGCGACATCGCTTCGAAGGTCTGGGACCGGGTCAATGAAGAGCGTGGCGCGGCGGCAGCGGCGGTGCCGAGTATTGTGTTCGAGTGACGCCCGCTTGAGGGCTCAGCCGCCGACCTTTTCGCCGAACGACGAAAAAAACTGTCCGGCCAGTTTCTTCGAGGTCGATTCGATCAGCCGGCTGCCGAGTTGGGCGATCTTGCCGCCGACATCGGCCTTGGCCGCGTAGTTCAATATCGTGGCGTCAGGTCCATCTGCCGTCAGCGTCACGTCGGCACCACCCTTGGCGAAGCCGGCAATGCCGCCCTTGCCTTCGCCCTGGATGGTGTAGGAGTGCGGCGGCTTCAGGTTCTTCAGCGTCACTTCGCCGTTGAATGTCGCCTTGATCGGTCCGATCTTCACCACCACGGTTGCCGCCATCTCGGTCGGCGACTTCATCTCCAGGCTCTGGCAGCCGGGAATGGTCGCCTTCAAGACCTCGGGATCGTTCAGCGCTTCCCACACTTTTTGCAGCGGTGCGGCAATGCGCTCCTCGCCTTCGATCACCAAAGCCATGAAAACCTCCCGGACAAGACTGTCGGAACCCGTAACGCACGGCTTGGTGCGTGTCTATCGCACCAAAGTCCGGTTGCGACCGCACGCCCTCTTGCCTGCTCCCGCGCGTTGCCATATCGATTTGTCTTACAAATACGGAGACCATGATGGCAGGCGCCCCAACCCACAAGAAAAAATTTCGCTCGCAGGAGTGGTTCGACAATCCCGACAATCCGGGCATGACGGCGCTCTATCTCGAGCGCTATCTCAATTACGGCCTGACGCGCGCCGAACTGATGTCCGGCAAGCCGCTGATCGGCATCGCACAGACCGGCTCGGATCTGTCGCCTTGCAACCGTCACCATATCGAACTCGCTAAGCGTGTGCGCGAAGGCATCGTCTCGATGGGCGGCATTCCTTTCGAATTCCCCTGCCATCCGATCCAGGAGACCGGCAAGCGCCCGACCGCGGCACTTGACCGCAACCTTGCCTATCTCAGCCTTGTCGAAGTGCTCTACGGCTATCCGCTCGATGGCGTCGTGCTCACCATCGGTTGCGACAAGACGACGCCGGCGCTGCTGATGGCGGCGGCCACCGTCAACATCCCGGCGATCGCGCTGTCGGTCGGGCCGATGCTCAATGGCTGGCACAAGGGCAAGCGCACCGGCTCCGGCACCATCGTCTGGGAATCGCGCCAGCGCCTGTCGGCCGGCGAGATCGATTATGACGAGTTCATGGACATCGTCGCCTCGTCGGCGCCGTCCACCGGTTATTGCAACACCATGGGCACCGCCACCACGATGAACTCGCTGGCCGAAGCGCTTGGCATGCAGTTGCCGGGCTCGGCCGCGATTCCCGCGCCCTACCGCGAGCGCGGCCAGATTTCCTATGAGACCGGAAAGCGCATCGTCGAGATGGTGCATGAGGATCTGAAGCCGTCCGACATCATGACGAGAGAGGCTTTCGAGAATGCCATCGTCGTCAATTCGGCCATTGGCGGCTCGACCAACGCGCCGATCCATCTCAACGCCATCGCGCGCCACCTCGGAGTCAAGCTCGACAATGACGACTGGCAGACGGTCGGCCTCAATGTGCCGCTACTGGTCAATTTGCAGCCGACGGGCGAATACCTTGGCGAGGACTACCACCATGCCGGCGGCGTGCCGGCGGTCATCGCCGAACTGATGAAGGGCGGGCTGTTGCCGCATCCCGGCGCGCGCACCGTCAACGGCAAGTCGATCGGTGAGAATAGCGAGGGCGTCGCCAACGAAAATCCCGACGTCATCCGCTCTGTCGCCAAGCCGCTGAAGGCCAATGCCGGCTTCATCAATCTTCGGGGCAATCTGTTCGATTCGGCGATCATGAAGACCAGCGGCATCTCGCCGGAATTCCGCGAACGCTATCTCTCCAACCCCAAGGATCCCGAGGCTTTCGAAGGCAACGCCATGGTTTTCGATGGGCCGGAGGATTACCACGCCCGCATCGACGACCCGGCGCAAGGCATCGACGAACACACCATCCTGTTCATGCGCGGCGCTGGCCCGGTCGGCTATCCAGGCGGTGCCGAAGTCGTCAACATGCAGCCGCCGGCCTATCTCATCAAGAAGGGCATCCACGCGCTCGCTTGCATCGGGGACGGCCGCCAGTCGGGTACGTCGGGTTCGCCATCGATCCTCAACGCCTCGCCGGAAGCGGCGATCGGCGGCGGACTGGCGCTGCTCAAGACGGGCGACAGGGTCCGCATCGACTTGCGCAAGGGCACGGCCGACATCCTCGTTACCGACGACGAGATCACCCGGCGCCGCGCCGAACTGCAGAACAATGGTGGCTTCCACTATCCCAAGCACCAGACACCCTGGCAGGAGATCCAGCGCGGCATGGTCGCGCAGTTCTCGGAGGGAATGGTGCTGAAGCCGGCGGTGAAGTATCAGGACGTCGCGCACACCAGCGGCGTTCCCAGAGACAATCACTGATTGCTCCGGGGACAATCACTGATTGCTCCGGGGACAATCATTGATTCTGGATCGACGGATGGCGGCTTGATCAAATCAAGCCGCCGTCGGTTTTCCGGTCAGCGTGTTGCCGGGTAGGTCGAGAACGGTCACCGTCCTTGACAAGCGCGCCCAACAAATCCACCATCATGACAAGGGGTGCATCGCGACGACCCCGTGAGGCGTCAGCCCAACGTTCGCGTCCAAGCTTCTCTTCCAGGAGGTGGACGCCATGCCGTCAACAACCGCTATCACTGTATCGCAACTGTCCCGGCTCATCGGTCTGCCGGGCGCGCCTGTCATTATCGATGTTCGCATCGATGACGATTTCGACGCCGACCCGCGCCTGTTGCCGGCTTCGTGCCGGCGCGATTTCAAAACCGTTTCGACCTGGGCGGCCGCATTCGCCGGCAAGCCGGTGGCCGTCGTATGCCAGAAGGGGCAAAAGCTCTCGCAAGGCGTCGTTGCATGGCTGCGCCATGAGGGGATATCAGCCGAATCCCTTGAAAGCGGGTTTGAGGCCTGGCGCGATGCCGGGGGACTTCTGGTCCGCACCGCCAAAATGCCGCCGCGCAATGAAAAGGGCGCCACCGTCTGGGTGACGCGATCGCGCCCGAAGGTCGACCGCATCGCTTGCCCATGGCTGATCCGGCGTTTCCTCGACCCCGACGCGGTGTTCCTGTTTGTCGAGCCCGCTGAAGTATTGGCTGTTGCCGACCGCTTTCAGGCCGTGCCGTTCGACATCGACAATGTGTTCTGGAGCCATCGTGGCGAACGCTGCACCTTCGACACGATGATCGAGGAGTTCGGGTTGGAATCCGAGGCGCTCGATCGCCTCGCCGTAATCGTGCGCGCGGCCGACACCGCAAGCCTCGACTTGGTGCCCCAGGCGGCCGGTTTTCTGGCTGCCTCGCTGGGTCTGTCGCGTATGTACCGCGACGATCTGGAACAACTGGAAGCAGGCATGCTGCTCTACGACGCGTTCTTCCGCTGGTGTCGCGACGCCACCGAAGAAACGCACAACTGGCCCGCTGCGGGTAAGCCGTCATGACCATTCTTGTCCCCGACAACAAGGCGGTGGCCGTCGAGCCGCCGGCTGCGCCGACCTTCGCGGAAGCCACGAAGGTCTGGGCGAGGATCGGATTGCTCAGCTTCGGCGGACCTGCCGGGCAGATCGCGCTGATGCACAAGGAGCTGGTCGAGGACCGGCGCTGGATCGGTGAACAGCGCTTCCTGCATGCGTTGAACTACTGCATGTTGCTGCCTGGCCCGGAAGCCCAGCAACTCGCCATCTATGTCGGCTGGTTGCTGCACAGGACGATCGGCGGCCTTGTCGCCGGCATCCTGTTCGTCGTGCCGGGCGCGCTGGTCATGCTCGTCTTGAGCAGCCTTTACATGCTCTACGGCGACATGCCACTCGTCGCGGCGCTGTTTTTCGGGGTGAAGGCGGCGGTGCTTGCCATCGTCATCGAGGCGGTGATCCGGATCGGACGGCGCGCCCTCAAGAACCGGGTCATGGTGTCGATCGCGGTCGCGGCGTTCATCGCCATCTATGCGTTGAATGTGCCGTTTCCACTCATCGTCTTGTTCGCCGGCCTGACGGGATGGCTGGGGGATCGCATTGCTCCCGGCCTGTTTTCCGGCTCGGCCCATGGCAAGGACGATGTTGCCGACTTCAAGGGAGCGGTCGACCTGATGTTCGAACGCGGCGAACTCGCCCATGTCAAACCGACCAAATGGCATGCGCCGCGCACCGTCGCCATCTGGCTGCCGCTCTGGCTCGGGCCTGTTCTTTTGATCTGGTGGTTCACCGGCTCTGCAAGCGTCTGGACCGAGATAGGCCAGTTCTTCAGTCTCATGGCTGTCGTCACCTTCGGTGGCGCCTATGCGGTGCTTGCCTATGTCGCGCAGGCAGCCGTCCAGTCCTTCGGCTGGCTGGCCCCTGGTGAAATGGTTGATGGCCTTGGGCTTGCCGAAACGACGCCGGGGCCGCTCATCCTGGTGCTGCAGTTCGTCGGCTTCATCGCCGCGTTCCGCCACTCCGGCTCGCTGGACCCGTTGCTTGCCGGATCGCTGGGGGCGTTGCTCACCCTGTGGGTGACGTTCACGCCCTGCTTTTTCTGGATATTCCTCGGGGCGCCCTACATCGAGGCGTTGCGCGGCAACAAGGCACTGTCGGCCGCACTGGGCGCGATCACCGCCGCAATTGTCGGGGTGATTATGAATCTGGCCCTATGGTTTGGCTTGCACGTCATCTTCCGTGAGGTGCATGCGACGGGTCTTGGCATGAATGTGCCGGTGCTTTCGTCGATCGACTGGCGTGCGGCCTTGCTTTCGGGTGCCGCCATGATCGCCATCCTGAAGCTGAAGATCGGCATGCTGCCGACACTCGCGCTATCCGCCCTTGCAGGGGTCTTGCTGGCGGCGGCTGGTTAGATAGCACCGCCTTTGTAATTCGCTTGCCCACCACCTAAGTGGGCTGGAACGGAAGGAAACATCATGGCCGGACGGCGCTCTTCCCTCGGCTTCCTCGGAATGTTCGGCCGCTCGGGCGACTTGAGGCAGCTCGACGATGCATTGCGCGGCGCGGATCTGCATCCAGCCCTTGTGCCGGAGGGCGTGAAGCTTACCCTGGTCAATCTCATGAAGGATCGCTGGCCCGACGAGCCGCCACGGGGTACCTATGCGTCGGTGGCACAATTATGCAGCTATTGCATCGCGGGTTCCGAAACCTTCGAGCAAGCCAATGGCCATCAGCGGACGCTGGAAGCCGAGCGCCGCATCGAGGCGGCGCTTGAAACCGGCGACAGCCTCGACGCGCAGATCGTGCTGATGACACTGCATGCCAAGCTCATCAACCCCGAAGTCGTCGACCGATACGGGCTCAGCGCGGAATGACGCGAAAGGCAGGATCTGCCTGATTCTCCCAAGGCAGCCGAGCCGTTCAGGCCCGGCTGATCTCCTCGAGATACCAGCCGATGTAGCGCAGTTCGTTGTATTCCATGGGCGCGATAGGTCCGGGCACGAAATAGTGCGAGCGCACGCCGCGCGCGGTGTGCTCGATGATCTTCTTGTCCTCTTCTGTGGTGATCTTCCACAGCCAGGTCAGCTTCTCCAGATCGTAGTCCTGTCCCTCGACCGCGTCGCCGCGCACCAGCCAGATCAGTTCCATCTCGCATGTACCAGCCGTTTTCGGGATGAATCGGTAGATCATGCCGTGATCGGGATAGCAGACGAGAAAGGTCGTGCCGCCGAGATGGATGGAAGTGACGCCACCGTCATAGTCGGTGAAGCGGCCCATCAGCGGGGCCACCGGAGAGCCGTCCTGGCTGCCGCTCGAAACGCCGTCATAGAGCGCGTAGCGGAAGGTGTCGATTGCTTCCTGACCGGCCGCCGAGTTCTGCCAGCGGTTGGCGCTGCCGATCTCGATGCCGAGCGCGCAGGTGCGCTGCTCCATCGCCGCATTGAGCTGCTCGATCATCTCGGCCGGTTTTTCCAGCGCATGCGTCTGCGAATATTCCGGATGCGCCGGTCCGCAATGGTAACATTCTACATAGTTCTCGACGGCCAGCTTCCAGTTCGCGTCGAGCGGATAGGACTGACGATACGCCACCTTGGCGTCGCCCCAACCATATTGGCCGCAGCTCGTGCGCAGCGACTGTTCGATCGGATCGAAATCGAGCGGCGTCTCGGCGAAGGAAATGAAGACAAGCCCGGAGGCGACGCGGACATGAAGCTTCTTCAGCCCGTGCGCCGTGCGGTCGAAATCCTTCGGCATCAGGCGGGCAGCGCGCAATGAGCCGTCATTGGAATAGCTCCAGGCGTGGTAGGGGCACACGAACATCTTCGCGTTGCCCTTTTCCTTGGTGCAGACCTCGGCGCCGCGGTGGCGGCAGACATTGAGCATGGCATGCACGGTGCCATCCATGCCGCGTGTCAGGATGACCGCCTCGTCGCCCAGTTTGAACAGCTCGAAATCGCCCGGGTTCGCGATGACGCTGGCATGGGCCAGGCAGTGCCAGTGGCGGCGAAAGACACGTTCCATGTCGCGCTCGAAGATTGCCTGGTCATGATAGAAGGCACGCACCAGGCCGTGACCTGGCCGATGAGATGCCACCAGCCGATCGATCGCGTCGCCGTCTGTGTGGGCTTGCTGGATAGGATGCACACTCATTTGTCGTTCTGCCCGATGGTTGTCCCCAGAGCAATTTCAGGAAAGGTGTGAAGCGGTTTTCCGTCCTGAATTGGCTCCGGGTGGTGGCTGTATGGCTGCACGAACTCGTCTCCGGTCAGCCGCCCATTTGCGTGCGCGGCAGGTGGATCAGGTTGCCGAAGCGGGCACGCAATCTGTCGTCGACTTGTTTTGGCACGTGGCGCGGAAACCGTTCGGCAAGAATGCGTTTCTTCTCGGTGATCGCACGCAGCAATATATCAGGCCGGCCTTTTTCGTTCCATTCCTTCGGCGAGGAACGATCGCCGAGGGCGGGATAGAAGTGCTCGGTCTGCATCAGCTTGAGCGTCTGTTCGTTGTCGAGATAGTGGCCCGGGCCCTTGAGGCAGACCTCGGCGATGCTGTCGATCGACAGGGCCTCGTCAGTCACGTCGATGCCACGCGCGCAGCCCAGGCAATGACCGAGCATGTCGTTGTCGATGACCAGGCTCTCCAGGCAGAAGCCGAGCAGCGAGGCATGCATGCCGGCCGCCTCGTAGACGAGGTTGAGGCCGGAGAGGCCGGCCATCACATTGGTGATACCCTTTTCGTAGCCGGACTGAATATCGGGCAATTTCGAATCCGTCATGCCGGCGGCGGAGCCGCCGGGCAGGTCGTAGAATTGCGCCATCTGGGCACAGGCCGCCGTTGCCACCGACTGCTCGGCCGACCCGCCCGCCATGGCGCCGGTGCGCAGGTCCGACATGAACGGCCAGGCGCCGAAGATCGCCGGATGGCCGGGCTTGAGCGCGTTGACATAGACCAGGCCGGCCAGCACTTCGGCCACTGCCTGCACGACGGCGCCGGCCATCGCCGCGGGTGCCGTGGTGCCGGACTGGCCGGTCGACAGCAGCAGGATCGGGATGCCGCCTTCGACGCAGGCCTCAAGCACGCCGCAGGCATCCTCGGCGAACTTCATTGGCGGCACGACGAATGAGTTGGAGTTGGAAACGAACGGCCGGGCACGGAAATTCTCCTCGCCGCCGGCGATGGCGTACAGCATTTCAAGCGCAGGCTTCACGTTCTCACGCACGGTGAAGGATGTTCCGACGTGCTTCGAGGTTCCCATCACACAGGCATAAAGCGTGTTGAAATCCATCTCGAGCGGATCGGCGATGTCGCGCGCCACCATCGGCCGCTGGAAGAAATGGATGTTGTCCAGCCCATCGACGATGCGGGCGGCATCATAAATATCCTGCAGCTTGGACTCGCGGTACTCGCGCTTTTCGATATCCACCAGGTGCACGGCGATGCCTGCCGTGCCGTAGTGCACGCGCTTGCCCTGGACCACCATATCGTGCCTGGGGGCCTGGCCATGAAGTGTGAAATGTCGTGCCGCCCGCTTGATGGTGTCGAGCACGAGCGCGCGCGGAAAGCGGACCCGGCCATCGTCGCCATGGACCGCCCCCACCTTGGTCAGTACCTTTATGCAGGAAGGAATGGCGTTGGCGAAACCCACTGTCTCCAGAAGCGTCAGCACGCCTTCGTGGATACGCTCGCGGTCATCCCCGCGCAGCGGCCCGTAGCCGCCGCCCTCGATGGTCTTGTGCTGTGGTCTGGTATCCTCCACCAGGGGAGATGATCGCATGGCATGTCCTGTTTCGCGAAGACCGGAGCGTTGTGGACGACGGTCCGCCGGCGTGTCCTGCTGTTCGACAGCCATTGGCATGGAAGCACTCCACCTTCGTCGGCAGGGAACTCGTGGCGGTTGGTCCACCATCGGCCTGCTTCTTCCCCTGGCGCCGACTATGCCGCCGGCAGAGGCCCATCCTATGAGCCAGCTGGCCCAGTTCCATGTGCCAGAACTAAAATACCGGAGCCGCTGCGAGCGGCTCCGGTTACGAGAGATCGACGATGGATCAGGCGGCCGCGGGTCTGCGTCCGGCGGCCGTGGCCAGTTCGCGGATGCCTGGCTCGATGTGCTGCAGTGCGATCGACGAGATGCCCAGCCGCATGAAACGCGAAGGCTTTTCAGTGCGATCGAAGAAACGGTCGCCTGGCTCGATGATGACGCTGCGCGAGGCCGCTGCCTCGGCCAGCCCGCGCGAATCGGTGCCGCGCGGCCCTTCGAGCCACAGCGACGTGCCGCCGGCCGAATCGGTCGAGCGCCATTCCGGCAGGAAGGCGGAAATCGCATGGACCAGCCGCTTGCGCCGTTCGTCGAAGGCCGACGACAGCCGCCGCACCAGCGCCTCGTGGTGGCCGAGCGACAGGAACAGCGCGACGGCGCGCTGGTTGTTCGCCGGCGGATGACGCAGCATGAAGCGGCGCAGCGCCCTGAGTTCCGCGATCAGTCCCGCGGACGCCACGATGTAGCCGAGCCGCAGGCCGGGAGCCAGCGTCTTGGACATCGAGCCGACATAGACCACGCGGCCGGAGCGATCGAGGCTCTTCAGCGCTTGCTGCGGTGCCTCGTCGAGAAGCTGGCTGTCATAGCCATCCTCGATGATGATCTGGTTGTAGCGGTTGGCTCGCGCCAGAAGATCCTGCCGCCGCTCAGCCGACAACGGCACCATGGTCGGGCAATGATGGCTGGGCGTGACGAAGACGAAGCCGGAATCATTGGGAATAGAAGCGGTTACGATGCCGGACTGGTCGACCGGCACCGGCTGTATCTCCGCGCCCGCAAGGCGGAAGATCGAGCGGGCGTCGGGGTAGCCGGGGTCCTCCATCGCCACCTTGGAGCCTTTGGACATCAGCAGCGTCGCCAGCATGTAGAGCGCGTTCTGGGCGCCCAACGTGACGATGATCTCGTCGGGATTGGCGAAGATGCCGCGCCGGGGCAGGAGCCGCGCCTGGATCTGCTCGATCAGCAGCGGATCGTCACGGTCGACCATGTCGGACGCCCAGTTGCGGATTTCCAACACCGCCAGCGCCATGCGGTTGCACTCGCGCCATTCGGCGGTAGGGAACAGCGCCGGATCGAACTGGCCGTAGACGAAGGGGTAGGACGACTTGATCCAGTTCTCGTGCTTGGCCGGCGGCGGCATGTCGCTGGCGAAGATCTTGCGGCGTGCCTTCCAGTCGATCTCGTTGGCCTGGTCGGGCGCCTTCTGGTGCGGCTTGGCCGGTGTCGCCAGCACATCGGGATTGACGAAATGTCCACGCCGCTCGCGCGCCACCAGGAAACCCTGGTCGACCAGCTGCTGGAACGCCAGCACCACGGTTCCGCGCGCCACGCCAAGTTTTTCGGCCAGGATCCGGCAGGAAGGAAGCGGCATCGAAGCGGCGATCTGGCGGTCCAGAATGGCGGCCACGATGGCTTGGCGGATCTGCGCTTGCAGGGTTTGGCCGGATTCAGCCGAAATCCGGAACAGGCCGGACCATATCGCCGTGTCGTTTCGCTGTGGCATGGGAGATTTCCTCGATGGCCAGCCTTTTTCGCTTGGCTGGACCAGCCGAACGTAACCGTGGCACAAGGGGTTGCGCCAATCAATTTTTCTGATCGTTGGGATTTATGCCAGTGATCCTTCACGCCATTTTGATGCTGCGCCGCGGCATAGTTGCGTGACTCTGTGTGTCATCGCTGCGCATTGAAACGGGTGGAGTTCGGCCCGATAGATTGTCGCGACGACACGCGCCGGAAACATCCGGTCCGTAATGATGGCTCGAGGTCTCGGAGTTTGGCAGTGGATCAATCGTCCTTTCAAAAACAGCTCGCCGCCTTGCGCGATCACCGCGCTGCAGCGCCCGCCAGCATGCGCCAGGCCTTCGCCGCCGATCCCAAGCGGTTCGTGGAATTCTCCGCCACCGATGGCGATCTGCTGCTCGACTGGTCGAAATGCGCGGTCGATGCGACCGCCATGGAACTGCTGGAAAAGCTCGCCCTGGCCGCCGATCTCGAAGCTCGTCGCGCCGCCATGTTCGCCGGCAAGAAGATCAACGTCACCGAGGACCGTGCCGTGCTGCACACGGCGCTGCGCAACCTGACCGGCAAGGGCGTCACCGTCGATGGCCAGGATGTCAAGGCTGACGTCATCGCCGTGCTCGACGCCATGGGCGCCTTTGCCGATGCCGTGCGCTCCGGCAAGGCGGCCGGCGCCACCGGCAAGAAGATCACCGACATCGTCAACATAGGCATCGGCGGTTCCGATCTCGGCCCGGCCATGGCGACGCTGGCGCTGGCGCCCTATCATGACGGGCCGCGCGCGCATTACGTTTCCAACATCGACGGCGCCCATATCCACGACACGCTGAAGGGGCTGTCCGCCGAGACCACGCTTTTCATCATCGCTTCCAAGACCTTCACCACCGTCGAGACGATGACCAATGCGCAGACGGCGCGCGACTGGGTGCAGAAGGCGCTCGGCAAGGAAGCGGTCGGCAAGCACTTCGCCGCCGTGTCCACTGCGCTCGATCTGGTCGCCAAGTTCGGCATCGCGCCCGATCGCGTCTTCGGCTTCTGGGATTGGGTCGGCGGCCGCTATTCGCTCTGGGGCGCCATCGGCCTGCCGGTGATGATCGCTGTCGGCCCGCGGAATTTTCGCGCCTTCCTCGATGGCGCGCATGAGATGGACGAGCATTTCCGTACCGCACCGGTGCAGGAGAACCTGCCGGCGCTGCTGGGGCTGGTCGGCTGGTGGCATCGCGTCATCTGCGGTTACCCGGCGCGCGCCGTCATCCCTTACGACCAGCGCCTGTCCAGATTGCCCGCCTATCTGCAGCAGCTCGACATGGAATCGAACGGCAAGAGCGTCACCCTCGAAGGCACGGCGGCAACGACGCCGACCGGACCGCTTGTCTGGGGCGAACCCGGCACCAACGGCCAGCATGCCTTCTTCCAGCTGCTGCACCAGGGCACCGATTTCATCCCGGTCGAGTTCCTCGCCGCGGCCGTCGGCCACGAGCCCGATCTCAAGCACCAGCACGATCTGCTGCTCGCCAACTGCCTGGCGCAGTCGGAAGCGCTGATGAAGGGCCGCACGCTGGACGAAGCCCGCGCCCAGATGCTGGCCAAGGGCATGAAGCCGGCCGAGGTCGACAAGATAGCCCCGCACCGCGTCTTCTCCGGCAATCGCCCCTCGGTGACCATCCTTTACCGCAAACTCGACCCGCGCACCTTCGGCCGGCTGATCGCGCTCTACGAGCACCGCGTCTTCGTCGAGGGCACGCTGTTCAACATCAACTCCTTCGACCAGTGGGGCGTCGAACTCGGCAAGGAACTGGCCACCGGCCTTCTGCCTGTCGTAGAGGGCAAGGAAAGTGCCGCCAAGCGGGACGCATCGACCGCAGGCCTTGTGGGATTCATCCACCATTTGCGTGGCTCGGAGTGAAAAGCTTGGCAGACATCAAGGGAATATTGTTCGACAAGGACGGCACGCTTGTCGACTTCAACGCCACCTGGCTCGGCGTTGCCGACTTCATGGCCATGGATGCGTCCGAAGGCGATCGCTGGAAAGCCGACAGGCTGCTGGCCGCCGCCGGCTTCGATTTCGCCAACAAGCGCTTTAAGCCTGACTCGATATTTGCCTCCGGCACCAATCTCGACGTCGTCGAATTGTGGTTTCCGCGCCTCTCCAACGAGGATCAGATGCTGGCGGTCGCCCGCTTCAACGAGATCACCTCGGTGCAAGGCTCGGCGATGGCCGTGGCGCTGCCGGGCATCGTCGACACGCTGACGGCACTGCACAGGAAGTCCTACCGGCTTGGCGTCGCCACCAACGATTCGACCAGCGGCGCGGAAAAGACGCTTGTCACGCTCGGCGTCGCCCAATTGTTCGACGCGGCCTATGGCTACGACGCGGTGGCCAATCCGAAGCCGGCGCCCGACACGATCCTGGCCTTCAGCGATCTCACCGGCCTCAGGCCGGCGGAAATCGCCATGGTCGGCGACAATCGCCACGACCTCGAAATGGCGCGTGCCGGCGGCTGCGGGCTGGCGGTCGGCGTGCTCTCCGGCACCGGAACCCGCGAATCGCTGGCCGGCATTGCCGACGCCATCCTGGATTCCGTTGCCGATCTGCCGGATTTTCTCTCGGCGCGGGTCAAGGAGACGATCTGATCCCGTCGGTAGACGCGGCCGCCTCGTCAGCCTTCGAAGCGAAAGACGCCGCTTGGCTGCAGCGCGCTGTCTTTCGCCTGGCCGAAATCCGGCACCTTATGTTCGGCGAGCAGGCGCAGCCGTGATCGTGGCAGATAGGCGCGGCTAGGATCGCCGACCAGGACCTCGATGCCGGCATTCAGGCAGCGTTCGAAAAAAGGCATGACGCGGTCGGCGACGCCTTGGCTGTAGAAGACATCGCCTGCAAGCACGAGGTCGACGGCCGGCGGCGGACCCCTGGTGATGTCGTCTCCGATCACGGTGATGGCGACACCGTTGGCCGCCGCGTTTAGAGCGAGCGCGGCAACGCCGTTGCGGTCGATCTCTGCGGCGATGACTTCGCGTGCCCCAGCCTTGGCGGCGGCAATGCCGACAAGACCCGAACCGGCGCCGAGGTCGAGCACGCGGCGGCCGGCTACCGTTTGCGGATGATCCAGTATGTGGCGCGCAATCACCGCGCCGCCGGCCCACACATAAGCCCAGTAAGGCGGCTGCGGCTCGGGTCCATCGTTGTCCGCCTCGATCGTGTCGTCATCGTCGCCAGCGCTTTGGTGCGGATCTATGAGCCGTCTCAGGCCACTGGCCGGATGCGGTGTATAAAGCTGGATCTCAGGCACCGACGGCACCGGGGCGAGGCGCATGTTCGTTCTGATGAATTCTGCCGGGTCAGGACGGCAAGGTGCATTTACGGCATCCGCGCCGCCGGCTGCAATCATTCGCGCAGTGCTCGCCGCAGGATCTTGCCGACCGGCGTCTTCGGCAACTCGGTCCTGAATTCTATGTATTTGGGCCGCTTGTAGCCGGTCAGGTTCTCGCGGCAGAAGGCGGTGAGCGTCTCCGCGGTCAGCGCCGGATCCTTCTTGACCACGAACAGTTTCGGCACCTCGCCCGAATGCTCGTCCGGCACGCCGACCGCCGCCACTTCGAGCACGCCCGGATGCATCGCCACGACTTCCTCGAGCTCGTTCGGATAGACATTGAAGCCCGAAACCAGGATCATGTCCTTCTTGCGGTCGACGATCTTGGTGTAGCCGCGCTCGTCCATGAAGCCCATGTCGCCGGATTTGAAGTAGCCATCCTTGGTCATCACCTTGGCGGTCTCATCGGGCCGGTTCCAGTAGCCCGCCATCACTTGCGGTCCTCGGATGCAGACCTCGCCGACCTCGCCGAGCGGCAAATTGTTGCCGTCGTCGTCGCGGATGGCGATCTCGGTCGAGGGCAGCGGCAAGCCGATGGTGCCGGTGAAGTCGCCGGCGGTGAACTTGTTGGCGGTGGCCACCGGCGAGGTTTCCGAGAGGCCGTAGCCTTCGGTGACCGAACAACCGGTCAGCGTCTTCCAGCGTTCGGCGACGCCCTTCTGCACCGCCATGCCGCCGCCCAGCGTCAGCACCAGCGGCTTGAAGTCGAGCTTGCGGAAATCCTCATTGTTGAGCAGCGCGTTGAAAAGCGTGTTGAGGCCGGGAAAGATGTGCACCGGATATTTCTGCAATTCCTTGACGAAGCCGGGAATGTCGCGCGGGTTGGGAATGAGCACATTGCGGGCGCCTTGCTGCATGCCCATCAGCGCGTTCACGGTCAGCGCGAAAATATGATAGAGCGGCAGCGCGCAGATGAAGTTGGGGTGCGCCGGTTTCGGCTTGATCGTGTAGGCATCCTCCATCCACTGCGCGTTCTGCGCAACGTTGGCGAGCACGTTTCTGTGCAGCAGTGTGGCGCCCTTCGACACGCCCGTGGTGCCGCCCGTATATTGCAGGAAGGCGACATCGTCGGCTTCCACCTTGGCCGGCTTGAAGCCCATGCCGGCGCCGGCCTTCATGGCGGCATTGAACTTGACATGGCCGGGCAAGGACCATGCCGGCACCATCTTCTTCACGCGGCGCACGACGAAATTGACGATCGTGCCCTTCAGGCCGCCAAGCATGTCGCCCATCGCGGCGACCACCACATGCTTGACCGTGGTCCTGGCGATCACCGCCTGCAAGGTGTTGGCGAAGTTCTCCAGGATGACGATGGCTTGCGCACCGGAATCCTTCAACTGGTGTTCGAGCTCGCGCGGCGTGTAGAGCGGATTGATGTTCACCACCACATAACCCGCTCGCAAGATCGCCATCATCGCCACCGGATATTGCAGCACGTTCGGCATCATCAGCGCGACGCGCGCGCCTTTCCGCAGGCCTTTCGATTGCAGGTAGGCGCCGAAGGCCGCCGACAGCCGCTCGACATCGGTGTAGCTGATGGACTTGTCCATGCAGGTGAAGGCCGGCTGCGCGGAAAACTGCTTGCAGGCGGCGACGAGGAAATCGCCGATCGAGCTGTAGGGCAGGGCGCCGATCTCGGCCTGCACGTTTTTCGGATAGCTCTTGAGCCACGGCTTTTCCGGCAAGCCGGCGGCCAGCGCCGTCAGCGTTTTCGGCAATCGGTTGGCGGTGGCGTCGGCCGGCCTTGCCGCCGGTGGGGTCTTCATCGCCGCGGCGGCTTTCGATGCCGGCCTGGCAGCGGGCTTTGCCGCCCCCGCTTTATTTCCCGACGCCGTCTTTCCGGCCGCAGCCTTGGCCGGGGCTTTCACCACTGGCCTTGTGCTTGCCCTTACGGGCGCCGCGGCCGCCTTCGGCGTGGCGGCTTTGGAAACGGGTGCTTTCGGCTTGGCAGTACCGGCTGCTTTCGACGGCGCCTTGGCTCCCGGTTTCACCGGCGCCGTCGTCCTTGATGCTTTTGCCAACCGTTCCTCCCTGGACAAGTCTTGTTCATCCGCGCCGCGCTCGCCCCTGAATTGACAAGGACGCCCTCCGCTGCGGCCGCTACACCCTATGTATTGCCTCCGTTGGTGACCGTGCAAGTCTTGCCCTTGCGGCAACATGGCGAAAGATTTGCCGTCGAAAGTCTTTGCCGCCGCCAGCGCTCCCAGGCGGTGTCCTGGCGCATCCCTCGGCCGCTCGGAAGCGCCGGGAACATTTATATCGTCAGCTTGGCGATCAATAAAAAAATTCGGTTGTTAATAATCTCGTGAATGGAAAAAACTGCTAATTTTTTCTGCAATTTGGCAAAATAGCGGATTTTTTTCCTGCTTCCCGCGGGGTAAGCAAACGGGGTGTTCCAAAGCCGGAAAAACGGTGCTTATATGCGCGCTTCGCGAGCCTGATAGAGGGGCTTGGAAGAACATCAGGGAGTGCTCAATGAATAAGAAGCTGACTTTTGCAGCCGCGTTGCTGGCTGCAAGCGTCCTGAGCGGCATGGCCAATGCGAAAACTCTGGTCTACTGCGCGGAAGCTTCGCCGGAAGGTTTCGATCCGGCGCCGTATACCGCAGGCCAGACGTTCGACGCGTCATCGCGCACCGTCTTCAACCGCCTTGTCGAATTCGATCACGGCAAGACGACGACCTCGCCGGGCCTGGCCGAGAGCTGGACGATCTCCGACGATGGCAAGGAATATGTCTTCAAGCTGCGCAAGGGCGTCAAGTTCGCCGCAACCGACTATTTCACCCCGACGCGCGACTTCAACGCCGACGACGTGGTGTTCTCGTTCGAACGCCAGGTCGACAAGAACGGCCCCTGGTTCCAGTACATTCCGGGCATTGCCTACCAGTATTACAATGACCAGTTCGGCGACAACATTACCAAGGTCGAGAAGGTCGATGACCTGACGGTGAAGTTCACCCTCAAGGAGCCGGCGATCACCTTCATTCCGACGCTGGGCATGGATTTCGCCTCGGTCGTCTCCAAGGAATATGCCGACAAGCTGCAGGCCGACAAGACGCCTGAGCTGTTCAACCAGAAGCCGATCGGCACCGGCCCGTTCATCTTCGTCGACTACCAGACCGACGCCGCCATCCGCTACAAGGCCAACCCGGACTATTGGGGCGGCAAGCAGAAGATCGACGATCTGGTCTTCGCCATCACCACCGATCCGGCGGTGCGCGCGCAGAAGCTCAAGGCCGGCGAATGCAACATCATGTCGTACCCGGCACCGGCCGACATCGCCGGCCTGCAGGCCGATGCGAACCTGAAGGTCGAGGAGCAGGAAGGCCTCAATGTCGGCGCGCTGATGTACAACACCCAGCAGAAGCCGTTCGACGACGTGCGCGTTCGCAAGGCGCTCAACATGGCCATCAACAAGAAGGCCATCATCGATGCCGTCTTCCAGGGCGCCGGCCAGGTGGCGATCAATCCGATCCCGCCGACCATGTGGTCCTACAACAAGGAAGTGAAGGACGATCCTTACGATCCGGATGCAGCCAAGAAGCTGCTTGAAGAAGCCGGCGTCAAGGACCTCAAGATGAACGTCTGGGCCATGCCGGTGTCGCGCCCCTACATGCCGAATGCGCGTCGCACCGCCGAGCTGATCCAGGCGGACTTCGCCAAGGTCGGCGTCACCGTCGAGATCGTCAGCTACGATTGGGGTGAATACCTTAAGCGCGCTTCCGCGGTCGATCACGACGGCGCCGTCATCGTCGGCTGGACCGGCGACAATGGCGATCCGGACAACTTCCTCGGCGTGCTCCTGAGCTGCGCTTCCGTCGGTTCGAACAACCGCGCGGAATGGTGCAACAAGGACTTCGATGCGCTCATCAACAAGGCTAAGACCGTTTCGGACCAGGCCGAGCGCACCAAGCTCTATGAACAGGCACAGGTCATCTTCAAGGAACAGGCACCCTGGGCGACGCTCGCTCACTCCAAGGTGTTCATGCCGATGCAGAAGACCGTCACCGGCTTTGCGATGGATCCGCTCGGTATCCACCGCTTCGACGGCGTCGATATCGCCGAATAAGGTTGCGAAACGGGGGCGCCACCATGTGGTGACGCCCCCACTCGCCCGCCATGCTGCGTTATATCCTCGGCAAGCTCGCCCTCATCATCCCGACCTTCATCGGGATAACCATCCTCGCCTTTGGCTTCGTGCGCATCCTGCCCGGTGATCCGGTGCTGGTGCTTGCGGGCGAACGCGGCCTGTCGCCCGAACGCCACACGGCGCTGATGCACCAGTTCGGTTTCGATCTGCCGATTTGGCAACAATACCTGACCTATCTGACGAATGTCCTGAGCGGCGATTTCGGCACCTCGTTTTCAACCAAGACGCCGGTGCTCAAGGATTTCCTGGTGCGCTTCCCGGCAACGGTCGAACTCGCCATCTTCGCCATGATCTTTGCCGTTGTCCTGGGTGTCGCCGCCGGCATCTTCGCCGCCATCCGCCGCGGCTCCTGGTTCGATCAGCTGACGATGGGCACGGCGCTGGCGGGCTATTCCATGCCGATCTTCTGGTGGGGCCTGCTGCTGATCATCGTCTTCTCCGGCACGCTGCACTGGACGCCGGTTTCCGGCCGCATCGACCTTCTCTATTTCTTCAAGCCGGTGACCGGCTTCATGACCATCGATTCGCTGATCTCGGGGCAGAAGGGCGCATTCCGCTCGGCGCTGTCGCACCTGATCTTGCCGACCATCGTGCTCGGCACTATCCCGCTCGCAGTCATCGCCAGGCAGACGCGCTCGGCGATGCTCGAAGTGCTGGGTGAGGACTATGTCCGCACCGCGCGCGCCAAGGGCCTGGCGCCGCGCCGCGTCATCGGCCTGCATGCCTTCCGCAACGCGCTGATCCCGGTCGTCACCACCATCGGTCTGCAGGTCGGCACGCTTTTGACCGGCGCCATCCTGACCGAGAGCATCTTCTCCTGGCCCGGCATCGGCAAATGGATGATCGACGCCATCTCCAAGCGCGACTATTTCACCGTGCAGGGCGGCTTGCTTTTGATCGCGCTGATCGTCATGTCGGTCAACCTCATCGTCGACGTGCTCTACGCCGTCATCAACCCACGCATCCGGGCCAACTGACATGAGCAATGAAGGCCCAGCCACCATCGAAGCCGCGACCGTCGTCAAGCCGCAGGATGCCAGGCTGCAGATGTTCGGCGAGTTCTGGCACTACTTCTCCGTCAACAAGGGCGCGGTGATCGGGCTCTTCGTCTTTGCGCTGCTGATCCTGATCGCCATCTTCGCGCCGCTGCTGGCGCCGCATTCGCCGGACGATCAGTTCCGCGACTTCTTCCTGACGCCGCCGGCCTGGCAGGAAGGCGGCAACGCGCAGTTCCTGCTCGGCACCGACGCTGTCGGCCGCGATATGCTGTCGCGGCTGATCTACGGCTCGCGCTTCTCGCTCGCCATCGGCTTCGTCGTCGTCACGTCAGCGCTGATCTCAGGCGTCATTCTCGGCCTGCTCGCCGGCTACTGCCGCGGCTGGGTTGACACGCTGATCATGCGCATCATGGACATCATCCTGGCCTTCCCGTCGCTGCTATTGGCCCTGGTGCTGGTCGCGGTGCTTGGCCCCGGCCTCGTCAACGCCATGATCGCCATCGCCTTCGTGCTGCAGCCGCATTTCGCCCGGCTCACCCGCGCCGCCGTGATGGCCGAGAAGACCCGCGAATATGTCGTCTCGGCCAAGGTCGCCGGCGCCAGCCATCTCAGGCTGATGCTGGTCACCATCCTGCCCAACTGCATCGCGCCATTGATCGTGCAGGCGACGCTGTCCTTCTCCAACGCCATTCTCGAGGCGGCGGCCCTTGGCTTCCTCGGCATGGGCGCGCAGCCGCCGACGCCGGAGTGGGGCACCATGCTGGCCGAGGCGCGCGAGTTCATCCTGCGTGCCTGGTGGGTGGTTACTTTCCCGGGTCTCGCCATCCTGATCACCGTCTTCGCCATCAACCTGATCGGCGACGGCCTGCGCGACGCGCTCGACCCCAAGCTGAAGAGGTCGTGAGCATGCCTCTGCTCGAGATCAAGAACCTCACCGTTTCCTTCGACACCGCGGCCGGACCGTTCATGGCCGTGCAAGGCATCGACCTCTCGATCGAGCCGCGCGAAGTGCTGGCGATCGTCGGCGAGTCCGGTTCCGGCAAGTCTGTGGCGATGCTCGCGGTAATGGGCCTGTTGCCCAACACCGCAACCGTCAAGGCAGACCGCATGGCCTTCGACGGCGTCGATCTCCTGAAGCTCAGCCCGTCCGAACGCCGCAAGATCGTCGGCAAGGACATCTCGATGATCTTCCAGGAGCCGATCGCCAGCCTCAATCCGTGCTTCACCGTCGGCTTCCAGATCGAGGAGGTGCTGCGCTTCCATATGGGTATGGATCGCGCTCAGCGGCGCGCGCGGGCCATCGAGTTGATGAAGCTGGTCGGCATCGCCGATCCGGAAGAACGGCTTAGCTCGTTTCCGCACCAGATGTCGGGCGGCCAATGCCAGCGCGTCATGATCGCCATCGCCATCGCCTGCAATCCGAAGCTGCTGATCGCCGACGAGCCGACGACGGCGCTCGACGTCACCATCCAGAAGCAGATCCTCGATCTGCTGGTTTCGCTGCAGGCCAAATACGGTATGGGCCTGATCATGATCACCCACAATATGGGCGTGGTGGCCGAGACCGCCGACCGTGTCATCGTCCAGTACAAGGGCCGCAAGATGGAAGAGGCCGACGTGCTGTCGCTGTTTGAATCGCCGAAGAGCAATTACACGCGGGCGCTTTTGTCGGCGCTGCCGGAGAACGCCGTCGGCGACCGGCTGCCTACCGTTTCCGACATGATGTTCGAGCCGGCGCCTTCGGCAGTTGGAGCCGCCTGATGAGCACCACGGTCCTCGAAGGCAAGAACATCGTCCGCGACTACCATATCGGTGGTGGCCTGTTCACCGGGCCGCGCACAGTGCACGCGGTCAAGGGCGTCTCGTTCAAGGTCGACAAGGGCAAGACGCTGGCCATCGTCGGCGAAAGCGGCTGCGGCAAGTCCACGCTCGCCCGCATCATCACGCTGATCGATCCGGCGACGTCAGGCGACCTGTTCATCGACGGCAACAAGGTCGACATCGCCAAGGGCGGATTGACCAAAGAGATGCGCCGCAAGGTGCAGATCGTCTTCCAGAACCCCTATGGATCGCTCAATCCGCGCCAGAAGATCGGCGACGTGCTGGGCGAGCCCCTGCTGATCAACACCGACAAGCCGGCGGCCGAGCGGCGCGACCTGGCGATGAAGATGCTGAAGAAGGTCGGCCTCGGTCACGAGCACTACAACCGCTACCCGCACATGTTCTCGGGCGGCCAGCGCCAGCGCATTGCCATTGCCCGTGCGCTGATGCTCAACCCAAGCCTGCTGGTGCTGGACGAGCCGGTCTCGGCGCTCGATCTTTCCGTGCAGGCACAGGTGCTCAACCTGCTCGCCGACCTGCAGGACGAGTTCCAGCTGACCTATGTCTTCATCAGCCACGATCTGTCCGTGGTGCGCTACATCGCCGACGATGTGATGGTGATGTATTTCGGCGAAGCGGTCGAATACGGCTCGCGCGACGAGGTCTTCGCCGACCCCAAGCACAGCTACACCAGGACGCTGTTCGCGGCGACCCCGCGCGCCGACGTCGCCTCGATCAAGGCGAGGCTAGCGAAGAAGAAAGCCGCCTGACGCCGCGGCGTCAGGCCGTAGCATTCAGCTCGCTCAGGACAGCTTGGCGATGATGCTGCGTAGCGCTTCGCCGAAGCGCCGGACTTCCTCGACTGTGTTGTAGTGGACCAGTGAGGCGCGGATGGCGCCGCTGTCCATCGATAGGTTGAGGCGCTTCATCAGCCGCGGCGCATACATGTGGCCGTCGCGGATGCCGATCTGCATCTCGGCCATCTCTTCGACGATCCGCTGCGGCGACAGTGTGCCGATGTTGAAGCAGAACGTCGGCACGCGTTCGGTGATGCGGGCCTCGTCTGCGACGCCATAGATGGTCGCGCCGCAACCTTTCAGCACCGCAAGCATCTCGCGCGCCAGCACCAATTCGTAGTCGCGGATGGCGCCCATGCCGGCAACGATGTTGTCGCGCCGCGAGCGGTTGTTGGAGGGTGCGAGATTGCGGCCGATCAGTTCCAGGTACTGCACGGCGGCATCCATGCCGGAGACGTTCTCGTAGATGAACGTGCCTGCCTCGACCTTGTAGGGCGGCTCGTTGGGGATGAAATCCTCGCGGAAGGTCGGCAGCCGTTTCAGCGTTTCGAAACGACCCCAGAGGAAGCCCATATGCGGCGAGAAATTCTTGTAGCCGGAGCAGACGAGATAGTCGCAGTCCCAGGCCTGCACGTCGATCAGCCCGTGCGGTCCGTAATGCACGCAGTCGAGGAACACTTCGGCGCCGGCCGCGTGCGCGATCTTGGCCACCGCGGCGACATCGACGATCGAGCCGATCGAGTGCGCGGTGACCGTGCAGGCGACGAGACGGGTGCGGTCGGAAACCAGCGGGCGCAGATCGTCGACATGCAGATTACCGTCCTCGCGCATCCGCCACCATTTGAATTTCGCACCGGCGGATTCCAGCGCCAGCCAGGTCGCGATGTTGGCGTCGTGGTCCATGTCGGTGATGACGATCTCGTCACGCTCCTGAAGCATCTGACCGATACCGAGGCTGACCAGGCGGATGAACGAGGTGGCGTTCATGCCGAAGCAGATTTCCGCCGGGCTATAGGCGTTGATGAGCAGCGCTACGCTTGTCCGAGCATCGGCGACCGACTGGTCGACGGTGACGCTGCGGCCATAGCGGCCGCCGCGCTGCACATTGTGCGAAACCAGATGGTTGGTCACCGCGTCGAGCACGCTTTGCGGGATCTGCGCGCCGGCGGCGTTGTCCAAAAAGATGAAGTCGCCAGCCCGCTGCAAGGCTGGAAACATGGCGCGGATGGCGTCGACGGGGAACGCGGTGGCGTTTGCATTGTCGGTTTGATGCTTGTTCACGGGTAGGCTCCTGCAAAGGACTTGAGCGGGGATCAGGTAGTGGAGGTCAGCGCTTCTTTTCGGTCTTGAAGCGCTCTTCAAGCAGGCTGACGAGGCGGACCATCGGCCAGAGGAAGATGAGGTAGACAAGCGCTGCGCCGATCAGCGGCGAGGGGTTGGCGTAGAGCGACTGCGCGTTGGTCGCTTCCTTCAAGAGTTCCGGCAGCGCCACGGTGGAGGCGAGCGAAGTGTCCTTGAACATCGAGACGCAGTTGCTGGTCATCGGCGGGATGACGACGCGGATCGCTTGCGGCAGCACCACCTTGCGCAAGGTCAGCAGGAACGGCAGGCCAAGCGCCTGCGACGCCTCGAACTGGCCGCGCGGGATGCTCTCGATGCCGGAGCGGAACACCTCCGCCGAGTAGGCCGACATGATGAAGGCGAAAGCAGTCACGGCGGAGGCCCAGGACGACAGGCGTATGCCGAGGAACGGCAGTGCATAGTAGATCAGGATCAGCACGACCAGCACCGGCAGGGCGCGGAAGATGTCGGTGTAGCCGACCGCCAGCCACCGCAGCGGCTTCGGCGCATAGAGCCGCACCAGGCTGATCCCCAGGCCGATGGGGATGCCGATGCCGATGCTCAAAATGCCGAGCAGCAGCGTGTTCAGGAAGCCGCGCAGCAGCGCCGGCAGGCTGGACATGATGACATCGGGATTGAAGAAGGTATCCAGCAGCGACATGGGAGCGTTCCCGAACCCGAGAGCAAGGATGCTCAGGTTAAAACCAATCGACCTCGCCAATGGCGAGACGGTCTGCGCGGAAGCCGGCGCTGGCGCATGAAATGAATCGTGCCGGCCTGGAAAGCCGGCACGATGTCAGCGCAGCTTTCAGCTCAGGCCTTCGGCAGCGGCATTTCCTTCATGGTCGAAGAGTCGGCGGGCGCGTCGCTGCCGAACCACTTCTTGTGGATGGCGGCCAGCGTGCCGTCCTTCTTCATAGCGCTCAGCGCGTCGTTCAGCTTGCCGAGCAGCGGGTGGTCCTTGCTCATCATCAGGCCGTATTGTTCGCCGGTCTTGATGCGCTCCTTGACGACCAGGTCCTTCATCTTGGTGAAGGAATACTCCATGCCTGGAATGTCGCTGACGGCGGCATCGACGCGGCCGGCGCTGAGGTCGAGCAGCAAATTCTGCTGCGTGTCGTAACCCTTCACGTCGCTGAAGCCGCCGGCTTCCTGATGTGCCTTGACCCAGGTTTCACCGGTCGAGCCGGACAGCACGCCGACGATCTTGCCCTTGAGGTCGGCCTCGGCCTTGATCGGGCTGTCGGCCTTGGTGGCAATGCCCATGTCGGAATCATAATAGGGCTGCGTGAACGACTGCGACTTCAGCCGCTCGGCCGTGATGGTGATCGACGAGATGGCGACGTCGATGCGCTTCGACGTGGTGGCGGCAAACAGCGCCTGGAAGCCGAGATCGGCGATGTCGGTGGTCATGCCGATGCGCTTGGCGGCTTCGTTGACGATGTCGACTTCAAAGCCTTCGAAGGTGCCGCTCTCGTTCTTGAATTCGAAGGGCGGGTTGGTCGGATAGGCGCCGACATTGAGCACATCGGCGGCATAGGCGGTGGCGGGGCCGGCGGCGATGCCGACGGCGGCGGCAAGAAGAAGCAATTTGCGGCGCGTGAAGCTCATTTGTGTTCCCTCTGTTGTTGATCGGGCGGGTTGCTCCCGCACGGTTTTTTGCCGCCCCGCTTCACGCAGGACGTCAATTCATGGCAGCGACCATGCGGTCATGGTTGGCGACGTTTTGTGTTGCAGATCGCGGATCTGCGCGCGCACTTCATCGAAGGCATGGCGCGCATTGGATGATGACTGGGGCAGTATGAACGACAAGAACTGAGACTCCCACCCGGAGCACCCACGATGGACTGGCCGGCACGATGAACTGGTCTGCACGATGGACTGGCCGGCAAGCCCGTCCGGCACGGCAATCGCCATCGACTCTGGAATGCTTATCCAAAGTGCGGCGCTTTTCAAGGCGAAAGTTTTAAGCTTAAAAAGCTGCGGTGTCCGTTGCGTGGCCGACACGGTGCGGCCCGCTGGAACCGATACCCGCGAGCGATGGCGACGCGAAGCTATTTCAGGCTTGAAATATCTCCGCGCGGGCCTAGCGTGTGCTCTCTCGCCGGGAGGTCGCGACATGAACAAACCACACCCCTTGCACGGCCCGAACAGATTGAAGCTGGGGGTCTTTTCGACCAATGCCGATGGCGGGCTGGCCATAACCGATGTGCCTGAACGCTGGACGGCAAGCTGGCAGGACAATCTGACCGCAGCCCAGATCGCCGACCGTGCCGGGCTGGAGTTCATGCTGCCGATCGCCCGCTGGCGCGGTTTTGGCGGCCGCAACAAGGTGCGGGAATGGTCGTTCGAGACCTTCACCTGGGCGGCGGCCCTTGCCATGGCCACCGAGCAGATCGGCCTGTTCATGACCGTGCATGTGCCGCTGGTGCATCCGCTCTATGCCGCCAAGGCGCTGGCGACGGTCGACCACATCAGCCAGGGTCGCGCCGGCCTGAATATCGTCTGCGGCTGGAATCCGAAGGAATTCGGCATGTTCGGCACGCCTCTGGTCGAGAAGGGCTACGACCAGGCAGCGGAATGGATCGAAATCCTCGAAAAGCTTTATGCCTCGCCCGACCCGCTCGACTATGAGGGCACCTACTACCGCCTCAAGGAAGCCGTCAGCCGTCCGGCCAGTCTGCAGGTGCCGCGCCCGGTGACCATGAACGCCGCTTTCGGCGGGCCCGGCCGCGATTTCGCCGCCGCGAGATGCGACTATCTGTTCACGACCTTTTCCGAAATGGGCGATGCCGGCAAACATGTCGCCGACATCAGCGAGCGGGCAGACAAGGTGGGCCGTGATGTCGGCGTCTACACCGTGGCGCATGTCGTCTGCCGCCCGACGATGGAAGAGGCGCGGGCATATTACACGCGCTATGCGGTCCATATGGCCGACCACGACGCCGTCGATGCCCACATGGCCGGCAAGAAGGAATTCTCGCAGTCGCACGACCCGCACGCCTATGACCGCTACCGGCAGCGTTTCGCCGGCGGCGCCGGCACCTACCCGCTGATCGGAACGCCGGAAACGATCGCCGCCGACATGGTCGCCATTGCCGGGCATGGCTACCAGGGCATCGCGCTGTCCTTCGTCAATTACACCAGGGAGTTGCCCTATTTCTGCGATCACGTGCTGCCGATTTTGCGGAAGGCGGGGCTTCGCGCATAGTAGTGGTGATCAGTTGCGGTGGATCATCGCGGATATTCGGAATTAGCCGAAGCCTCCCCAACGTCGTCATCCCTGGGCGAAGCAGGAGCGCAGCTCCCGTCGCGGAGACCCTGGGATCCATGCCGCGACTTCGGCCGTGGAGTGCAGCGGTGCAGAATTCTGGACCGTGGTGACGCTTTGGAGTCCCGGCATGGATCCTCGGGTCTGCGCCGCGTCGCTTCGCTCCTTGCTTCGCCCGTGGATGACGAAGTAATGGGCGTTTACTCCGGACGAACGAATTCCCTATTCCGGAATAACGGCAGTCGCCTGGATCTCCACCTTGGCCCGGTCTTCGACCAGCGCCACCACCTGCATGGCGGCCATCGCCGGAAAATGCCGGCCGATCACCTCGCGATAGGCCTCACCGATGCCCCTGAGATTGGCGAGGTATTCGGCCTTGTCGGTGAAATACCAGGTCATCGAGGTGATGTGCTGCGGCCCGGCACCGGCTTCCGCCAGCACCGCGACGATGTTCTGAAGCGTTTGCCGCACCTGGCCTACAAAATCGTCGGTCTCGAACTGGCATTGCCCGTTCCAGCCGACCTGTCCGCCGACGAAGACGAGCTGCCCGCGTGCCGCGACGCCATTGGCGTAGCCGACAGGTTTTGCCCAGCCTTCGGGCTGCAGAATCCTGTGCATTCAAAACCTCCCGGTATTCCAAAACCCAATTTTCAAAATCGAACGCTCGTCAAAATCTCTGCCGTCAGGCCGCGCCCATCACTTGCCGTGCAATCACCACTTTCTGCACGTCGGAGGCACCTTCATAGATGCGCAGCGCGCGGATCTCGCGATACAGGCTTTCGATGATGTGGCCCTTGCGGACACCGTCGCCGCCATGCAGTTGCACAGCCTTGTCGATCACCTCTTGCGCCTTGTCGGTGGCAAACAGCTTGGCCATCGCCGCCTCGCGTGTGACCCGCGCGGCACCCATGTCCTTGGTCCACGCAGCGCGGTAGACCAGAAGCGCCGCCGCATCGACGTCGAGCGCCATATCGGCGATATGCCCCTGCACCATCTGCAATTCGGCCATCGGCGCGCCGAACAGTTTGCGCTCGGCCACGCGTTTGATGCTTTCGTCCAGTGCGCGGCGGGCAAAGCCGAGCGCCGCCGCGCCGACGGTCGAACGGAACACGTCGAGCACCGACATGGCGATGCGGAAGCCATCGCCCGGTTTGCCGATCAGCGCAGAGGCGGGAAGGCGGACCTGGTCGAAAGACAGCCGCGCCAGCGGATGCGGCGCGATTACTTCCAGCCGTTCGGCGATGCCAAGGCCCCTGGCGTCGCCAGGCACGAGGAAGGCGGAAAGCCCCTTGGCGCCCGGCGCCTCGCCGGTGCGGGCAAAGACGACATAGAGGTCGGCGATGCCGCCATTGGAGATCCACGTCTTCTCGCCGGACAAGACGTAGCTGTCGCCGTCGCGGATCGCCGTCATCTCCGTGTTGGCCACATCCGATCCCGAGCGCGGCTCCGACAGGGCAAAGGCTGATATCGCGTTGCCGGCGCGCGTCTTCGAAAGCCATTGCTGCTGTTGCGGCGTGCCGAACAGGCTGAGCGCGCCGGTGCCGAGCCCCTGCATGGCGAAGGCGAAATCGGCCAACCCGTCATGACGGGCGAGTGTCTCGCGCGTGATGCACAAAGTGCGGACGTCGAGGGGGCCAGGATTGTCCGTGTCGAGCGCCGTCGGCTTCAGCCAGCCGTCCCTGCCGAGCTTGCTGACCAGCTCGCGGCAGGCGGCGTCGACATCATGGTGATCGACTGGCAGGTTTTTAGCGCACCATGCCTCGAGGCGCTCGGCAAGCTGGCGGTGGTGGTCTTCGAAGAACGGCCAGGAGAGGAAGGAACGGTCAGGCATGGGCGCCTCCTTCCGCGCAGCGATCCTTCACACCCCCCTCTGCCCTGCCGGGCATCTCCCCCGCAAGGGGGGAGATCGGACGTTGTTTTGGCTTTCGCCAATCTCCAAAATTGCAGTATGGGCGCTGCCAACGAAACCGCTGATCTCCCCCCTTGCGGGGGAGATGCCCGGCAGGGCAGAGGGGGGTGCCTGGGCGCAAACCGCTCATCCTCAATCCCCCTCGAACACCGGCTTTTCCTTGGCCACGAACGCCTTGTAGGCGCGCTCGAAGTCGCGGGTCTGCATGCAGATCGCTTGCGCCTGCGCTTCCGCCTCGATCGCCTGGTCGAGACCCATCGACCATTCCTGGTTGAGCTGCGTCTTGGTGATGCCGTGCGCAAAGGTCGGGCCGGAGACGATGCGCGCCGCCATATCGAGCGCGTCGGCCTCCAGCGAGGCGGCATCGACCAGCCGGTTGTAGAAACCCCAGCGTTCGCCTTCCGCCGCCGTCATGGTGCGGCCGGTGTAGAGCAGTTCGGCGGCGCGGCCCTGGCCGATGATGCGCGGCAGGATCGCGCAGGCGCCCATGTCGCAGCCGGCGAGGCCGACGCGGGTGAACAGGAAAGCGGTCTTGGCTTCCGGCGTGGCGATGCGGATATCGGAGCTCATCGCAATGATGGCGCCGGCGCCGACCGCGACGCCGTCGACCGCCGCAATGATCGGCTTGCCGCAATTCAGCATCGCCTTGACGAAATCGCCGGTCATGCGGGTGAAGGCGAGAAGCTGCTTCATGTCCATCTTGACCAGCGGGCCGATGATGTCGTGGACATCGCCGCCGGAGCAGAAATTGCCGCCATTGGACAGGAACACCACGGCGTCGACGTCATCGGCATAGACCAGGTCGCGGAATGTGTCGCGGAGTTCCGCATAGCTGTCGAAGGTCAGCGGGTTCTTGCGCTCGGGCCGGTCGAGCCGGACCTTTGCGATCCTGCCCTCGACCTCCCAGAGGAAATGCTTCGGCTTGCGTCCGGCCATTGCGGTCATTCGCGTCCCTCCCAGTTGCTGCGGAACGAGGTCAGCATGCCGGTCAGCCGGCGCGCGTCGTCCTCGCTGACCTTGCCCAGCAATTCACCGATCCAGCCTTCATGCGCCGCGGCGATGGTGGCGAAGGCCTGCGTGCCTTCCTCGGTCAGCCGCACCATCGACGTGCGGCGGTCGCCATTGCGCCTCGCGCGGGCGACAAGTCCTTCCGAAACCAGCCGGTCGACGATGCCCGTGACATTGCCGTTGGAGACCAGCAGGAAACGCGACAGGTCGCTCATCAGCATGCCTTCCGGCGCGCGATAGAGGGCGGCCATCACGTCGAAGCGCGGCAGCGTCGTGTTGAATTCCTTCTTCAGCCGCTCGCGCAGCTCGGCCTCGATCGTGCGCGAGGCGCGCAGCAGCCTGATCCACAGCCGCAAGCGGTCCTTGCCGGGTCCCGACGGCGCGGGCAGGGGGCCGGCTACCATGTTTCGCCTCCTGAGATGGAAATCGCCTGTCCGGTGATCGATTGGGCGGCGTCGCCGCACAGCCACAGCACGGCGGCGGCGACCTCCTGCGGCTGGATGAAGCGGCCTTGCGGGTTGGTCGAGGCAAGGCTTGACCGCGCTTGCTCGACCGAGCGGCCGGTCTTCTCGATGATGCGCTGGATGGACTCTTCCAGCATTTCGGTTTCCACAAAGCCTGGGCACACCGCGTTGACGGTGACGCCGGATTTCACTGTTTCGGCGGCAAGAGCCCGCATCAGGCCGATGACGCCATGCTTGGCGGCGACGTAAGACGCGACGTAGGCGTAGCCTTTCAGGCCGGCGGTCGAGGCGATGAAAACAATTCGTCCCGTTTTCCGCGCGGCCATGCCGGCCAGCGCCGGCTTCACCGTCAGGAAGGCGCCGGTCAAATTGACGTCGAGTGTTCGCTGCCAGTCGGTAAGGGTGGTTTTGTGCGCCGGCGCGCTGCCGGCCATGCCGGCATTGGCGACGACGATGTCGAACGGTCCGCGCGCGGCTTGCGCCCTCTCGTAGAGCGTCGCCATTGCCGCCTCGTCGGTGACATCGGCGACAATGCCGAAGATGCGGTCGTTCTCGCCGGCCACCTCAGTGAGCTCCGCTTCCCGGCGGCCGCAGATGGTCACGTCGATGCCGGCAGCAGCCAGCGCCAGCGCAACGGCCCGGCCGACACCGGACCCACCGCCTGTGACCAGCGCATGCTTGCCCGCGATCATGCGCCAATCCTCGAAACTTGGCGCCAAGTGCCCCCACCCCTAACCCTCCCCACAAGGGGGAGGGAGAAGGAGAAGGCTACGACAGCGCCCATCCATTGCAAACTTCTGCGGTTCCAGAGCCGATTGCGACTTGGTCCCCTTCCCCCTTGTGGGGAGGGGCTAGGGGTGGGGGTATAGCGCTGACGTGGCAAATGAAAAACAATCATACTTTCAGCCCCGCTGCCGCGTCGCGCTCGGCCAGACGGTAGAGCTGGTCGCGCCCGGGCAGATAGGGATCTGGCCATTTGACGCCACGGTCGCCGAGCGTGACGGCGGCATGTAGCGTCCAGTAGGGATCGGCGAGATGCGGCCGTGCCAGCGCCACCAGATCGGCGCGGCCGGCCATCAGGATCGAGTTGACATGGTCCGGCTCGTAGATGTTGCCGACCGCCATGGTGGCCATGCCGACCTCGTTGCGGATGCGGTCGGAAAACGGCGTCTGGAACATGCGGCCATAGACCGGCTTCGCCAGTGCCGAGGTCTGGCCGGCCGAGACGTCGCAAATGTCGACGCCGGCCTCATGCAGCAGCCGCGCGATCTCGACCGCATCGGCTGGCGTCACACCTTCGATGCCGACCCAGTCATTGGCCGAAATGCGCATCGAGATCGGCTTCTCCGCCGGCCAGGCGGAGCGCACCGCGCGGAAGATTTCGAGGGGATAGCGCATGCGATTATCCAGCGAACCGCCATAGGCATCGGTGCGCCGGTTGGTAACCGGCGTGATGAAGGACGACAGGAGATAGCCGTGCGCGGCGTGGATCTCGAGCATGTCGAAGCCGCAGCGATCGGCCATCTCGGCAGAGGTCACGAATTCGTCGCGCACGCGGTCCATGTCGGCGCGGTCCATCGCCTTCGGCACCTGATTCTGCGGCGACCACGCGACGGTCGAGGCCGCCATAACCGGCCAGTTGCCTGAGACCAACGGCACGTCGGTGCCCTCCCAGCCAAGCCGGGTCGAGCCCTTGGCGCCGGAATGGCCGATCTGGGCGCAGATCTTGGCTTCTGTCTCGGTGTGGACGAAGTCGACCAGCCGCTTCCACGCCACCTCATGTTCGGGCGCGTAGAAGCCGGGGCAGCCGGGTGTGATCCGCCCTTCCGGGCTGACGCAGGTCATCTCGATATAGATGAGGCCGGCGCCGCCCTTGGCCCGCTCGGCATAATGGGTGAAATGCCAGTCGGTCGGGCAGCCGTCGACGGCCTTGTACTGCGCCATTGGCGAGACGACGATACGGTTGTGCAGCCTCATGTCGCGCAGCTTGAACGGCGCGAACATCGGCGCGCGGCGCAGGCTGTTGCCGCCGGCGCCCGCCTGGCGCTGGAACCATTCCTCCGCACCGCCCAGCCATTCGGCATCGCGCAGCCGCAAATTCTCGTGGCTGATGCGCTGCGAGCGGGTCAAAAGCGAGTAGTTGAACTGCACCGGATCGAGGCCGAGATAGCGCTCGACCTCCTCGAACCATTCCAGCGAATTGCGCGCCGCCGATTGCAGCTTCAGCACCTCGGTGCGGCGGGCATCCTCATATCTACGGAAGGCGGCGTCGAGGTCCGGCTCGGTTTCGACATACTCGGCCAGAGCCACGGCACTTTCCAGTGCCAGCTTGGTGCCGGAGCCGATCGAGAAATGCGCCGATGCCGCCGCATCGCCCATCAGTGCCAGATTCTTGTAGGACCAGCGCTCGCACAGCACGCGCGGAAAATTGATCCAGGCGGAACCACGGATATGGTTGGCATTGGTCATCAGCGCGTGGCCGCCGAGATGTTTTTCGAAGATCCGCTCACAAACGGCGATCGATTCCTGCTGCGACATCGCGCCGAAGCCGAAAGCAGTCCAGGTCTGTTCGCTGCACTCGACGATGAAGGTCGCGGTGTCGCTGTCGAACTGGTAGGCGTGCGCCCACACCCAGCCATGCTCGGTCTTCTCGAAGATAAAGGTGAAGGCGTCGTCGAACTTCTGGTTGGTGCCGAGCCAGACGAACTTGCATTTGCGAGTGTCGATGTCGGGCTTGAAGATGTCGACGAAACTGTTGCGCGCCCTGGAGTTCAGGCCGTCGGCCGCGACGACCAGATCATGCGTCTCCATGTAGGGCTTGGGATCTGCAATGTCGGTCTCGAACATCAGCTTGACGCCGAGTTCGCGCGCCCGGCGCTGCAGCAGGACCAGCAGCCGCTTGCGGCCGATGCCGCAGAAACCGTGCCCTGATGAGACCGTGCGCACGCCGTTATGGATGACGGCGATGTCGTCCCAATACGCAAAGTGCTTCTTGATCCAGACGGCACTGACCGGATCGTTTTTCGACAGATTGTCGAGCGTCTCGGCCGACAGCACGACACCCCAGCCGAACGTGTCGTCGGCGCGGTTGCGCTCGAACACCGTCACATCATGCGCGGCGTCCCTGAGCTTCATAGAAATGGCAAAGTAGAGGCCGGCTGGTCCACCGCCGAGAACCGCAACCTTCATGTCTGCGATCTCCTCTTCGCTTGCTGGTTTCGAGTATCGCGCCGAAGGTAAATTATTTCAAGCTTAAAGTTTCATATCGAAATGATTCAACGTCGCATTTGTGTGGCGTGCTTGCAGAGCATCCGCAAGCACGCGTTTCCATCATTTTCCCGGGTTCTTCGGGCTCCACAAAACGGTCTCGGCACCCTTCTCGTAAGCCATGCCCGAGGGATAGCTGATCGCTTCCAGTTGCAGCCCCCACGGCGCCTGGAAGTAGAGGATGGTCTGGCCGGCGGCCGGCCCTTCATTGACCGGCAACGGCCCCATCCGCGTCTTGACGCCCCTACCGTCGAGATAGGCCTTGGCGGCGGCGACGTCGTCGACATAGAAGGCGATGTGGAAGCCGCCTATGTCGCTGTTCTTCGGCGTCAGGTTCTTCTGGTCGGGCGCGGTGTATTTGAACAGCTCGATGTTCGATCCATAGCCGCAACGCACCATGGTGACCTGCTCAATGACTGCCTTGGGATCGACGCCCAGGAGATCCTGCATGAAGGTGCCCTTGTCGTCGGCGAACGGGCCGAACGACATCGCCTTCTTGCAGCCGACCACCTCGGTGAAGAAGTCGACCGCCTGCTTCATGTCGGGAACGGTGATGCCGGTGTGGTCGTGGCCGCGCATGCCCGGGATCGAATCCGCCGAGGCCATGCCGGCGCTGCCGAGCATCGCGGCGGCGAGCGTTGCAATTGCGATTTTGGTCTTCATGTCAGTCCTCTCCATTTGACGGGACTTGGGTCTTTGTGGTCGCACGTCCGAGGCCCGCTCTTCGGCGTGCGTATGCATTCATGTCGGCGTCTTGGCGGCGGCAGGAATGTCCAGCCAGCTCGCATCGATCTCGGGCAGCGGAATGGCTGCGATCAGGTCGCGCGTGTAGGCCTGCTGCGGCTTGTCGAACAGGGCGTCGGTGGCGCTCGCTTCGACGATCATGCCTTCGCGCATGACGATCACTTGCCGGCACAGCCGCCGAATAACAGACAGATCGTGGCTGATGAAAGCGATGGTCAGCCCCATTTCCGCCGCCAGCTTTTCCAGCAGCGTCAGGATCTGCGCTTGCGTCGATACGTCGAGGCCGGAGACGATCTCGTCGGCCAGCACGAATTTCGGCGACAGCGCCAGAGCGCGCGCAATGCCGACGCGCTGGCGCTGGCCGCCCGACAGTTCGTGGCGGTAGCGGCTGGCAAAACTCTGCGGCAGGCCGACACGCTGCAGCGCCTCGGCGACGCGTGCCTTCAGATTGTCGCCAAGGCCGTTCTGTTTCAGCGGCGCGGCGATGATGCTGGCAATGGTGCGGCGCGGGTTGAGCGACGACATCGGATCCTGGAAGATCATCTGCAGATTGCGGCGCAGCGGCCGCAGTTCGGCTTCCGGCAGATGGGTGATGTCGCGGCCGTCGAAAGTGATGCTGCCTGCGCTGGGTTCCAGCAGGCGTACCAAAGCGCGGCCGAGCGTTGATTTTCCCGATCCGGATTCGCCGACGATGCCGGTCACCGAGCTCTTGGGCAGGTCGAAGTCCAGGCCCTTCAGGATTTCGACCAATGGCGCGCGGCCGATCAGTGGCTTGCGCGTCATGTCGGGCAGCGCGACCTTCAGCCCGCGCACGGAGAACAGTGGCTCAGCCATGCGGCCGCCTCCAGGCTTGGTCGGCGGCAGCGATCTCCGAAGCAAGCCCGGCCAGAACCGCCTCGTCCACCGGCTTCAGCGAGGCGAAAGGATCGGTGTAGCGTGGCGTCGCCGCCATCAGCGCTCGTGTATAGGGGTGCTGCGGCGCGGCGAAGAGCGCTGCGGTCTCGGCCTCCTCCACCACCTTGCCGGCATAGAGCACCGATACCTTCTGGCTGATCTTGGCGACGACGCCGAGGTCATGGGTGACGAACAGGATCGCCGTGCCGTGCTCGCGCTGCAACTGCACGATCAGCCGCAGGATCTGTTTTTGTACGGTCACATCGAGAGCCGTGGTCGGCTCGTCGGCGACGATCAGCCTTGGCTCCGCGGCGAAGGCGGCGGCGATCAGCACGCGCTGGCGCATGCCGCCTGACAGTTCGTGCGGATAGCTTTTCAGCACACGGTCGGGATCGCGGATTTGCACCTCGTCCAGCAATTGCCGAATGCGGGTATCGGCCCTCTCGCCACTCCAGCCGAGGATGCGCACCAGCCGGTCAGTCATCTGCGAGCCGACGCGGCGCGACGGGTTAAGCGCTGTCAGCGGGTCCTGCGGGATCAGCGCCGTGCGTGCCCCGATCAGCGTGCGCCGTGCCTTGGGCGGAAGCTTGCCGAGGTCTTCGCCTTCAAGCCGCATGTCGCCTTCGACAATGCGCACACTCGAAGGCAGGACGCCGAGCACCGCCTTGCCGATCATCGTCTTGCCGGCGCCGCTTTCGCCGACCAGCGCGCAGACTTCACCGGGCTGGACCGCAAGCGACACCGATCGCAGCACGCGCTGGCCGTTGGGCAGCACCGCGCTCAGATCCCTGATGTCGAGACAGCCGCTCATCGCAGCACCGGATCGAAACGCGTCTTCAGCGCCTCGCCGAACTGGCTGAACGACAGCACGGTCAGGATCAGCGTAATCAGCGGGAACACCAGCACCCACCAGGCCTGATGGATCGACAGCCGGCCCTCGGCGATGATGCCGCCCCAGGTCGGATCGTCGGTCGAGATCGACAGATTGACGAAGGACAGGATCGCCTCGACGATGACGGCGATGCCCATTTCCAGCGACAGCAATGCGACGATCGACGGCACCACATTGGGCAGCACTTCGCGCAGCATGATGCCGATGCGGCCATAGCCGGCGATGCGGGCGTTCTCGACATAGTCCATGCGCGACTGACCCATCGTCTCGGCACGGATCACCCGGCAAAAACGCGTCCAGTCGATGATGGCGATGGCCAGGATGACGGAACTCAAGCCCGTGCCAAGCACCGCCACGAGCAATATGGCGAACAGCACCGGCGGAAACGCCATCCAGACATCGACGACGCGCGAGATGATGCGGTCGGCCCAACCGCCGAAATAGCCTGCGATCAGGCCGAGCGTCGAACCGACCAGGCACGCAGCGATGGCTGCGGAAAAGGCGACGATGAAGGCGATGCGGCCGCCGAAGATCAGCCTCGACAACAGATCGCGGCCGAGGCTGTCGGTGCCGAGCCAATAGCCGGGTTCGGCGCCATTCATCCAGAATGGCGGCAGCCGTTCCAGCATCAAATCCTGCGCCAGTGGGTCCTGCGGCCCGACCAGCGGTGCGAAGATCGCGGCCAGCAGCGCCAGCAGCAGCCAGCCGCCGGCAAGCCACAAACGTGGCGACACACCTCGCCTTTGAGCACGACCCTCATCCATGGCGTAGCCTCGGATTGAGCAGCGCGTACATCATGTCGACGCTGAGGTTGATCAGCACGAACAGCAGCGCGAAGACCAGCACGATGCCTTGAATCAAAGGCAGGTCGCGGTTGATGACGGCGTCGATCGCCATGTTGCCGAGGCCTTCATAAGAAAACAGCCGTTCGACGATGACCGTGCCGCCAATGAGAAAGGTGAACTGCACACCGACCAGCGTCAGCGTTGGCAGCGCGGCGTTCTTCAGCGCCTCGCGCAGGATGACCTGCGTTTCCGAGAACCCCTTCACCCGAGCCAGCACGACATAGTCGAGGTCGAGCACTTCCTTCAGCGACTGTTTCAACAGCTGCGAGATGATTGCCGCCAGCGGCAGCGCCAGCGCCACCGCCGGCATCAGCATGTGCTTCAGGAGGTCCCAGGTCAGGTCGAGGCGCAGGCGCAACAGGCTCTCGAACAGATAGAACTGGGTGACGAAAGGCAGGTCGAGCTGCGGCGACACCCGGCCGGAAATGTCGAAGATCGGCACCAGCACGCCGAACAGCAGGATCAGCACCAGGCCCCACAGGAAGTCGGGAATGGAGAGCGCCGCGCCGCTGGCGATGTCGATGCCGGCCTCGACCGCCGTGCCGCGCTCGCGCGCGCCGATGATTGCCGTCGTGCCGCCGAGCGCCACCGCTATGATGAGCGCGACGATGGCAAGCTCCAGCGTCGCCGGCAGCCGGTTGAAGACGAGACCCAGCACATCCTGCCGCAGCGAGATCGAGGTGCCGAAATCGCCCCTGGCGACGCCCGACAGCCAAATGAAGAATTGTTGCACGATGGTCTTGTCGAGCCCATAGAGCGCCCGCAGCCGGGCGAGGTCGGCATCCGTCGCGCCGGGCGGCAGCATCATGGCGATAGGATCGCCGGGCGCGACGCGGATCACGACAAAGACGACGACGGCCACGCCGAACAGCGTGATCAGCATCGTCAGCAGACGGATCAGGAATCTTTGTAGGAGCATTCCGGCGTAGGCCTACTGCGTTCGGTGGCTGATGGAACGAACAGCCCCCTCATCCGGCCGCTTCACGGCCACCTTCTCCCCGAGGGGAGAAGAGGTCGCCGACGGCTGAGCCAAGTCTCTTCTCCCCAGCGGGGAGAAGGTGGCCCGAAGGGCCGGATGAGAGGGCCTGCGTCGTTAAAGAAGACACGCTACCTCACGACAGCGTGCCTTCCCATATCGGTCAGGCCGGGGTCATCAGGGCCGGCAGCAGCGCGCCGGACACATGCTGCACCACATTGACGCCCTTGGCATGCACGATCGGCTGCGCATACTGCATCAGCGGCAGCACATAGGCCTGCTCGGCGATGTATTTGTCGACCGCCTTCCAGCCGGCGATGCGCTTGGCCTCGTCCTTTTCGCCCCACAGCGGATTGATCATGTCGATCAAATCCTGGCTGTCCCACACCGAATGCGGGCTCGGGCCGTACATGGCAAAGCCGGTCGAGGTGGTCGGATCGCCGATGGCATTGCCCCAATTGTAGAAGGCCGCCGGCGCCAGCTTGTCGGCGGCGCGAAGTTCGTAGTGCTTGGCGATCTCGTAGACTTCGATCGTCGCCTCGATGCCAACCTTGCGCCACATGCCGACGATCGCCTGGACCATCTCATAGTCCTTGGGTTTGAAGCCCTTGGTCGTCTGGATGGTGAACTTGACCGGCTTTTCCGGCGAATAGCCGGAAGCGGCCAGCAATTCCTTGGCCTTTTCCGGATTGTGCTCGACCTTGATCGACGCGTCGTAGGATGCGTATTCCGGCGTTTCCAGCGTATCGATCGGCTGGCCGTAGCCGCGCAGCAGCCGATCGACCAGCAGCTTCTTGTCGACGGCCATCACGGCGGCCTGGCGGACGTTCTTGTCCAGCATCGCCTCGATGTCGTTGAAGAAGATCATGCCGATGTCGGAAACGTTCTTGCACGAGCCGGCCAGCCCGTCCTTGGCGATCAGCCGGTCATACTCCTCATAGGGGATTTCGAGCGTCACCTGCGAGGAGCCGGATTCGATCTCGGCGACGCGGCTTGCCGCGTCGGCGACGAACTTGATCGTCACATTCTCGAAGGCCGGCTTGCCGCCCCAATAGTTCGGATTGGCTTTCAGCCGCAGGAACGCGTTGCGCTCGAATTTTTCGACCATGTAGGGGCCGGTGCCGATCGGCGCCTTTTCGAAGCCTTCGGCGCCGACCTTTTCGTAGTAGGCCTTCGGCATGATGTAGCCGGTCAGGAACGACATCCATTTGAAATACACCGGGTCGAACTGCACCACGTCGCCGGTGATCTTGTTGCCGTCGATCTTGAAGTTGTTGACATTCTTCCAGACGAACTGGATCGGGTTGCCGGTCTTTTCGTCACCTGCCCGCTGCAGCGACCAGACCACATCCTCTGGCGTGAACGGCGAGCCGTCATGCCAGGTCACGCCTTCGCGCACCGTCATCGTGATCTTGGTGCGGTCGTCGTTCCAGCCCCACTCGGTGAGCAGGCCCGGCGCGAAGGACAAATCGGGCTTCTGCGGGATGAACTGGTCGAACACCGACTGGTAAAGCCCCTGGATGGTCGGGTTGACGGCCGAGGGGCCGGTGGTTGGATCCCAGGATGGCAGGTTGACGTTGTAGGCGATGGTCAGTTCGCCGGCAGCCGCCTTGGCGATCTGCGGCAGGCCGACGGCGGCCACCCCGAGTGCCGCGGCGCTGTATCCCAGCAATTCACGTCTGTTGATTGTCATGGTCGTTCCCCTTGTTGGTTTTGTTTCTGCGCGCGGCGTCTTAGGTCATTGGTTCAGGCTTCTTGGGCAGCAGCGCCTTGCCCCTCGTCGCCTCAAGGAAATCTCCGGCTCCTACCTCCCGCCAAGCTGTTGTGCGAGCATGAAGCCCGACGCCGCACCTGTGCCGGCGCCCGGCCATGTCGCGGCTCCGGTGAGGTGCAGATGCGCCACCGGCGTGTTCCAGCCGGCATAGCCGCGCGCAGGGCGGAACAAGAAATTCTGCGCCAGATGATGGCTGCCGCAGACCTGGTCGCCACCGACGAGGTTCGGGTTCTCGCGCTCGAGATCGATGGGCGAGAAGACGGCGCGGCCGAGGATCTTGTTGCGCAGGCCGGGCGCATAGGTCTCGATGATGTCGAGGACACGCTCGGCGTAGGCGTCCTTCACCTCGTCCCAATGCGCGGGTGCGATCTTGCCGGCGGCATCGCCTGTGATTTCGGCGGGCAGCATGCGCACCTGCACCCACAGCACATGCTTTCCCTGAGGCGCTCGCGAGGGGTCGATCGCCGTCGGCTGGCCGACCACCAGCGTCGGCTCGTCCGGCAGCATGCCCGCCATCGCCTGCTGATAGGTGCGCGACATGGCGTCGAGCGACGGCGACAGATGCACATAGGCGAACTGCCGCAACTCGGCTCCGGCGCGCCATTCGGGCAAATCGTCGAGCGCCAGATGGATCATCATCGTGCCCGGCGCGTGGCGGAACTTTTGCATCGCCGTGTCGAAGCCGGCGTTACCCGAACCATTGGGCAGCAGCTTGCCGGTCAGCGCCTTGGGCGCGACGCCGGCAATGACCGCTTTGGCGGCGGTAAGCGTCTCGCCCGAAGCGAGCCGGACGCCGGTCGCCTTGCCGGCGGAAACGGTGATCTCGGCCACTTCGGCGCCGGTGACAATCTTGCCGCCGGCGGAGGTCACCATGCCCGACAGGGCGCGGATGATGGTGTCGGCGCCGCCTTTGCCCAGCACCATGCCAAAGCTCTGGTTGGCCATTGATTCCAGATAGGGGAACACCGCACCCCCGGCGATGTCGGGCGCGAAGTCGAGATGCATGCCCCAGGTGGCGAGCGTTGCCCTGATATGCAGCGACTGGAAATTTTCCTCCAGCCAGGCGCGGGGCGAGGACAACAGCAGCCGGCCTGTATCGAGCGCCCCAGACATGCCCTTCTTGCGCCACAGGTTCCACGCGATGCCGGCAAGCGCGCGGGCGCTCATCGGCGAGCCCAGCAGCCGGAACAGATGTTCGGCCTCCGCCGGGAAGGCGGCGACCAGCCTGCGCCATGTCGTGGCGTCAGTGGCGGAGAAGGCGGCCATGCGCGCAGTGGTCTTTTCCATATCGTTGCTGACGCCGAACCAGCGTCCGTCCGGGAACGCGCTGGCAAAACAGTCGGCAACGGGCGCGAACTCCAGCCCCTGCGCTTTCAATTCATTTGCATATTTCCGGTGGAAGGCCGAGCCGGCGAACAGGCTCAGATTCATCGCGCCGAAATCGTGGCGGAAGCCGGGAAGGGTGAATTCGCGCGTCTGGACGGCGCCGCCGATCGCTGCGTTACGCTCGAAAATCCCGGTTTTCCAGCCTTTGAGCGCCAAATGCGCGGCGCATGCCAGACTGTTGTGGCCCGCCCCGACAAAGATGGCGTCGAACTCGCTCACGCTTCGTCCCCATTTCCTTTATGCTTAAAGATAATTGCAGATGCATATGTTTTCGTCTAGTAGGATATTAAGGGCCGAGACGAGCCTTGATCATCACACGAAAGAGGGAACTTCAGACCATGGACACGCAAAAACTCCTCGGCGAGGTCGCCGGCCAGCTTCTTTCAGGCGCCATCAAGGTGGTCGACCTGTCGGCGCCGCTCGGGCCGGACACGCCGTTGATCAAGCTGCCGCCGGAACTCGCCGTCGACACGCCGAAGGTCGAGATCCACAACATCTCCCGTTACGACAAGAACGGTCCGTGGTGGGCCTGGAACTGGCTGAAGCTCGGCGAGCATTCGGGCACACATTTCGATGCGCCGCAGCACTGGATCTCCGGCAAGGATTATCCGGACGGCGCCACCGACACCATTCCGGCGCAGAACTTCGTCGGCCCGGTCAATGTCATCGACTGTTCGAAGGAAGCCGCCGGCGACCCTGATTTCCTGCTCACCGTCGACCACATCAAGGCCTGGGAAGCCAAGCATGGCGCGATCAATGCCGGCGAATGGGTGGTGATGCGCACCGACTGGTACAAGCGCAACGGCTCGGAAGCCGAGTTCCTCAACGCCAACGAGACCGGCCCGCACACGCCCGGCCCGACGGCCGAAGCCATCCAGTTCCTGATCAGCAAGGACATCAAGGGCTGGGGCTCGGAGACGATCGGCACCGATGCCGGCAAAGCCGGTGGCATGGAGCCGCCATTCCCGGCGCACACGCTGATGCACAAAGCCAACCGCTATGGCCTCGCCAGCCTTTGCAACCTCGACCAGCTGCCGCCAAAGGGCGCCATCCTGATCGCGGCGCCGCTCAAGATCGAGCACGGCACCGGCAGCCCGATCCGCGCGCTGGCGCTGGTGTCGAAGGGCTAAGCGAAAGCGTTTGCCGTGACCCAGCCGGATCACATCATCGTCGGCAGCGGCATCAACGCGCTGGTCTGCGCGGCGATGCTCGGCGGCAAAGGGGCGCGTGTGCTCATCCTGGAGCGCAACGACCGCATTGGCGGTTGCATGCGCACCGAGGAGATCACCGCGCCCGGCTTCATCCATGATGTGATGGCGACGACCTTCGTGCTGTTCATCACCTCGCCGGCCTTTGCGGCGCTGGGCGCCGACCTTGCACGGCACGGGCTGGAGTTCTGCCACACGGGCACGCCGACCGGCGTGCTGCGGCCGGACGGCAGCCACGCCGTGCTGCGCACCGACCGCGCTGCCAACGTCGCGGCCCTCAATGCGATCGCGGCAGGCGACGGTGACCGGCACGCGGATGATGTCGGCGGCATCGAGCGCAATGCCGGCCTGCTGTTCGGCTTGCTCGGCGGCAGCCTGTGGTCCTATCCGACCGCCAAGCTGCTGGCCGGCGATGGCTGGCGGCGCGGCCCGCGCGGTCTTGCCGCCTTTCTCGGCGAGGCACTGGTGCCGGCGCGCGGCTGGCTGGAAAACACCTACCGGTCCGAAACCATCCGCGCGCTGTGGGCGCCCTGGGTGCTGCATGCTGGATTAGGCCCTGAAGATGCATTCTCCGGCCAGATCGCTAGGGTTATCGCCTTCGCGCTTGAGGCGGCGGGCGCGCCGATCGTCAAGGGCGGGGCAAAAAACCTGCTGGCGGCCTTCGAGGCTTTGATCCGGGAACGCGGCGGCGACATCCGCACCGGCGCCGATGTCGCTTCGATCGTTCAAAGCAATGGCCGCGCGACCGGCGTGCGACTGGCCTCGGGCGAAACGGTCCATGCCAACAAGAGCGTCATCTGCTCAGTCACGCCGACGCAGCTCTACGGCAGGCTGCTTGGAGCCGACGCTCCCCAAGCCGATGTCGAGGCGACGCAGAAATACCGATACGGCAAGGGCAATTTCCAGATCCATTATGCTCTGAGCAAGCCGCCCGCATGGCGGGGCGAAGGCCTGGACCAGGTGGCGCTGCTGCATCTGACGCCGGGACTGGATGGCGTCTCGAAAGCCTGCAACGAGGCGGCGCGCGGCATGCTGCCGGAGGTGCCGACCATCTGTGCCGGCCAGCCGCATGCGCTCGATCCGTCGCGCTGCCCCGAAGGCAAGGCGATCCTGTGGCTGCAACTGCCCGAGGCGCCTCGCCACATCAAGGGTGACGCAGCCGGCATGCTGCAGGCACCGGCAGACGGGCAGTGGACCGTTGCGCTACGCGAAGCCTATGCCGATCGCGCCGAGGCCATCCTCGCCGGCCACATTGAGGGCTTCAAGGCCAGCGTGATCGCGCGCCGTGCCTATTCGCCGGCCGATCTCGAGGCGATGAACATCAATCTCGTCGGCGGCGACCCCTATGGCGGTTCCTCGACCATCGACCAGTCGTTCCTGTGGCGGCCGTTCAAGAGCAGCCGCAACCATCAGACCGGCATCAAGGGCCTCTACCATATCGGCGCCTCGACCCATCCGGGTGCCGGCCTTGGCGGCGGCTCCGGCTTTCTCCTTGCGGGGAGGCTGTGATGGAAGAGAAGGTCACTGAGAAGCGCCAGCGCATTTCGACCCTGGGGCAGATCGGCCTGCAGCAATTCGCGCCCTATCTGATGAACCGCATCATGGGCCGCTATAACGCCACCTTGCGCGACGATTTCCGCAAGCAGGGCCTGACCATTCCGCAGGTGCGCACGCTGGCCGTGCTGTCGGTCACCGACGGCATCACCGTCAACGACCTCTCGGTCTATACGGTCATCGAGCAGTCGACCTTGAGCCGGACGCTCGACTCGCTGGAGGGCCAGGGCCTGGTACGACGCGAACAGGGCGTCACCGACAGCCGCATCCGCCACGTGTTCCTGACCGACGACGGCCGCGCCGAGTTCGCGCGCGCCTGGCCGGCCATGCATGACGCGTTCGAGGCGATGTTCGACGATATCGACGACGCCGAATATTCCGCACTTATCGCCACGCTTTTGAAGATGCTGAAGAACATTCGCAAGCACGACATCTAGACCTACGCGCCGCCAAACCCCGGGCGGTACCGGAAGGAGAAAAAAATGGCCGAACGCTCTTTTGCCAAGGAAGTCGAAAAGCTTCGGCTGGGTGCCGGCGAGGAATTTGCCGGCGAAGGCATCCTCGCCATCACTAAAGCGCTGCTGCAATGCGGCGTCGGCTATGTCGGCGGCTACCAGGGCGCGCCGATCAGCCATCTGATGGACGTGCTGGCCGACGCACAGGACATTCTGGGCGAACTCGGCGTGCACTTCGAAGCCAGCGCTTCCGAAGCCACCGCCACCGCCATGCTGGCCGCCTCGGTGCATTACCCGATCCGCGGTGCGGCGACCTTCAAGTCGACGGTCGGCACCAATGTCGCCTCCGATGCGCTGGCCAACCTCGCCTCCGGCGGCGTCACCGGCGGCGCGCTGATCATTGTCGGCGAGGACTATGGCGAAGGCTCCTCGATCATGCAGGAACGCAGTCATGCCTTCGCCATGAAAAGCCAGGTCTGGCTGCTCGACCCGCGCCCCAACCTGCCGTCGATTGTCAAGGCGGTGGAGGACGGTTTCGAACTGTCGGAGATTTCCAACACGCCGGTCATGCTGCAGGTTCGCATCCGCTGCTGCCACGTCCACGGCCATTTCATCGCCAAGGACAATAAGCGGCCGCCGATGACGGTCGCCGATGCGCTTGACGCGCCGCGCCGCGACACCGGCCGCATCGTTTTGCCGCCCGCTTCCTTCCTGCATGAGAAGGAGAAGGTGCAGAAGCGCTGGCCGGCGGCGGTCGATTTCATCCGCAAGAACAAGATCAACGAATTCTTCGGGTCGGATCATGGCTCGGTCGGCATCGTCATGCAGGGCGGCATGTACAATTCGGTCATCCGCGCGCTGCAGCGGCTAGGCCTTGCCGACACTTATGGCGACACCGACGTGCCGCTCTATGTGCTCAACGCCGTCTATCCCTTGATTGATGACGAGTTCCTGTCCTTCTGCGAGGGCAAGCAGTCGGTGCTGGTCGTCGAGGAAGGCCAGCCCAACTACATTGAACAGGCCTTCGCTTCGATGCTGCACAAGGCCGGTCGCGGCACCAGGCTGGTCGGCAAGGAGCATTTGCCGATGGCCGGCGAATACACCGGCCAGGTCATGCTCGACGGCATCGGCGCCTTCCTGCGCGCCGAGGCGCCGCATCTGCTGCCCGGCGAAGTGCGGGCGCCCAACAAGGTCGGCGATGGCGTCGACGCAGCCGACCTGATCAACGTCGTTCCAGGACGACCGCCCGGTTTCTGCATCGGCTGCCCGGAACGGCCGATCTTTGCCGCGACAAAACTGGTCGAGCAGGAACTCGGCAAACATCACATCGCCTCCGACATCGGTTGCCACCTCTTCTCGATCATGCCGCCCTTCGAACTCGGCGCCACCACCATGGGCTACGGGCTGGGGCCCGCCTCGGCCTCGGCGTTCAATTCGCCGGATGCCAAGCGCCGCTCGATCTCCTTCGTCGGCGATGGCGGCTTCTGGCACAACGGCCTGACCTCCTCGATCGGCAATGCGGTGTTCAACAAGAACGACGGCGTCATCGTCATCGTCGACAATTTCTATTCGGCTGCGACCGGCGGGCAGGACATCCTGTCATCGCGCGCGGGCAACAAGACCAAGTCGACGAAGCACCCGATCACCGAGGCGGTGAAAGGCATGGGCGTCAAATGGTTGCGCCATGTCGACCGTACCTATGATGTGACCAGGATGCAGGACACGCTGCGTGAGGCGCTGACGACGGAAGAGAAAGGGCCGAAGGTCATTGTCGCCTCGTCCGAATGCATGCTCAACCGGCAGCGCCGCGAAAAGCCGCTGGTCGACAAGGCGATCAAGGGCGGGACCCGTGTCGTGAAACCGAAGTTCGGTGTCGACGAGGATATCTGCACCGGCGACCATGCCTGCATGCGTCTGTCCGGCTGCCCGTCGCTGTCGGTGAAGTCGCTCGACGACCCGTTGCGCGACGATCCGGTGGCGCATATCGACCAGAGCTGCGTCGGCTGCGGCAATTGCGGCGAGGTCGCCGATGCGGCGGTGCTGTGCCCGTCCTTCTATCGCGCCGACGTCGTGCACAATCCGAGCCGCTGGGATCGCTTCCTGGAAGCCGCGCGCCGTGCCACCATCAGCCTGTTGCAGCGCCGCCGCGAAAGCCGGCGCCTGACCTTCGCCGATGCTTGACGCCGTCCCCCCACTTCGCGCCCGCGCCGGCGCTCAGGATAGCGAGCGTGTCATCAAGCTCGCCGTGCTGGCGGTCGGCGGCCAGGGCGGTGGCGTGCTCGCCGACTGGATCACCGATGTCGCCGAGCGCAACGGCTTTGTTGCGCAATCGACCTCGGTCGCCGGCGTCGCCCAGCGTACTGGCGCCACCATTTACTATGTGGAGATGGCCCGCGACACCGGCCGGCTGCCGGTCTTCGCGCTGTCGCCGTCGCAGGGCGACGTCGACATCCTGATCGCCGCCGAATTGATGGAAGCCGGCCGTGCCATCATTCGCGGCTTCGTCACGCCCGAGCGGACGACGCTGATCGCCTCCTCGCACCGCATCGCCGCCGTGTCGGAAAAGATCGAGCCGGGCGATGGCCGGGCCTCGTCCTCCAAGGTTCATGCGACGGCGGAAGCAGCATCGAAGCGCTTCATCGCTTTCGACATGGAAAAGATCGCCGCCGACAATGGTTCGATGATCTCGGCCAGCCTGCTTGGCGCGCTGGCGGGGTCCGATGCGCTGCCCTTCACCCGCGAGAGCTACGAACAGGCGATCGGTGCCGGCGGCCGGGGCGTCAAGGCCAGCCTCGCTGCCTTCGGCGCTGCGTTTGACCGCGCGCGCGGCACGGCAGCACCGGCGCCGAAGCCGGCCGAGCCCGCGATAGTCGAATCTGCCCTGGGCACAGGACAGGTGAGTGGCCCGCAAAACCTGCTGCAGGGCTGGCAGACCTTGGCTGCCCGCATCGACCTGTTGCCGGTGGCCGTACGCGACATGGCACTTCGGGGCTTGAGAAAGGTCGTCGACTATCAGGACATCGCTTACGGGCGCGAGTATCTCGACTGGCTGGACGAGGCCGTCGCGTTGGACGGGCCGGATCGCGGCTATGGCCTGTCGATCGCTGCCGCCAAGCATCTGGCCAACGCGCTATGCTACGACGACATGATCCGCGTCGCCGATCTCAAGACGCGCTCGACGCGCGACAAACGCGTGCGCCGTGAGGTCGGCGTCAAGGACGGCTCGATCCTGCAGGTGACCGAGTATTTCCATCCGCGCATCGAGGAATTCTGCGGCACGTTGCCGGCGGGTCTGGGCAGCTACATCGAAAGCCTGCCGAAGCTCGCCGCCTTTCTCGATCGTCGCATCAACCACGGCCGCCGCATCCGCACCGACAGTTTCGCCGGCTTTGCAGCGCTCTGGTTCATCGGCGGCCTGCGCCGGTGGCGCCGCAGCCTGCTGCGTCACAAGGTCGAGATCGCGCATCTCGATCGCTGGTACACGCTGGCGCTCGACCATGTGCCCCAGGATTATGCGCTGGCTGTCGAAATCCTCAACTGCCGCCGGTTGATCAAGGGCTACAGCGACACCCATGTTCGTGCCCAATCGAAATTCGACCGGGTGCTGTCGGCGCTCGATCTGGTCAAGGGCCGAGCGGACGCCGCCGACTGGATCCGCCGCCTGCGCGAGATGGCACTGAAGGACGAGAAGGGCGACATGCTCGACGGCGCGCTGAAGACCGTGGCGACGCTGGGGCCGGATACGATCTAGCGGGCGTCCACAGATTGGACCGGCACCAGCCCACGCAACGGCACCGCCTCCGGGAACAGATGCAACAGGCCTGAATCGACGCGCCGTCGCAAATGCGCATCCACTTCGGCCCGATCCTGACAACCATGGAACCTGCCGCCGCAATGGTCCCGCAGGCGCACGAGATCGGCCATGACAGGCGACATCGGCAGGCCGGCGGCGTCGAGCAGGCTTGCGCTGAGGAAGCCGACGTCGAGCGGCGCCAGGTCAGGCATCGGATGGCGCAAAGGATGGTTGAAGGTGGTGAGCGTGTAGAAGGTGCGGTAGGCAAGCGAGCCAGGGGTCGCCAAGGCGTCGTCCCCGGCGATCGCGTCGACGAACGGCTTGGTCGCCGACGACTGGTGATCGCCGAACTCGAGCACCACGGCGCCGCGTTCACCGGCATCCGCTTCCCTCTTGTCGAGGAAATGCTGGAAATCGCCGCGCGCTACCGCCATCCGGCGCAGATACTCATTGGCCTGGAAATCGCCCGAGAAAGGCTCGCCCTCGACCTTCAGCTCGGGCTCCATCCGCCCCTCATAGGGTGAATGCGGAAACATGGTCTGGATTTCGAGGAACAGCGGCCGGCCGTCTTCCTTGCGGTGCCGGGCGATGAACGCCTCGGCTGCGCGATAGTAGAAGTTGTCGCGCAGATGATAGAAGGGCGCGGCAATGTCCTTGATGTCGAGCACGGTCTCGAAACCGATCGATTGCAGGAACGGCCCTTCATTGACGAATGAAAAGTCCATCGGCGTCATCACGACAGTTCGATAGCCGCAGCGCGCCAGCACCTCTGGCAAGGCTCCGGCGACCTTGTCCTGCAGGGTGATGGTCAGATAGGGGCTTCGCCAGCCGAAATCGGTGGCCGACAGGCCGGTCATCAGCGACAGATTGGTGATCCAGGTGCCGCCGCCAAATGTCTCGACCTGCATCGGATGCGGCGTGCCGGCTTTGGGTGCGAATCTCTGCAGGAATCCCGCGCCATTGCCGACCTGCGGAAAATAGCCGGGATCGGATTGGCTTTCGCTGAGCACGAAAAAGACGTCGGGAAGATCAGCCCGGTCGCCGCAATCGACCGTGTCGGCAAAAGGCGGCTGTGGCGCGACGGCTTGCAGCCGCTTTTCGAAGCCCGATTCAACAACGAGGTTGTGCAAATCCAGCAGCGAAACGAAGAAGGCCGACATGTGCCGGCCCTGCATGTAGTAGAAATAACGGTCCTTCGAGGCCTCGGCCGGAAAGGTCAGCGGCACCAGAACGACGAGCGCCGCCATGACCAGGACGCGTGCCGATACCGGCCAGCCGATTTTTCGATCGATCCGGAACAGAAGCACCGCCGCCGTAATGCCGAGCACCAGGGCAACAACGACCGGCGCGATCAGATGGAGGTAGGAGCCGAGCAGGAAGCGGTACACTTCCGGATCCTTCGACACGAAGACCGTGTCGTAGAAGTGCAGCGAAAACCCCTTCATCCTGAATTTGATCGCTGACACCACTGTGATGAAAGCGATGCCCATCCAGGCGAGATAGACGGAAAAGACAAGGCGCCCCGAAGCCAGGAAGAGAAGTCCGGCAAGGGCAGCCACCAGCGCCAGCGAGAACGGCACCGACAGCCATTCGTGCTCGGCCCGTCCGGCGGCGAAGACACCGGCTAGGCTGACCACGACCAGCGTCAGCGGATGACAGAGCACCCGCCCAAGGATTTGAAGCTGAGCCACAGATTTTCCCATGAATATGCCTGAGCATAGTTTCGGGAAACTCTTCGATTATTCGTGGGCTGAGAACAAATGTATAGTGAATTTAACCTTAATTCCGGGGATCGCGCTGTCCGCAACGGCGGGACCAGGTTTCACAAGCGCCTGGCCCTACCGTGCTTCGATCAGTAGTGGTGCCAGCGATGCCAGCGATGGTGCGGATGCCAGACGTGGACCGGAGCGTGCCAGTAGTGGTAGCGCGGGCGCACGATGACGACGCCGCTCGGCACGCAACGTCCCCATCTGTTCGGATGCCAGCCGATGCCGCAGCCCCAGCGGACATGCTCGACCGATGCCTGGGCGGCCGGCTGGGCAACGGACACGATGGGCATTGCGCTGGACGCGGTGGCTGTCACGACCGTTCCGCTGAGGGCCAGCATAGCGGCTGCTGCGTAGTTTTTCAGGCGACTCATAATTGGACTCCGAGTGCTTTCGAGTTTGAAGATGGCCGCCCTGCATGGTGCGATCGGGCAGGCTCGTCCCTTCGCATCGTTAAACGGCGTCTCCGGCCTTTTCCGTCGGTCGTCATGGCGATTTTTTCGGCGCAACGGCGGCGCGGCGTTCCATATGGCGCAGCAATGCCTGTGCCAGCACGCTCCGGTTTTCGTGTGACGTGTTCGCCGCGAAGTCGACAATGGCCTGTTCAAGCCGGCTGCGCACCGTCACATCGGCATTGCGTGCCCGCTCCAGCGCGGCGGACAAGGCGGCCTTGTCCATGACAGGCTGCTGCAACAGGTCCGCTGCCTCCTGCCTCGCCTGCTGGCCATCTAGAATGATCTGCCGGGACTCCACGCGAACCTGGCGCAGCGCCAGGCGGAACGCCTTGCGGTCCTGGTTGGGAAGCTGTCGGCCAGCCGATTCCAGCGAGACACCCGCGCCCGCTTTGGCATTTCTCAGCCAGACCGCACCGCCGGCAAATGCGCCTGCAAGAAAGACGTTCAGCACCACGGAAGCAATGACCAGACCACGGATCCAGCGCGGGCTCATAGGTTTTCCTCACCGTTCTCGGCATCCGGGCCGGCATCGCCAAACGCCGTCACATTGGCATCCAGCACATAATGGTCCGGCTGGACCTCCGGCGTGACGATGGTCACCAGGGCCAGTCCTGCCACGGCACCGGCCAGACCAATGCCGGCAAGTCCAAGTCCCAGCCACCAGAACCACTGACGCCGGCGCTGGCCGAGGTGCCGGCCGGCAGCCTGCAGAATGCTGCTATGCAGTACCTTGTCCGGGGCGTCGACGCGGTAGCTGTCGAGCAGCGCGTCAAGTGTCCCGGCCTGCCTCAAGATGGCCTTGCCCGCGCCGCTCGCGGCAAAGGCCGTGCCGGCCATTCGCTCAGCCTCGGGCCATCGCCGCAAGTCGCCGCCATAGGCCTGGGCCAAGGCGGCAAAGCGCCTGGCATCCATTTCGTTTCTGGACCCTTCAGCCATGTGTCTCCTCCTTGCCCGTAGGCGCCGAGCGCCAGGCGGCACCAGCAAGGCGCAATGGCCGTAGTGCGTTGGTGCTTGCCCGGTGCTTACTCATCGGCGCCATCCCCCGTCAGGATCGCCTGCAGCGACCGCCGGCCGCGCGCAAGCAGGCTCTCCAGGGCATCGACGCTGATCTGCAAGGTCGCTGCCGCCTCGATATTGGACATCTCCTGATAATAGACCAGAACGATCGCTTCGCGCTGACGCGGCGCTATGGCTTGCAGTGCCCGTTCGACCCGAAGCGCGTCCTCTTGGCGAGGGGCGTCGGGAAGTGCCGCAGGGTCGACCACGTCCGGCAGGTCGCCGGTCACCCACTCGCGCCTGCGACGCAGCCGGTCGTAGCAAAGGTTGAGCGTCACCCGGTGGATCCAGCTGTCGAAGCGCGCATTGCCGCGCCGCCAGCTCGCGGCATGGCGCCAGATCCGCACGAAGGTTTCCTGCGCGACATCCTCGGCCTCCGCCGCATCGCCGAGCATGCGCACGGCAAGCGCCAGTATACGTGGCAGCTTGCGCGCGACGAGCGTTTGCACGGCTGCGGGCTCGCCGGCGCCAACACGGCGAACCAGCTCCTCGTCCGGATCCGCAGCCATCAGTCTGCGCACTCCCGATGTTCATCGCGCGTCATTGCCTCTTGGTCATTGTTCCTGCTTGGGAGCGGTTTTGTGGCCCGGCAGTTCGTCGGCCGTTAAAATGCCGTCGGCATTCTTGTCCAGCCGGGCGAAGCGCCTGGCGAAGAATGCATCGAGTTCGGCGCGATCGATGAAGCCGTCATGGTTGGAATCGATCCGCGCGAAGGATTTGGCGGCGTCGCCTTTGGCGTTGCGCTTCGTCTGAAAGGCCTCCCACTCCAGCAGGCTGATCTTGCCGTCGCCGTCGGTATCGGCCGCCATGATCGCCTTCTCGCGCCGCTTCTGGAATTTGGCCAGCGTGATGTCGGACCTGGTCCCCGAAGCGCCTGGCGCGGCAAGTGGCGCGGCCGTTGGCGGTGCAGGCGGCGTCGCTGCCTGGGCGAAAGCCGCAACGGTCTGCAAACTCAAGGCAACGACTGATATCGAACGACTGATCATGTTGTGCGTCTCCAGGTTGGCGCGACGCAGACGGCTTGTGCCGCAATCGCGCTTCAACCGTTAAACGCCGCGACCCGGAAAATCCGTCGGTCGCGCGTGCTGATCCGTTCATGCCCGGACAACAGAGGGTGCCCATCCCGACCTGATCGGGATGGAAGAAATTCTAGTCCGACTGGTCGGCCGCAATCAGTTGTTCGGGCTTGAACCCGGCATGTTGCGGGGTCCACACCTCGCCCTCGCGATTGAACCAGTGGCACAGATACATGCCCGAGGCTGCGCCATCGCTGATCGTCATCCTGGGGCCTCCGGATTTCAGCCTGACGACGTCTCCGGTCTTGAAATTGTTGGGCATTTTTTGACCTCCCATGCTGAGGCCATGAGTTTCACACCAAACCGGGGTCTCGACAATGGCAGATCTGCCAGGCCGGCGTCGCAATCCTTTGCACCAGCTGCGAAGGGGCAGACTACAAAACGGAGGAGGAATGGTGCCGCTTAGGTGACTCGAACACCTGACCCCCGCATTACGAATGCGGTGCTCTACCAACTGAGCTAAAGCGGCCCAGGAAGCCAAGGCCTCCAAGATGCGGCGGTGATAGACGCAACCGGGCGCGAATTCAAGATGCGACTTGGCAATTCCTGCGTCGGCGTCATGGCACCCTCGAAAGCCGGCCGCCGCTTTGTCCGCCAGTCAATCGCCAAGGGAATGCGGCGCACGGTGCGTGCGCTCCCTGTGCGCGAAATCGGCGAAACATGCTGATTTTGTTGCCGGAACAGCGCCGGAATGGACTTTGCACACCTCTGCGAGGCAGAATACGCCGCTCGCCCGTTGATTGATTGGTCGCCTGCGGCTAACGATCACGGCAAGGTTGGCAAAGACAGAGGGACCTGCTTGGACGCGATCGAAAAAGCGATCCGGAACGCCTTGGAGAAAGGCAATGCCGAGGACCGCGCGTTCCGCGAGAGGGTCTATCGCTCGGCTTTTGCCGCGCTCGATCGCGCGCTCCAGGCCAATCCCGGTGTGACCGTCGAGGTCGCCATCAAGCGCCGTAAGGCAATCCAGGCGAAAATCACCGAAATCGAATCCGAGTTCCTGCCGGCGGTGCCGGATGTCGGCCAGCAGGGCGATGCACCGGCGGTCGAACTCGGAGCGGACTCGGCGCCCGCGGTCGAAACCGGCCGACAGGCATCGTCCCCCGATGTCGTCGTCGACGGACCCGTGCAATCCGCTGCCGATGCGCCGCGCTCGCGCGTTCTGCCCGTCGTTCCCGACATCATGCCGGACGCCACGCTTCCCGGTGCTCCGGCCATCGACATGTCGGTTCCGGCCTCGGCCGGCGCGACCACGGAAGTGGCGCCTGACCGCGATGAACGGCGCATAAGGGGGCGTCGCCTGCCGCTGACCGCCATCTTCCTGACCGTGACACTGCTCGCCGCGGTTGGCATCGGCCTGTTCTTCGCCGTGCAGACCGGCGTGTTCAAGACATCCGCGCAACTCGACACCGCCCCGCCGCAGGCGCCGCCGACCGTCGAGGACGACGATTTCACACCGGCCGACGGCGGTCCGGCAAAACCCGGCGCCGCGGACCAGGCGCGCGACTGGATCAATGTGTTTTCGCCGGCCGATGCATCCCATGTCAGCGCGCCGTCTGACGCCAGGGCCGAGGTGATGAAGGACGATACCGGTTCGTTCCTGCGCATCCGTTCCGGCGCGTCCGGTTCGGCGATCAGTTTCGACGTCGGACAAGGCGTGCTGGAGAAGCTCGCCGGCAAACATGCCGTGTTCGACATCATTGCCCGCTCCGAAGAAGGCAAGGAGACGCAGATTTCGGTCGACTGCAATTTCGGCGAACTCGGCGACTGCGGCCGCAAGCGCTATGCGGTCGGCCAGCAGCAGAACGAATATCTGTTCGATGTGCAGTTTCCGGACAAGCATCCGGGCTCGGCCGGCACCATTGCCATCAATTCCGACTTCGACAAGCAGGGTAAGGCCGCGGACATCTACGAAATCCGCGTTTCGATCGAGCCGTAAGAGCGCTGAACGGCTAGCGGTCGAGCAGCGCCTGCAGCGTCTCGATGCGGTCGGCCTCGTTGGCCGGCTTGTCCCAGCGCAGCCGCGAAATGCGGGGAAAGCGCATGGCGACGCCGGATTTGTGCCGGGTCGAGCGGTTCAGCCCTTCGAAGGCGACTTCCAGCACCAGGCCGTTGTCGCGGTCGGCCCGCACCGAACGCACCGGCCCGAAACGCTCGATCGTGTTGTCGCGGACATATTTGTCGATCTGCTTCAGCTCCGCATCGGTGAAGCCGAAATAGGCCTTGCCGACCGGCACCAGTTCCTCCTCGCCTTCGGCACCTGTCCAGACACCGAACGTATAGTCGGAATAGAAGCTCGAGCGTTTGCCGTGGCCGCGCTGGGCATACATCAGCACGGCGTCCACCGTGTGCGGATCGCGTTTCCATTTGAACCATGGACCTTTCGGCCGGCCGGCGACATAGGCTGAGTCCCAGCGCTTCAGCATGACGCCTTCGATGATCGGATGCGGCGGCACCCGGCGCAGTTCCTCCAGCGTTTGCCAATCCGTGAAGTCGACGAATGGCGAAATATCGAAACGGCTCGGGTCGAGCGTTCCGACAAACGCTTCCAGCCGGCCGCGCCGCTCGCGAAACGACAGCGCGCGCAGATCCTCGCCGCCGACCTGGAGCAGATCGTAGCAGCGCATGAAGGCCGGGTATTGCTGCTGCATCTTCGGTGTCACCGTCTTGCGGTTCAGCCGCTGCTGCAGATCCGAGAACGTTCCCGTCGCCTGCCGGGGATCGCCGACAAGCAGTTCGCCGTCCAGCGTTGCGGAAAAATGCATGGCATCGGCGAGGTCCGGAAAGGCACCCGAAACGTCATCGCCGGTGCGCGAATAGAGCCGGCGGATGCCGCCCTCGGCCACCGCCTGGACACGGATGCCGTCCCATTTCCATTCTGCGGCATAATCCGCCGGATCGAGCTTTTCGAGATCGCCTTCACTGAGCGGGTTCGACAGCATTACCGGGCGAAACAATGCCAACGCCGTGTTCCTGGGCTTTTCGGCCTTGCCCTCCAGCCACGCGAACAGCGCTGTGTAAGGCGGTGACAGCCCGTGCCAGAGCTCCTCGATCTCGGCCACTTCGACCTTGCCGAAATCGGCCAGCGCCTGTTTGGCCAGCCGCGCCGATACGCCGATGCGCAGCCCGCCGGTGACCAATTTGATGATGGCAAAGCGCGCCGAGGTGCCGGCGCTGTCGAGCAGCCCGGCCAGTACCTTCGGCCCGTCGGAGCGGCTCGCCGCCTGCAGTCTGGCCACGACCTCGCCAAGCGTCGGCTCGCGGTTCGGAAGGTTTCCGGGCGTTTGCGGCCAGACCAGCGACACCGTTTCGGCGAGATCGCCGACATAGTCGTAGGAATAGCCGAACAGCACCGGATCCATGCGCTCGGTGACCAGCATGCGCAGCATCGCCGGCTTGACCGCGGCAATGTGGAGATCGCCGGTGATGGCAGCCAGCGCCAGCCCGCGATCGGGATCCTCCACGGCTCGGAAATAGTCGGTCAGCAAGGTCAGCTTGCCATTGCGCGACGGCGTCAGCACCAGGCGGTCGAGAAGCTCGGCGAAGCGGTTCATGGTGACACTACTGGATGGGCTTGGCACTTCGGCACACCCCCCTCTGTCCTGCCGGACATCTCCCCCGCAAGGGGGGAGATTGACAGCTTCGATGCCAGCACTCTCCTTGCGCGGTTGGTGATTAGCGAAAGCGGCGGTGACATCTGATCTCCCCCCTTGCGGGGGAGATGGCCGGCAGGCCAGAGGGGGGTGTGAAGGATCGCGGCGCCGGTGATTGGTGGATCAGCAACTAGCATCAATCGCCCTCGTCCTCGTACCCTACCAGGTGCAGTGGTCGCGCCGCGATGCCTTCGAGCTCGCACCAGCGCACCAGCGCTTCCTCGCGGCCATGCGTCACCCAGATTTCCTCGGCTCCGGTCTCCCTAATGGTGGCGGTCAGCTCATCCCAGTCGGCATGGTCCGAGATGATCAGCGGCAGTTCGACGCCGCCTTGCTTGGCGCGCTGGCGAATGCGCATCCAGCCTGACGCGAAGCACGAGATCGGATCGGGAAAGCGCCGCGCCCAGCGGTCGGCGAAGGCCGATGGCGGGCCGACGACGATGGCGCCGGTAAAATCATCCTTGCCCCCGCTTTCGACGGTTGCCGGCTCCAGTTGCCCAAGGTCTATGCCTTGGCTCTGGTAATACTCACTGAGTTTGGCCAGCGCGCCATGGATGTAGAGCGGCCTGTCGTAGCCGGCGTCGCGCAACAGCCGCATCACCCTTTGCGCCTTGCCCAGCGCATAGGCGCCGACCAGATGCGAGCGCTCGGGGAACTGCGCTGCCGATTTCAGCAGGCGGGCGATCTCTTCGGTATCGGGGGGATGGCGAAACACCGGCAGGCCGAAGGTCGCTTCGGTGATGAACACATCGCACTGGATCGGCTCGAATGGCGCGCAGGTCGCGTCTCTCTGCCGCTTGTAGTCGCCGGAAGCGACGATGCGCGTGCCCTGATGCTCGACCGCTATCTGCGCCGAGCCCAGCACATGGCCGGCTGGATGGAAGCTGACGCTGATGCCATTGAGTGCAATCGTCTCGCCGAGCTGTGCCGCTTGCGTCGCGCCAGCGAAATTCTCGCCGTAGCGCAGGCCCATAATGTCGAGCGTCTGCCGCGTCGCCAGCACCGAGCGGTGGCCGGAACGTGCGTGATCGGAATGGCCATGCGTGATCAGTGCCCGGTTGACCGGCCGGACCGGGTCGATGAAGAAATCGCCCGGCGGGCAATAGAGGCCCTCGGGCCGGGGATGAAGCAGGTCGCTGGGGCGCATGATCCCCAAGATAGGATATAATTCCGCGGCGGGAAGCCTGTTGTAACTCACTGCTGACTCCCGCATAGAGCACCGCCGGCTCGATCCGCCGGCAGGACCCATCGCCATGAAACCGCTTCAAGCCTCGTCCGGCGACTTAAACGCCGATCGTCGTGCCGATTATGCCGAGATGCTGCACGCGGATGGCGATCACGCAGCAGCGGCGGAATTGCTGCTCGGCGCGCTGGAAATGACACCGCAATGGGCCATGGGCTGGTTTCGCCTCGGTGAGATGCAGCAGGCGGCGGGCGCGGCGGATCTGGCTGCACAGGCCTGGACGATGTCGCTGCAGCTCGATCCATCGGATCGTCAAGGCGCTGCACTGAACCTGCAATTGATCGGCAAGGCGCCGGCGCTCGACGCGCTCCCCAGCGCCTTCGTCGAGACACTGTTCGACCATTATGCCGAGAGCTTCGACGAGTCCCTGGTCGGCAGGCTGGGGTACCGGCTGCCTGAGATGCTCGACCAAGCCATTCGAGCGGCAAGGCCGGGCCGCTTCGCGCTGGCGCTCGATCTTGGCTGCGGCACCGGCCTGACGGGACAGAGGCTGCGGCCGATCGCCGACCGGCTGGAGGGATATGACATTTCGGCCAGGATGCTGAGAAAGGCGCGGACCAAGGGCGTCTACGATTTCCTCGATAAGGCCGATCTGCGGGATTTTCCCTATGCCGGTCCGAAAGCCGATCTGGTGACGGTGGCCGATGTTTTCATCTATGTCGGCGCGTTGGGCGGCGTGGTGAAGACGATTGCCGGGCTGCTGGCCACGGATGGCCTGTTCGCATTTTCCGTGGAGACGCTGGCTGGCGACGGCGATTTCATGCTGCTGCCGTCGCGCCGCTATGCGCATGCGCAACACTATGTGCGCGAGGTCCTGGCCGCCAACGGGCTTTCGGTCCTGTCACTGGAACCAACCGTGATCCGGCAGGATCGCGGGGAACACGTCAACGGGCTGATCGTTGTGGCCGGGGCTCCGAACTCAGCCTAGCAAAGACCTGGCGACAGCCAGTTCGGCGGTGTCCGCCGTTTTGCCGGGCAGCGCGATAGGAATTTTTTCTTGACATCCTGCCCTCAGCTATGATACATTTTCGCCCATGGTGCTGATTTGTGCCAGTCACCCGCCGCACAGGCGGTTTTTCGTTTGATGCTCCGTCAGCCACGCGCCGGCCAAGGCTCCGAAGGAACCCTTTGCCCCGAACTCGCAGCCCTGCCGTTGTGGCAGGCAAGCTGCCGGCGAAGGGGTCTATCGCCACCTCGCAAACATTCTTGCTGTGAAAAAGTCCGATTTGCATGCGCGACTGATATTTGCGATCTGCTCGCATCAGGGTGGGATATCAGGAGGAGCATAGTCGATGCGCTGGAACATGATGATCTTGGCCTCTTGCCTGCTGACCGCCGGCTGCGTCGGCGGCACTTCGATGTCGGAACAGCAGGATGCGAACGTCCAGTCCTCCCTGCAATATGACAACGTGCCCTGCGACCAGTTGCTGGCGCAGCGCAACGGCTTGGCGCAGCAATACAACCTTCCGACGAAGGCCAAGCCGACCTTCTCCAATCCGGCGATGGGCTTCGGCCCGTTCACGCCTGACATGCGCTCCAAGGCCAAACGCGATACCGACAAGGCGAGCGGCGAGATCGATGCCATGAACCGGTCGATCGATCGCCGCGAATGCGGCCAGCCGGACAAGCAGAAGAAACTCGCCCTGCCTGGCTAAAGATCCGAGGCCGCCACGGGTTGAGAATCGCAGGCAACAAACCACCTCGTAGGGCACGATCGGATGCATCTCTCGGAGCTAGGGGACCGCATATGTATCTTGGGGCCGTCCAACAGCGGCAAGTCGACCCTTGCCGCTGCGATTGCCCGCAAACGTGATCTGGCGACTATTCATCTAGATCAACTCTTCCATCTCCCGAACACGGATTGGGAAGCGCGCCCAAGGGACGAATTCATTGCTTTGCATGACGCCGCTATCGCCGGCGAGCGTTGGGTGATGGATGGAAATTATTCGGTTTGCATGCCCCAACGCTTTCTGCGAGCGACGGGATTGATCTTGTTGGATATATCGACGCCGACAAGCCTGCTGCGCTATATCAGGCGAACACTGTTTGAGATTGAGCGGCGCGGTGCCTAGGAGGGCGGGCACGACAGCATCAAATGGGATATGATCCACCATATCACCGTGGCCACACCGAAAAATCGCAACCGGTACCGGGCAATGTTCGAACAACTCGATCTGCCAAAGGTCCAGTTGTCGTCACTGCGGGCAATCAAGAAATGCTTCCGGGAGTGGGACCTGGCCCGATGAGGCTGTCCTGGTTAATACCCTGCCTCGCGGTCCACCAGATTGTCGAGCTTTTCGCCGCGCTCGAAGGCGTCCATCTGGCGCAGCATAATCGGCGCCAAATGGACAGGGTCGGAGGTCGCCGCCGCGTGCGGCGTCACGAACACTTTTGGATGCCCCCACAGCGGACTGGTCTTCGGCAGCGGTTCGACCTCGAACACGTCGAGGCTTGCCTCCTTCAATGTGCCGTCATCCAGTGCCCGCAAAATGTCGGCATCCTTCTGCAGGCGGCCGCGTCCGGCATTGATCAGCACAGAGCCGCCGAGGCCGTTGCGTTTGCGCAATTCCTTCAGCACGCCATAGTTGATGATGCCCTTTGTCTCCGGCGTCAGCGGCAAAAGCACGACCAGGATGTCGGTTGCCTTGAGGAAGGGGATCAGCCCGGCTTCGCCGGAATAGGTCGCGACGCCTTCCATGGCCTTGTCGGTGCGCGACCAGCCATTGACGGCAAAGCCGAGCGACAAAAGCACCGAGGCCGCGGCGCGGCCGAGACTGCCGAGGCCCATGATGCCAACCGAAATGTCACCGGCAGGCCTCTGCTGCGGCTCGTGCCAGATCTTCTTCGGCTGCTGCGACCGGTAGAGCAGGCCCTGGCGGTGATGGTCGAGAACCCGCCAGACGACATATTCGGTCATGTACTGGGTGAGGTTGTCGGCGACGACCTTGACGATCGGCACATCGGGCAGGCCGGGATCGGCGAAGATATGATCGACGCCGGCGCCGATCGAGAAGATGGCGCGCAGATTGGGCAGCGACGACAACAGGTTCGGCTTCTGCTTCCACACCACGGCATAGGTGATCGACGGGTCGCTGGCGCCGTCGGGCTCCAGCACCACCTCGCGCTCGGCCGACAGGAGCTCGCGCCAGCGCTGCGGATGAAAGCCGGTGACGGCAAGCAGGATACGGCCTTTTTCCATTGCGGTCTTTTAGTCCCTCTCTACGCAAATCACTCGCTGACGATGCCGACCGGTGCCGTCTCGATTTTGAAGGCGGCCGAGATCAGCGCCCGAGTATAGTCGGTTTGCGGATTTTCAAAAATCTGCTGGGAAGGACCGGCTTCGACGATCCGGCCATTGCGCATGACGATGACGTCGTTGGCCAGCGCCCGGATGACTTTCAAATCATGGCTGATGAAGAGATAGGCGAGATCGTGCTTGGCCTGCAGGCTGCGCAGCAGATCGACGACCTGCGCCTGCACGCTCATGTCAAGTGCCGATGTCGGCTCGTCCAGCATGACGAAGCGCGGGTTGAGCACCATGGCGCGTGCGATGGCGACGCGCTGGCGCTGGCCGCCGGAAAACTCGTGCGGATAGCGGTTGCGTGTCGCAGGGTCTAGCCCGACCTCCTTCAGCACGGCGGCCACCTTGTCGTCGCGCTCGTCGGGCGACAGCTTCGGCTCGTGGATCTTGAGGCCTTCTTCGATGATCTCTGCGATCGACATGCGCGGGCTGAGCGAGCCGAACGGATCCTGGAAGACGATCTGCAATTCGCGCCTGAGCGGCCGCATGGCGTTGAAAGTCAGCTGGTTGATGTCGCGACCGTTGAACTGGATCGTTCCGGTCGACGAAATCATTCTTGCCAGCGCCAGGCCGAGCGTCGTCTTGCCGGAGCCGGATTCGCCAACCACGCCAAGCGTCTGGCCGGCGCGCACGGTGACATCGATGCCGTCGACCGCCTTCACATTGTCGACGGTGCGGCGGAAGAAGCCCTGCTTGATCGGGAACCAGACCTTTATGTCCTTGCCGGTCATGACAGGCTTGGCGGCGGCATTGGCGGCCGGCGGCTTGCCCTTCGGCTCGGCCGCCAGCAGATGCCGCGTATAGGCATGCTGCGGATTGGCGAAGATCTCCTTGGTCGGCCCGGTCTCGACGATCTTGCCCTTGGTCATCACGCAGACGCGGTCGGCAATCTTGCGCACGATGCCGAGATCATGGGTGATGAACAGCATCGACATGCCCTTGCGGCTCTTCAAGCCGGCCAGCAGTTCGAGGATCTGCGCCTGCACGGTGACGTCGAGTGCCGTCGTCGGCTCGTCGGCGATCAGAAGTTCGGGCTCGTTGGCCAGCGCCATGGCGATCATCACGCGCTGACGCTGGCCGCCGGACAACTGGTGTGGATAGGCATCGAGGCGCTTGTGCGGATCGCGGATGCCGACCTCGTTGAGCAAGGCCAGTGTGCGTTCCTTGGCCGGGCGGTCGGCCATGCCCTGATGCAGCTTCAGGATCTCGACGATCTGCTGCTCGATCGTGTGCAGCGGATTGAGCGAGGTCATCGGCTCCTGAAAGATCATGGTGATCTTGTTGCCGCGCACCTGCCGCAACTGCTTCTCGCTCATCGCCAGCAGGTCGGCGCCCTGGAACAGGATCTTTCCCGAGGGGTGGCTGGCGCTTGGATAGGGCAGCAGCTTCAGCACCGAAAGCGCCGAGACCGATTTGCCGGAGCCGGATTCGCCGACCAGCGCCACCGTCTCGCCCTTGGCGATGTCGAACGAGATGTGGTCGACGGCCGTCGACTGGCTACCGCCCTGGCTGAAGGCGACGCTGAGGTCCTGTACGCTGAGCAAGGGGGCTTCGCTCATCTGAAGGTCTTGCGCGGATCGAAGGCATCGCGCGTCGCCTCGCCGACGAAGACCAGCAGCGACAGCATCAGCGAGATGACGACGAAGCCGGAGATGCCGAGCCACGGCGCATTGAGGTTCCGCTGCGCCTGCTTGAGCAGTTCGCCGAGCGAGGCGGAGCCGGGCGGCAGGCCAAAGCCGAGGTAGTCGAGTGAGGTCAGCGTCGAGATCGAGCCTGAGAGCAGGAAGGGCATGAAGGTCAATGTCGCCACCATGGCGTTGGGCAGCAGGTGCCGGAACATGATGGTGCGGTTGGGCACGCCGAGTGCCCGGGCCGCGTTGACATATTCGAAATTGCGGGCGCGCAGGAACTCGGCCCGCACCACGCCGACCAGCGCCACCCAGGAGAACAGCAGCATCAGGCCGAGCAGGATGAAGAAGCCCGGCGGCAGGATGGCGGCGACGATGAGCAGGAGATAGAGCACCGGGATGGCGGACCAGATTTCGATGAAACGCTGGAACAAGAGATCCGTCCAGCCGCCGAAATAGCCTTGCACGGCGCCGGCCGCGACGCCGATCAAGGCCGAGCCGGCGGTCAGGATCAGGCCGAACAGCACCGAAATGCGGAAACCGTAGATGACGCGCGCCAGCACGTCGCGCGCCTGGTCGTCGGTGCCGAGCCAATTCCAGTTGCCGACCATGCAGGCCGGGTCGGCGGCACCCTGCGGATACTGGTTGCAGCGCTTCGTGGCGTCATACTGCCACGACGGCTTGGCCGGCGCTGCTTCCGGAATGGCGTTGTTGACGGTCTGATAGGAGTAGCGCACCGGTGGCCAGATCATCCAGCCATTGGCGTTGATCTCGTCCTGGATGACCGGGTCGCGATAATCGGTGACGGCATAGAAACCGCCGAATTTTTCCTCGGGGTAGGCGACCAGCACCGGAAACAGGATCTCGCCCTTGTAGGAGGCGATGATCGGCTTGTCGTTGGCGATGAACTCGGAAAACAGCGACAGCACGAACAGGACGAGGAAGATCCACAGCGACCAGTAGCCGCGCCGGTTGGCTCTGAAGTTCTGCAGGCGCCGCTTGTTGAGCGGCGACAGAAACGGCCGCTTTATCCGCGCGGGTGCCGCGTCCACGGGGACTGTAGCCTCCGACATCAGACGTCTCTCCGCTCGAAATCGATGCGCGGATCGACCCAGGTGTAGAGCAGGTCGGACAAGAGACCGACGAACAGCCCGAGCAGCGAGAAGATGTAGAGGTTGGCGAACACCACGGGATAGTCGCGCTCGACCACCGACCGGAAGCCGAGCAGGCCGAGGCCATCGAGGGAAAAGATGTTCTCGATCAGCAGCGAGCCGGTGAAGAAAGCCGAGATGAAGGCGCCGGGAAAGCCGGCGATGACGATCAGCATGGCGTTGCGGAAGACGTGGCCGTAGAGCACCTGCCGTTCCGACAGACCCTTGGCCCTCGCCGTCACCACATACTGCTTGCGGATTTCTTCGAGGAACGAGTTCTTGGTCAGCAGCGTCGTGGTGGCGAAGGCCGATAGCACCAGTGCGGTCAGCGGCAAGGTCATGTGCCAGAAATAGTCGACGATCTTTCCCCACCAGGACAATTGATCCCAATTGTCCGAGGTGAGGCCGCGCAACGGAAACCAGTCCCAGAAAGACCCGCCGGCAAACAGCACCATCAGCATGATGCCGAACAGGAAGCCCGGAATGGCATAGCCGACAATGACGACGCCGCTGGTCCAGACGTCGAAGGGAGTGCCGTCCTTGACCGCCTTGCGGATGCCGAGCGGGATCGAGATCAGGTAGGACAACAGCGTGATCCACAGCCCGATCGAGATCGACACCGGCATTTTCTCCAGGATCAGGTCGAGCACCGAAATGTCGCGGAAATAGCTGTCGCCGAAATCAAAGCGGGCGTAATTCCAAAGCATCATGCCGAAGCGCTCGAGCGGCGGCTTGTCGAAGCCGAACTGCTTCTCCAGCTTCTTGATGAATTCCGGATCGAGTCCCTGCGCACCGCGATATTTGGAACTGACGTCGCCGGCGGCATCGAAATTGCCGCCAGCGCCCGCGTCGCCACCACCGCCGCCGAGGCGGTCGCTGCCGCCCTGATTGGTCAGCCGGGCGATGACCTGTTCGACCGGACCGCCGGGGGCGAACTGGATGACGGCGAAGGATATCGCCATGATGCCGAACAGCGTCGGGATCATCAAAAGGATGCGGCGCAGGATATAGGCGCCCATCAGGCCTTCTGCCCTCGTTGAGCGAACATCTCAGCCTTTGCCAATTCTTGCCGCCTTGCCCTTATCGAACCACCACAGCGTCTCGACCGGAAAGCCGAAATCGGGCTTCTGTTCGACAAAGCCGAACATGTCCCAATAGGCGACGCGGTGATTCGCCAGATAGTATGTTGGAATCCAGTCGAGCCGCGCGCGCAAGACCCGGTCGAGCGCTCTGAGCGCCGTGACGAGTTCTATACGGTCTTTCGCCTTGCCGGCTGCCGCGATCAGGGCGTCGATGGCCTTGCTTTCGGTGCCCGGATAGTTGCGCTGCCCCGGGATTTTCGCCATCCGGGAATCATAGAGCATCTGCAGGCTGTCGTCGGTCGGCGTCGCCCCGATTGACCAATGCAGCAAGGCGAGATCGAAGTCGTAATTGCTGTGCCGCTGCTCATACTGCGCCGAATCGATTTGCCGGATCGATGCGTCGATCCCGATCGCCTTCATATTCTCGGACCAAGGGGTGTAGATGCGAACGATGCCGTCGTCCTCCGCCAGCATTTCGACCCGCAGCCGCTCACCCTTGTCGTTGACGACGAAACTGCCATCGCGCTTCCAGCCGGCTTGCGCAAGCAATCTCGAAGCCTCGCCCAGCAGCTTGCGGTCATGGCCCGAACCGTCGGACAGGGGCTGTGTTACCGCTTCACCGAAAACCTCTGGCGGCAACTCGGCCCGGAACGGCTCCAGCAGGGCCAATTCCTCAGGCGAGGGCAGGCCTTCGGCCTTGTAGTCCGACCGTTCGAAATTCGATTGAGAGCGCTCGTAGGAGCCGTAAAACAGCGCCCGCTTCATCCATTCGAAATCGAAGCACCTGGCGATCGCCCGCCGCACCCGCTCATCGCGGAATTGCGGACGACGCTGGTTCAGCGCGACAGCCTGCATGTCCGGCGTCTTCTCGCCGGGAAATTCCCGTTTGACGACCTTGCCGTCCTTCAGCGCCGGAAAGTCGTAGCCGGTAGCCCATACCCGTGAGGTGAATTCCTCGCGAAAATGCGTGTCGCCTTTCTTGAAGGCCTCGAATGCCGCTTGCCGGTCAAGATAGAAGTCGATGCGGATGCGGTCGAAATTGTAGAGGCCGCGGTTCACTGGCAGATCGCGGCCCCAATAGTCGGCCACGCGGTCATATTCGACAGTCTGTCCGGCCGCCACGCGTCCAATCTTGTAGGGACCCGAGCCAAGCGGCGGTGTCATGGTCGAAGCATCGAAATCATTGGCCGTATAAAAGGCCTTGGAGACGATAGGCATTCCCACGATCGCAAGGATGTTTTGCGCCGACTGCTTGCCGTTGAGGGTGAGATCGACGGTAGCGGGATCGACCGCAACCGCGTCGGTCATGTACCGCAACGCTTGGGAAAGGTTAGGATGGCCTTTGTCTTGATAAAGCTTCAGCGAAAAGACAACGTCCTGCGCGGTCAGCGGCGAACCGTCGTGGAAACGCGCTTGCGGTCGCAGCGCGAAGCGGAAACCGTTGCGGTCCGGCGACAGGGTAACGGTTTCGGCAAGCAGGCCGTAGGCCGCATCCGGCTCATCGAGCGCGCTTGTCATCAGGGAATCGAAACAAAGTTCGGTACGCGGCGGCGCCTCCCCCTTCAACACCAGTGAGTTCAATGTGTTGAAGGTCAGGAAGCTCTGATTGAGGGTCGAGTTCGGCGGCGCGAAATTCATCTGGCCACCCTTTGGGGCGTCCGGATTGACGTAGTCGAAATGCGCGAAACCGAGCTTGTATTTGAGGTCGCCGAAGGCCGACAGGCCGTGCAGCTTGGTGCCGGTCGCAGTGTCGGCGAAGGCCTTGCCGGGCAGCAAGGCGGCGGCTGCCGCGGCACTGCCCAGGGCAAGAAAGTCGCGGCGGGCAAGGGCCGCCATCAATTGCCACCCTTGTATTTGGCCGCCAGCGCCTTCTCCTTGTCCGGGTCGATCCACCAAGAGTCCAAATCGACGCCGAGATAGGTTGGCTGTTTTTCAGGCATTGCGAACTTGTTCCAGTATGCGGCCCGAACTTTCCCCAGGTGCCATTGCGGCACCATGTAGAAGTTCCAAAGCAACACTCGGTCAAGGGCATGGGTCGCAGCCATCAGGTCGTCTCGGTCCGTTGCAAAGATGACGCGGTCGATCAGTGCGTCGACGACAGGATTCTTGATGCCGGCCAAATTTCGTGATCCGGCCCTGTCCGCAGCTGTGGAACTGAAAAAGTCGCGCTGTTCGTTGCCGGGTGAGTTGGATTGCTGAAAACCTGCGAGCGCCAGCATATCGAAGTCGAAAGCGCGAGTACGGTTGGTGTATTGGCTGTCATCGACAATGCGCAGCGTTGCATCGATGCCCAGCCGCCGCAAATTGTCGATGAAAGGCGAGGCGACCCGCTCGTCAACGGGATCGTTGCCGAGGAACTCGATCTTGAACACTTCGCCGGTCTTCGCATTCACCAGCTTTCCGGCCTGATTGACCCAGCCGGCTTGCTTGAAAAGCTCGTAGGCCTTGCGCAAATTCTCGCGACCCGATTGTGGCGTGTCGTAGACCGGCAGCTTGAATTCCTGCTTGAACAGTTCAGGTGGCAACTTGTCTCGAAACGGCTGGAGTATCTCCAACTCCTTGCCCTGTGGCAGGCCGGTCGAGGCCAGATCGCCGCCTTCGAAATAGCTGTCTGTGCGCGTATAGGCGCCGAAGAAAATGGTTCGGTTCATGCTCTCGAAATCATACGCGTAGGTGAGTGCCTGGCGTACGCGTACATCCTGGAACAGCGGGCGGCGCGTATTTATCAAATAGGACTGCATGGGTTCCGGTGAGGTTGTGGGGAACTCCTTTTTGATGACATCTCCGGATTTGATCGCCGGAAAGGTGTATTCGACCGCCCAACGCTGGGCGCGTGTCTCGGCGCGGAAGTCTTCGAACCCCCCTTTGGTGAAGGCCTGCCAACCGGCGTTGTCGTCAAGGAAATAGCTGAAACGCTGCCTGTCGAAATTCTCGCGGCCGATCTTCACTGGCAGTTTGGCGCCCCAATAGTCCGGCACACGCTGCCAGACGATTTCGGAACCCGGCTTGAAACTCGCGATCTTGTAGGCCGCTGACCCCAGCGGCGGCTCCAGAGTCGTCTTGGTGATGTCGCGCTTCTTGCCGCTGGCGTCGTTGCCCTCCCACCAATGCTTTGGCAGAACGACGAGATCGCCGAGAATCTTCGGCAGTTCCCTGTTGCCTTTCTGATTAAAGTGGAACTCGACCTCGCGATCGGAGACCGCGACCGCGTCCGTGACGTTCTCAAAATAGCGGTTATACAACGGGCTGTTGGCCTTCAGCACCTGGAACGACCAGATCACGTCGTCGACAGTGATCGGCTGGCCGTCGTGCCATTTGGCGCGCGGGTCGAGGCGGTAGGTCGCGGAGGAATAGTCGGCCGGATACTTGTAGGCATCGGCGATCAGTGGGTGGCTGGTGCTGCCTTCGTCGGTCGCCTGCTCCATCAGCGTGTCGTAGAGTAGGCCGCCGCCGAATCCCACGAGGCCGGCCGCCGGCGATCCCTGCACGATATAAGGATTGAAGTTGTCGTAGGTGCCGATCACCACCCGGTTCAGCGTGCCGCCCTTGGGCGCGTCGGGGTTGACGTAGTCGTAGTGCTGGAAATTGGCGCCGTATTTGGACTCGCCGATCAGCGATGACGTGGTGCGCCATTCATCGGCGAGGGCAGCCTGCAATCCCGCCGCCAGAAGGGCTGCCGCCAGCAACGACTTGAGAAGCGTTCGGCCAACCGTCATGCACTATCCTCTTCGCAATGCCCGTTCATCGGCAATCTAGATGATTTGGCGCCCGTGAAAACCGCCATGCGCGGCTTTGTCGCCGCCTATGCGGTTTTCCCAACAAAAAAGCCGGGCTGAACCCGGCTTTTTCAAGGTCGTCGAGATGATATCTGACTATTGGGCAGGCGCCGGTGCGGGTGCGGCCGGAGCCGGGGCGGCAGGAGCGGCCGGTTTCGCGGGCGCGGCACCATCAGCCGGCTTTGCCGGAGCGGCTGCATCGGCAGGCTTGGCGCCTGCATCGGCGGCGGCACCCGGTGCCGGCAGCGGCTTGGGATTGTCGGACAGCGTGCGCAGATAGGCGATGACGTTGGCGCGGTCTTCTTCCTTCGGCAGGCCGGCAAAGCCCATCGCCGTGCCTTTAACGTCCTTCTTGGGCGACGTGATGAAGTGGTTGAGGTTATCGTAGGTCCACTTCTCTGTGCCGCCCTTGGAATATTCCTTCATGCCCGCCGAATAGGCGAAGCCCTCGTGAGAGGCGACCGGACGGTCGACGATGTCCCACAGATCGGGGCCGACCTTGTTAGGACCGCCCTTTTCGCCGGAATGGCAGGCCTGGCACTTCTTGAAGATGGCAGCGCCCTGTTCGGCATTTGCATTGGCCAGAAGATCTGCGATCGGCTTTTCGGCTGCGGCAGGAGCGGCCGGGCCGCCTTCGGCGGGCTCCGCGGCCTCGATGGCGAAGCCGGGCTTTTCCGGCGCAGGCGAGGCAAACAGCGCATCGGACACAATGCCGACCGAGAAGACGACGAAAACGGTTCCGAGCAATCCGGCGAGCAGTTTGTTGACTTCGTTGGAATCCATACGCCCCTTGCTCCCTTTTCCGGCGGACAGAACCGTCCACTCCGTCCGTCGGTATCGTGACCCGTCCTGCCAGGGCGGTCAAATCGGGCGGAAACTAGGTCTTTTGCTGCGGCGTTGCAACACCTATAAGGGCGCTTCCAGTGAGACCTTTTGCCACTTTCCCTGTCCTCTTTCGAGACGCCTTGCACCCGAAATGTCCACGCTGATCCTGATCCCGGCCCGCATGGCCTCGACCCGCCTGCCGGGCAAGCCGCTGGCCGACATCGCAGGCGCCCCGATGATCGTCCATGTCGCCCGCCGCGCCGCCGAAGCCGGCCTTGGCCGGGTGGTGGTGGCGACCGACACGCAAAGCGTGGCGCAAGCGATGCGCGCGCACGGGTTCGAGGCCGTGATGACGCGCACGGATCACGAATCCGGCTCCGACCGCATCCACGAGGCGCTGATCGCGCTCGACCCCGGGCGCAAGGTCGAAACCATCGTCAATGTGCAAGGCGACCTGCCGACCATCGATCCGCAGATTATCGCCGCGTCGCTCAGGCCTTTCGAGGACAGTGCGGTGGACATCGCCACGCTCGGCGTCGAGATCGTCCGCGACGAGGAAAAGACCAATCCCAATGTCGTCAAGATCGTCGGTTCGCCGCTTTCCGGCAGCAGGCTGAGGGCGCTCTATTTCACCCGTGCCACGGCGCCTTGGGGCGAGGGGCCGCTCTATCATCATGTCGGCCTCTACGCCTATCGCCGCGAAGCACTTGAGCGTTTCGTCGCGCTGAAGCCGTCGCCGCTCGAACGGCGCGAGCGGCTGGAACAGTTGCGGGCGCTGGAAGCCGGCATGCGCATCGACGCCGAGATCGTCCAGTCGCTGCCGCTCGGCGTCGACACGCCGGAAGACCTCGAACGCGCCAGACAGATCCTTTCAACCTGAGATATCGGCATGCCTGAAAAGACCAACAGAATATCCTTCCAGGGCGAGCCGGGCGCCAATTCCGACACCGCCTCCCGCAACGTCTATCCATCGATGGAGCCGTTGCCGTGCCCGACCTTCGAGGATGCGTTCAACGCGGTCGAGACCGGCAAGGCCGATCTCGCCATGATCCCGATCGAGAACACCATTGCCGGGCGCGTCGCCGATATCCATCATCTCTTGCCGGAATCGAAGCTGCACATCATCGGCGAATATTTCCTGCCGATCCATTTCCAGCTGATGGTGCTGCCGGGCGTCAGGCGCGACGAGATCAAGACGGTGCACAGCCACATCCACGCGCTTGGCCAGTGCCGCAAATACATCCGCAAGAACGGCTGGAAGGCGATCGTCGCCGGCGATACGGCTGGTGCAGCCAAGATGGTCTCCGAGGTCAAGGACCGCACCATGGCGGCGCTGTCGCCGGCGCTGGCAGCGACCCTCTACGGGCTCGACATCATCGAGCAAAACGTCGAGGACACCGACAGCAACGTCACCCGCTTTGTCGTCCTGACCAAGAACAAGCAATGGGCCGAGCGCCCATCACCCGACGTCAAGATGATGACGACCTTCATCTTTCGCGTCCGCAACGTGCCGGCCGCGCTCTACAAGGCGATGGGCGGTTTTGCCACCAACGGCATCAACATGACCAAGCTGGAGAGCTACCAGTTGGGCGCTTTCACGGCGACGCTGTTTTATGCCGACATCGAGGGCCATCCCGACGACCCGCTGGTCAAGCTTGCGCTGGACGAGCTCCGTTTCTTCTCCCGCGAAGTGCGGATTCTGGGCGTCTATCCGGCCAGTGAGTCGCGTGAGCAGTGGAAGGTTGCGGACTGATCGCTACTGGGCATGATCTTGTCCAAAAACCGGTTTCCACTTTTCGGGACCATGCCCTAAATCACCGCGCCCAGCGGCACGTAGTCGATCTCCATGAAGGCCTCGACCTCCGGCACCCAGCGGTCGCGCACGAAGGCGACATGGTCCGGATGGTCGTTGTACCTGTTGTAGGCGGCCTGGTCGGCGAACTCCATCGAGAAGCCGAAATGATAGTCGTTCTTGGGGCTGATCTGCCGCAATTGCTCGAAATGCGTGACGCCTCTGATCGCGGTTAGGATTTTCTTGGCGTCGACCAGGAACCGCTTTTCCTCCAGCGAATGCGGCGGATGCTTCAGCGTGAAAACGACGGTGTGACGGATCATGTCCTGCTCCTGCAATGTCTTTCGGTGTTCGCTGCCATCATTCTGAATCGACCCAGGCGCGGATGAGGTGATGCGCAATGGCGCCTTTCGGCGGCGTGACCAGATTGTCCTTGTGCGTCCTTTCCAGCATCAGGCGCACCTCGTCGCGAAAAAACCAGCGGCAGTCCTCAAGCTCGTTGAGGTCGGCCTGGATATCGTCATTGAGCGGCTCGCCGAAGCAGCCGATCATCAGCGAATAGGGGAACGGCCAGGGCTGGCTGGCGTGGTAGACGACGCGGCCAAGCCGGATACCGGCCTCTTCCAGCGTCTCGCGGCGCACCGCCGCCTCGATCGTCTCGCCCGGCTCGATGAAGCCGGCAAGGGCCGAGTACATGCCCGGCGCGAAATGCCGGCCGCGTCCGAGCAGGCATTTTTCCCGCGTCGCCGTCAGCATGATCGCCACCGGGTCGGTGCGCGGAAAATGCTCGGTGCCGCAATTCGGGCAATGGCGCTTGTAGCCGCCGGCCCGCATCTGCGATTCCGTACCACATTTGCTGCAGAAGCGATGGCTGGCATGCCAGGCAAGCAGGGCCGCCCCTTGCGCCATCGCGCCAGCCGCCGCCTCGTCGATCAGCCCTTGCATGTAGACCGAGCGGTAGTCGATGGCCTTGACTGCTTCCGGAAGCTGTTCGGGTTCGAAGCCGGCGGGCACGGCCAGCACCGGTCCTCGTTCGGAAAAGCCGAGCAGAATGCCTTGCGCCAGGGAAACCTTGAAGGGCTCGCTCTCGGTGGCGCCGAACCAGGGATCGAGAGCACCGCTATCGCCGAGCTTCAAATAGAGCCGGCCGCCATGCATCAGAAGCAGCCGCGTCGCCGGATCGGCCAGCGCCTTGTCGACCGAATCGTCGGCGCGGTTCTCGGACTGCCGGTCGATCATGTTGCCGGTAAAGCCGACGAACTGGCTCGGCTCGCGCAAAGGCGCGTCAAACAGGCGGAAGCTCATGGGGACTCTGGGATACGTTGAGGGATGGACACGGGGAACGCTTATAGCGCCGCCTTGATCGTTTCGGCAAACCGTCGCAAGTCGGAACGTTGATAGGGCTCTCGCAGACCATGTCCCCACACAGGGCCTGGCCAGCCGGGATCGCCTTCCGAACGCGCGATGACATGGATGTGCAACTGGCGCACGATGTTGCCGAGCGCGCCGGTGTTGATCTTGGTGCAGCCGGTCGCCTTCTTCAGCGCCTGCGCCACCATATTGGTCTCGAAGGTCAGCATCGTCTGGTCGAGCGGCGTCATGTCATGGATTTCCTCCGCGCCGGGCCGCTGCGGCACCAGCAGCAGCCATGGCCAGCGGCGGTCGTTCATCACCCGCAATTCGCACAGCCCAAGCCACATCAACTGTTCGCTGTCCGCCTCCAGCCGTGCGTCCAGCGTGAATCCGGCCTCCAGGCCCGGCAGCATCGGCGTTTCCCTTGCTTTTCTTGGTTTGCTCAACACATGAAGGCTAGAGCGGCGGCAAGGGGGCTGCAAGCGAATCATTGCGCCCCTCACGCATTGGTGCGCCAATTCCATATTTTGCGATTTCTTCGGCGGACTTGCATTTCGTCGCGCAATTGCCGATATGGAAAGCGGGAGGTTGGTGGTGGACGATCCACTCGCCAACCGGGTCAGGTCCGGAAGGAAGCAGCCCTAACGAGCCCGGAACGGGTCATTGTTCCAGCCTCCCACCTCATCGGCCCCTCTCGCGACATTGACGACGCATTGCAGCGCGGGCGAGACTATGCGCAGGAATCGGCCGCCTTCGGGCGCGGCCATTTGGAGCTTTACGGGCGTATGAGCGAAGCCGGAAATTCGGGACCAAAAAGCCTGGAGATAGGCAAGGCCGCCGCCTATCGCGTGCTGGCGCGCAAGTACCGTCCTTCGAACTTCTCCGAGCTGGTCGGCCAGGAGCCGATGGTGCGCACCCTCACCAATGCCTTTGCCACCGGCCGCATCGCCCAGGCCTGGATGCTGACCGGGGTGCGCGGCGTCGGCAAGACCACGACGGCGCGCATCCTCGCGCGGGCCCTGAATTATAAAACCGCTGATATCGACCAGCCTTCGGTCGACCTCGCGGTGCTCGGCGAGCATTGCCAGGCGATCATGGAGGGCCGCCATGTCGACGTCATCGAGATGGACGCCGCCTCGCATACCGGCATCGACGACATCAGGGATATCATCGAGCGCGTGCGCTATGCGCCGGTCTCGGCCCGTTACAAGGTCTATATCATCGACGAAGTGCACATGCTGTCGACGCAGGCCTTCAACGGCCTGCTGAAGACGCTGGAAGAGCCGCCGCCGCACGTCAAATTCATCTTCGCCACCACCGAAATCCGCAAGGTCCCGATCACTGTCCTGTCGCGCTGCCAGCGCTTCGACCTGAGGCGCATCGACGCCGGCGCGCTGGTCGCGCATCTCGGCTCGATCTCGGCCCAGGAAGGCATTGCGGTCGACGACGACGCGCTGGCGATGATCGCGCGCGCCGCCGAAGGCTCGGCCCGTGATTCGCTCTCCATCCTCGACCAGGCGATTGCCCATGGCGCCGGCACTGTCGGTGCCGCGGCTGTGCGGGCGATGCTGGGACTTGCCGACCGCGCCAGCATCGTCGATCTGTTCGAACATGTGATGAAGGGTGATGTGGCAGCCGCCCTTGGCGAATTCCGTGCGCAGTATGACACCGGCGCCGATCCGGCCGCCGTGCTGACCGACCTTGCCGAATTCAACCATCTCGTCACCCGGCTGCGTTTCGTGCCGACGGCCATCGAGGATGCCTCGCTGTCGGAGGACGAGCGGCAGCGCGGCGCCGATTTCGCAAGGACGCTGTCGGTCAGGGTGCTGTCGCGGACATGGCAGATGCTGCTCAAGGGCATTCCCGAAGTGCAGTCCTCCAACCGGCCGGTCAGTGCCGCCGAAATGGTGCTGATCCGGCTGGCGCATGCCGCCGACCTGCCGACGCTGGACGAGGCGTTGAGATCGCTCGAGGGCGGAGCGTCGGTCCAAAGCGGCGCGCCGCGCCCGAATGGCGCGCCTGCAAGTTCCGGCAACGGCGGTGGCGCCGGCGCGGTGGCGCAGACGCGCATGCCCGCCGGTCCTGGCGGTGCGCAGACCATGCGGCTGGTCGAAGCCTCGCCTGCTGCCGTTGCCTACGTCGCTCCTCCGGAGCCGGCCATGGAAGCGGCGCCGCTGAAATCGCTGGCCGACATCATTGCGCTCGCCGATGCGCAGCGTGACATCGCCTTCAAGGTGCTGGTCAAGAGCTGCATCCGGTTTGTGCGCATCGAGCCCGGCCGCATCGACGTCGGCCTGACCGGCGATGCGCCCAAGATGCTGCTCAACGACCTGACGACGAAATTGCGCGCCTGGACCGGCCGCAGCTGGCTGGTCTCGCTGTCGAAGGAAGAGGGCGGCCAGACGCTCGCCGAAATGGAATCGGCCAAGCGCGAGACGGCTTTTCTCGATGCCAAGAGCGACCCGACCGTGGCCGCTATCCTGGCGCGCTTTCCCGGCGCCAAGATCATCGACGTGCGCATTCCAGACGCGCCGGAAGCCGAAACGACAGAGGCTGAAGTGCCGGTCGAGCCGCCGGCTGACGACGATGAACCCTGATCCAGCCACGAATCCGCAAAGGACCCGACCATGAAAGATCTTCTCGGCCTGATGGGCAAGGCGAAGGAAATGCAGGCCAAGTTCCAGGCCATGCAGGACGAGATCGCCACGCTGGAAGCGTCCGGCCAGGCCGGCGGCGGCCTGGTCAATGTGACGCTGACCGGAAAATTCGAGATGAAGTCGCTGAAGATCGATCCGTCTCTGTTCAAGGAAGACGATGTCGAGATCCTGGAAGACCTGGTGCTGGCCGCTCACAACGACGCCAAGACCAAGGTCGAGCAGATCATGCAGGAAAAGACCAAGGCGCTGACCGCAGGTCTGCCGATCCCGCCGGGAATGAAACTGCCCTTCTAGCATTCGGCGTGCGCGCCCATCATCGACATGACCGAAGAGCCCTCCGAAAGACTGATCGAGCAGCGTATCCGCAACAGGATCTACGAGATCCTGGAAATCCTGGCCGATTGTGACGACGGCGTCGATCTCGTCGGCATCAAGGGTTATTTCTATCTGTTCGAGGATTTCGTCCATCGCCCTTCGATCGAAGCCGGCACATCGGCGCTTTCGAAGGACGAGCGCGCGATCGTGCTGGAGATCGCCGAATTCCTGGAGGCGGCAAGCGAGACAAATCCGGACTTCACCAAGGCTGAGTTCATTGACAGCGACTGGCCGGGAAAGATCGCCCCGACGGCCAGGGAGGCGCGGACGCTGTTCCTCCGGCGCGGCCTGTTTTCGGAGAAGGTCGAGGAGCTTGAGCCTGGCCAGCGGCCGTGATTGCGGCCGGGCTGCAGACCGGTTCCAGGAGAAATTAACAGCGTTTGCCCGGGAAAAGCGCGTAGTGCTTTCCCTTGGGGCAATTGCGGCGAAACAAAGAGAGAGAGGTCATCGCCTTTGTGAAATGATGGGTGCGATCTATCTGGAAAACCAGGAAATTGTGCCAATTTGGCAACAGCGCGTTGTTAATAACGTTTTGGCCATCATTTTGCCCGAAAGTGTCTCATTCTTGCCGCAGCCTGGGGGCGGGCACGAAGTGAGAGGGTTACCTGTTGATTTCTACGCGATGGAAGACGCCGCTGTTGCTCGGCGCCGTCATTTCACCCCTGTTCTTGGCTGCCTGTAGCCAGACCACTTCACACGGCATGTCCGTCGCCAGCCTGACCGACGCCATCACGCCGGGTTTCCTGAGCTCCCGGGCGTACAGCCACACGCCGAAGGACAAGGAATGCCTGGAACGGGCGATGTTCTTTGAATCCAACCGCTCGAGCCGCGACGGCATGATCGCGGTCGGCACGGTGGTGATGAACCGGCTGCGCTCCGGCAAGCACGGCAGCACCATCTGCGCGGTGGTGGGCGAGCGCGGGCAGTTTGCCCCCGGCGTCATGACAAGGCCGATGAATTCACGCGCAATGCCCGATGTCGAGGAAGCCGCCGACGCGGTGCTGAAGGGGGAGCGCAAGTCCAAGCTCAAGAACACCATGTTCTTCCACACCGCCGGCCTACGCTTCCCCTACAAGAACATGCACTACACCATGGTTGCCGGCGGCAATGCCTTTTACGAGAAGCGCGGCCGCAACTGGCAGCCGCTGCCGGACGAGCCGCAGGTCGCCATTGCCTCGGCGGCGCCGCAGAAGCCAGCGGAGCCGGTGACGATGGTCGCGTCCGCCGAGCCGGTGCGTCCGGCCAAGCCGGCCACCGTCCGGTCCGCTCCTGCCCAACAGACCTATATGACCGCGGCCGCCGCGCCGGCCGCGAAATCTGCGCGTGTCTCGGCGGAGCCGACGGTGGTGGCGATGCAGGAGCCGATGGAGGAACCGGATGCCGCCCGTTTTGGCGGAACCTTGAACACAAGGACGAGGGTCATCTCCTCGGTCGAGGAAGCGCCGCAAGAGGCGTCTATGGGTTTCCAGTCGACGCCTGAGAACACCGACGCTGTCGGCGCGATGATCGTCAGCCAGGGCCGGCCGCTCGAAACCAACTGATCTGCTCTCCATGATCCCATGGGCCCCGCCCATTTTGGTCCGCCAAGGCCAATATGGCGGTCATGCGTATGCGGATGTTCCAAAGCGCTCTGAAAAATCCTAGATCAGAGCGATGTCGAAGCGAATCGCCGGTCCCGAGATCGAACGTCTGATCCAGCTCCTGGCCAAGGTGCCGGGGCTGGGTCCCCGTTCGGCCAGGCGTGCCGCCCTTCATCTGATCAAGAAGAAGGAGCAGCTTCTGTCGCCGCTGGCCGCCGCCATGGCCGAGGCGGCCGACAAGGTGCGCATCTGCTCGACCTGCGGCAATGTCGATACATCGGACCCTTGCATGATCTGCACCGATCCGCGCCGAGATGCCGGCACCATCATTGTCGTCGAGGACGTCTCCGACCTGTGGGCGCTGGAGCGCGCGGCGGCGATGAATGTGCGTTACCACGTTCTCGGCGGCACGCTGTCCCCGCTCGACGGCATCGGCCCCGAGCAGCTCAACATGCGCTCGCTGATCGACCGCGTCGCCGGTGGCGAGGTCAAGGAGATCATCCTCGCCGTCAATGCTACGGTGGAGGGCCAGACGACCGCGCATTACCTCACCGATCAGCTGTCCGGCTTCGATATCAAGGTGACACGACTGGCGCATGGCGTGCCTGTCGGCGGCGAACTCGACTATCTCGACGAGGGCACGCTGGCCGCGGCGCTGCGCTCGCGGACGGCGTTTTGACAAAGTTGCGGCAGAGGATGCGGATCATGATTGTTGCGCATCCGTCGAGGCTGGTGCCAAGCACCCCCCTCTGTCCTGCCGGACATCTCCCCCGCAAGGGGGGAGATCGGATGTCATCTTTGTTTTCGCAAATCGCCGACATTGCAACAAGAGCGCCGCCGATGAAGCGGCCAATCTCCCCCCTTGCGGGGGAGATGTCCGGCAGGACAGAGGGGGGTGTGAAGGAACGCAAACCTCTCAGATTGGCTCTGTTTTCCTTTTTTGCAGTTCTTCTCGCGGTCCTCCTTTCCACCCCCGCCTCCGCCGCAAAGATCGACGACCAGTTTCGCGCCTGGCTGCAGAACGACCTTTGGCCGCAAGCCAGGGCGAAAGGCATTTCCAAAGCCACCCTCGATGCCGCCTTCGACGGCATCAATCCCAATCTGAAGCTGCCCGACCTGGTCAAGCCGGGCGATAAGGCGACCACGCCGCAGAAGCAGCACCAGGCCGAATTCGGCTCACCCGGCGCCTATTTCGCCGAGAAGACGGTTCGCGCGGTGACGGCAGGCGGCCGGGCGCGCGAAGCCACCAATGCCAGGACACTTGCATCTATCGAAAAGCGCTACGGCGTGCCGGGCGAAGTGCTGCTGGCGATCTGGGGCCGCGAGACCGGATTCGGCGCGGCGAAGATGCCCTACGACGCCTTCGAAGTGCTGGGCACCAAAGCGTTCATGTCGACCAGGAAGGACTTCTTCCGCACCGAACTGCTTGCTGCACTCGAGATCGTCGAGCGCGGGCTGGCTCCGGTCGGCGCGATGAAATCGTCCTGGGCCGGAGCGCTCGGCCAGCCGCAATTCATGCCGACCTCGTTCCTGAAACATGCCGTCGATTTCGACGGCGACGGCCGCGCCGACATCTGGAACTCGACGCCGGACGTGCTGGCCTCGATCGCCAATTATCTCGTCCACTATGGCTGGGTAAAGGGCCGTGGCTGGGGTTTCGAGGTGATGGTGCCGGAAAGCGTTTCCTGTTCGTTGGAAGGCCCGGACCAGGGCAAGAAAATCTCCGAATGGGCGGCAATGGGCGTTAGGCGCGTCGGCGGCAAGCCGTTTCCAGCGAGTGAGATGAAGGCCGAAGGCTTCCTGCTGATGCCGGCAGGGCGCAGCGGTCCGGCCTTTATCGCCACGCCCAATTTCTACGTGCTGAAGCAGTACAACACCAGCGACCTCTACGCGCTGTTCATCGGCCATGGCGCCGATCGCATCGCCCATGGCGATTCGAATTTTGCCGGCAGCTGGGGCGCGGTCGGCGGGCTCCACCGTTCGGACATAGCCGCTCTGCAACGCGCGCTGGAAGCCAAGGGCTATGACGTCGGCAGCGCCGATGGCCTGCCCGGCTTCAAGACCCGCCGTTCGATCGGCATTTGGCAAGCCAAGAACGGCCGCGCCGCCACCTGCTTCCCTGACACCAGCCTGGTCGCGGCGCTGAGATAGCCGCGACATTCGCCAGATTATCCTCGATCGGCAGCCTCGATTGGCTGGCCGATGCGTCGACATCCCACCGGCCTTTCTGGCCCATTGAGCCATCGTATAAATGCTCGTTGCCCGCCACGAGGCTGCCGGATATGGTGTTGACCAACTGGACAAAAACCGCAACGGTAAGAGATCACTGGGGCCTTCTCCAGGCCCGAAAAGAATTGCACAACCCTGAGCCGGGAACTCAGGTCAACAAACAACAAAACAGGGAACAATCACGATGATGATGGAAAAGTTTGCTCTACGCTCTCGCTTCCTGCTGGCGGGTGCAGCCATGTCCGCGCTGCTTCTGGCCGGCGCGCCCGCCGGTGCGGTCACGCCCGCCGACACGCTGGTCGAAGGTTTCGCGATCGACGACATCATCTCCATGGATCCGGGCGAGGCGTTCGAGCTGTCGACCGCCGAGGTCACCGGCAACACGTATGATCTGCTTGTCCGTCTCGACCTCAGCGACACCTCCAAGGTCAAGGGAGACCTTGCCGAAAGCTGGACCGTCTCCGATGACGGCCTGACCTACACATTCAAGCTCAAGCCCGGCCTGAAATTCGCTTCCGGCAATCCGATCACCGCGGCCGACGTCGCCTGGTCGTTCGAACGCGCCGTCAAGCTCGACAAGAGCCCGGCCTTCATCATCGGCCAATTCGGCATCAGCGGCGACAACGTCGCCGAGAAGGCCAAGGCGGTCGACGAGACCACCTTCCAGTTCACCGTCGACAAGGCCTATGCGCCGAGCTTCGTGCTGAACTGCCTGTCGGCAACGGTTGCATCGGTGGTCGACGCCAAGCTGGTCAAGGAACATGTCGCTGCGGTGACGCCGAGCGCCGACTACAAATGGGACAATGATTTCGGCAATGCCTGGCTGAAGACCGGCTATGCCGGCTCCGGCGTCTTCAAGCTGCGCGAATGGCGGGCCAATGAGGTGGTCGTTCTCGAGCGCAACGATAATTACTACGGCGAGAAGGCCAAGCTTGCCCGCGTCATCTACCGCAACATGAAGGAAAGCTCGGGCCAGCGCCTGGCGCTCGAGGCCGGCGACATCGACGTTGCCCGCAATCTCGAGCCGAACGACCTCGACGCCATCGCCGAGAACGCCGATCTCACCTCGACCAGCGCGCCGAAGGGCACGGTCTATTACATCAGCCTCAACCAGAAGAATGCCAACCTCGCCAAGCCCGAGGTCCGCCAAGCCTTCAAATACCTGGTCGACTACGATGCGCTGAGCTCGACGATCCTCAAGGGCATCGGCGAAATCCACCAGACCTTCCTGCCGAAGGGTGTGCTCGGCGAATTGGATGAGAATCCGTTCAAGTTCGATGTCGCCAAGGCCAAGGAATTGCTGGCCAAGGCCGGTCTGCCCGACGGCTTCAGCGTAACCATGGACGTACGCACCGGTCAGCCGACGACCGGCATGGCGGAATCGATCCAGCAGACGCTCGGACAGGCCGGCATCAAGCTCGAGATCGTCCCGGGCGACGGCAAGCAGACGCTGACCAAGTACCGCGCCCGCAACCACGACATCTATATCGGCCAGTGGGGCCAGGATTATTTCGATCCGAACTCCAACGCCCAGACCTTTGCCTCGAATCCGGACAACTCGGATGCGGGTAAGTCCAAGACGCTGGCCTGGCGCAATGCCTGGGACATTCCGGACCTGACCAAGGAGACGGAAGCAGCGCTGCTTGAGAAGGACGCCGGCAAGCGCGCTGACATGTACAAGGATCTCGAGAAGAAGATCCTGGACACCAGCCCCTTCGTCGTCATCCACCAGCAGCTGGAAGTGGCCGGCCTGCGCAAGAACCTCAAGGGCTTTGCCCTCGGCCCGAGCTTCGACAGCAATTTCGTCGGGCCGGTGTCCAAGGAATAGTGCTCGCGGACACGCCGCATGAGCACGGTTGAAAAGGAAGTGGCGGCGGGGCGCGGCAGCGCCCGTGCCGTCGCTATTGCATCATCGCTTGGCCGTTTCCTGGTCATCGCGATCACGACCTATCTTGGTCTGCTCGCGGTCACCTTCTTCATCGGTCGCGTCATCCCGATCGACCCGGTGCTGGCGGTGCTCGGCGACCGGGCGCCGGCCAATGTCGTCGAGCGCACGCGCCGCGAGATGGGCCTCGATTTGCCGCTGGTCGAGCAGTTCTACATCTATGTGAAAAATGCCCTGAACGGCAATTTCGGTGTCTCTGTGCTGACCACCAATCCTGTCATGACCGACATTCGCCGGGCGCTTCCGGCCACGACGGAACTGGCGACGCTGGGGACGCTGATCGGCGCGCTGTTCGGCGTGCCGCTTGGCGTGCTGGCCGCGGTCAGGCGCGGCAGTTTCATCGACCAGATCGTGCGTATCATCGGCCTGATCGGCTATTCCGTGCCGATCTTTTGGCTGGGACTGCTGGCGCTGGTGCTGTTTTACGCCAAGCTGCAATGGGTTGCCTTCCCCGCGCGGCTCGACATCGTCTACGAATACACCTTTACGCCGATCACTGGCTTCTATCTCCTCGACTCTGCGATGCAGGGGCAGTGGGACGTTTTTTACGACGCCTTCCGCCACATCATCCTGCCGGCCTCGCTGCTCGGCTATTTCTCGCTCGCCTATATCAGCCGCATGACGCGCTCGTTCATGCTCAACGAATTGTCGCAGGAATATATCGTCGCGGCGCGCGCCAAGGGACTGTCGGAAACCCGCATCATCTGGGGCCACGCGCTGCGCAATGCGGCGGTGCCGATGGTGACGGTGATCGCGCTCTCCTATGCCGGGCTGCTCGAAGGTTCGGTGCTGACCGAGACCGTCTTCTCATGGCCGGGCATCGGCCTCTACATAACCAACTCGCTGCAGAACGCCGACATGAACGCGGTGCTCGGCGGCACCATAGTCATCGGCTCGGTGTTCATCGCCATCAATCTCCTCTCCGACCTTCTGTATCGGGTGCTCGATCCGAGGACGAAGGTTCAATGAGCAGAGGTATTCCACTTTCGGGCCTAGAGCAGTTCACCGTTTCACGGAAACGGCGACCCGCTCCAACTCCTTGTTTTTACGCAATTCCGGACGGAAAACCGTTTCACACTTTTCCTGGAATTGCTCCAGCTGCGGCCAATCACCCCCACTCCGGCCCTTCGGGTCACCTCTCCCCCTTGTTTGGACCGGAGACATCGCGAACAGGTGTGCGAGGACATCGCGAACAGTTTTGTCACTTATCGTCTGCAGAGGTTGAGGTCGACTGTTTCTATTTTCTGATGTCTGAAGAAGGCTTGGAAGACGCCGTCCTTGCCGGTGGGGGTGAAGGCCACGGCTTTCCCTCCAAATGCCTTGGAGAGGCGCAGGATGTAGCCGCACAAGGCGACGCGGCCCTCTTTCTGGACCTTGCGAACGATGGCGTCTTGTGGGTAGTCGAAAGCTTCGACGGCCTCGCAGAAGGATCGCGGCGAGGGTGTGTATCTGTCGAGGGGGACGCAACCCTTGAGGCCATCGTGGGGTCTTTCGGTGTTGTAGAGGTCGCGCCAGGCATCGAAGGCTTTCTGCGCGCGATCGAGATTTTCGAAAGCAGGTCCGGCCATCGCTTCGGCCTTGAGCGAGCGGTGGAAGCGCTCTTCCTTGCCCAGCGTCTGCGGATGCAGAGGCCTGGAATGGGAGATGGCGACGCCGTGCTCGATCAGCCAGACGGTGAAGCGTGTGAAGTTGCTTCGTCCGCCATCTCCCCACGGTGGGCCGTTGTCGAAAGCCATGCGCTGCGGCAGCCCATAGCGGCGAAAGGCGGCAATCAGGTGGGGTTTGACCGTTTCGCCGGTCTCGTTGATGCAAGCCTGCAGCACGACGGAGAAGCGCGAATGGTCGTCGAGCGCGGTCAGCGGATGCAGCCGGCCGCCCTGCCGCAACGCGACATGGCCCTTGAAGTCCATCTGCCACAGATCGTTGGGGGCGGCATGCTCGAAGCGCCCGAACGGCTTGGCTCCACCCCCGAGCAAACCCAGCTCGACGC